>CAZIGT010000021.1:0-20133 GCA_964538465.1 uncultured Thermoleophilia bacterium | reverse complement strand
CAGGAGCCCCGGCCGCCCGCCCTGCTCAACTGAAAGCGAACTCTCCGTCGCGGAACAGGTGTACACAGGCGTCGACCGCCTCGGCGTCATACAGCACGTCGCGCCTGCTCTGGATCTCCTCAAGCGCGAAGTCCACGCCGAGCGCCGGTCGATAGGGCCGGTGCGAAGCCATGGCCTCCACCACATCGGCCACCGCGAGGATGCGCGACTCGCGGCGGATCTCGTCGCCCCGCAGGCCGTATGGGTAGCCGGACCCGTCGAGGCGCTCGTGGTGCTGACGGACGATCGCGGCGACCGGCCCCGGGAACTTCATGTCGTGAAGGATATCGAACGCCGTCGCGGGGTGCTGGCGGATCAGCTCCCATTCCATGGGGCTCAGAGAACCCGGCTTGGCGAGGAGCTCCGCCGGCACGGCGATCTTGCCCAGGTCATGGATGAGCGCCGCGATGCGCAACGATGTGAGCGTGCGAGACGGCACGCCCAGGCGCTCGGCGATCGCTAATGTGAGCTCGGTGACGCGCTCCTGATGCCCGGCGGTGTACGGGTCGCGCATCTCGATGGTGCGCGCCAGCGTCCTCACGGCCGCATCCACCGAGTCCCGCAGCTGCTCCAGCGTGCGTGCCGCACGCTGCTCCGCCCGCTTGCGGTCGTGGATGTCGGTGACCATGGCGAACATGCCGACGACCTGCCTTCGCTCGTCGACTATCGGCTGTGCCGACACGAGCGCCCAGCGCGCAGAACCGTCCTTGCGACGCGCCCTGACCTCGTATCGCCTGGTCTCCCCGGCCGGCAACGCCGCATAGCGCGCGAGTTGCCTGCGCACGTCCTCGGGGAAGAGCATGCTCTCGAGAGGCATGCCCTGGAGCTCCGCAAGTTCGTACCCGGTCAGATGGCTGATCTCCTCGTTGGCGTACGTGATGCGTCGCTCCGCGTCGAGGAGCGCTATTCCTTCGATGGAGGTCTCGACGATGCGGCGGTAGCGGGCCTCGCTGGTCCGCAGAGCCACCTCGTTCTGCTCGCGCACCGCCGCATCCTCGAGCGCCCGCAGCGCGAACCCTACGTCGTCCGCCAGCTCTTGGAGCAGATCGATCTCTCCTTCCCGGAGGGACGCCGGCTCAGGGGAGTGGACGCTCAGTACGCCGCGGATCTCATTCCCCACACGGATGGGGACGGCTGCCGACGAACGGCCGCCGAGCTCACGTACATGATCCCACCACGGCTCCATCATCGGATCCGCCATGGTGTCGTTGCAGACGACCGGCCGCCCGGTGCGGATGGCCGTGCCGACCGGCCCGCTCCCGTGAGGTGATTCGTCGTAGCGCACGTCGAAGCTCTCGAGGACGTCCAGATCGATGCCTGCCGCCGCCACCGGCACGACCCGTTTGTCCTTGGCACTGGAGAAGCCGACCCAGGCCATCGCGAACCCGCCGGTGTCGACGAAGATCCGGCAGGCTTCCCGGAGAAGGCGGTCCACGCTCGTCTGCCGCACGATCATCTCGTTGACATGGGACACGATGCGCAGGAGCCGGTTGGCGTGAACCAGCGACGCCTCGGCCCGTTTGCGCTCCGTGATGTCCACGTCGGCGATGTAGACGCGATCGAACGTGTCCTCGTGGCCCGGCGCGGCCATGCAGGATTCGCGGAGGACGATATCCCGCCCGGCGAGGTTCTTGACCGACGTCTCGAACGTGGCCGCGTGCTTGCCTGCCGCCATGGCCACCCAGAACACGCGCGTGTTGACCGGGCTTAGGAGCAGATCGATCTCGTCGGAGCGCTCGATGAGCTCCTCTTCGTCGGCCGCTCCGTAGAGCTCCACTGCCGCCCGGTTCACGCTCAACACCTTCGTGTTCGCAAGGCACAGGGCCTGCTCTTCCGGGTGGGCGAGCAGGTAGGCCTCGATGTCCTCCACACCCGCGGCCACAAGCTCATCCACATACCTCTTGACCCAGGAGTGGTCCTCCTCCCACATCGCCACCGGGGAGTTCTCGAAGAGCGACTGGTAGCGTCTCTCGCTGGCGAGCAGGTCGGCCTCGCTGCGCTGTCGCTGGAGCACTTCGGAGCCCACGTCGGCCAGCAGCTGGGTCGAGACGACCAGCACGTCCAGGATGGCGCGGGCCTTCGTCTCGGAGATGATCGGCAGCTGCTTCATGCAGGCCAGGTACTCGTCGCGGTCGAAGCCCCACCGCTTCGCCTGACGGGCGAAGCGCCCGGCGTCCGGCTCGTCCAGGAAGAACTGGCCGATCAGCGCGTTGGCCAGATGGCGTCCATCAACGACTATGGGCGCCACCCCGCACGTCACACCGTTGAGACACGTATAAAGGGCGCCCTCTTTTCCGCGCACCATGGAGGCGGCATAAGTCGAATCGCTCTCCGCACAGCGTGCCGCCGACTCCGGGTGCTGACGATGGAAGTCCGCGCAGAGCGGCGTGAAAGCGGCCATTGTGAGAGGGTTCCCGTCGAGATCCACGAGCGCCGTGGCGACGCCGGCGGACTCGGAGAGGCTCTGCAGCAGTCCGCCGATACGTTCGATGTCTATGTATCGATCAAGCCCGCACGTCGTCTCGTCGGCGAAGCTGGCCTGGTACGCCGATTCCGTCACCGTCGCTGCCACCCTGCCCTTCACCGCGCGCGACGGCCCATCCCGGCCGCTCTATGCGCGTCGCATGTTCTGCACTACGTAGTATCGGCGAGGGACGCCAAGCCCGCGAGCCGGTACCGTATACAGGTTGACACGGTCTTCCCGTTGCGCAAAGGTGCGCGTCAGCCCTCCCGGCGGTCCGCCGTGAGGTAGCCCGACGATCGCATACCTACCAGGGGCGAACCATGCGCCAAGACATTGAGCCGCTGCAGCCGCGAAGCCGCGAGCAGATCCTGCGACTGATGGAGAAGGGGGTCGAGGTACCGAACCCCCTGACGCTGGACATAGGCCCGGAAGTAGCGCTCGAGCGCATCTCCGGTGATGGTGTCACGCTCTATCCCGGCTGTCGCATCTACGGCGCCCGCACGGTGATCTCCGCCGGCGTCAAGCTCGGCGCCGAGGCGCCCGTGACCATCGACGACTGCTTCCTGGGCCCCGACGTCGATCTCAAGGGCGGTTCCTTCAGGAAGTCGGTCTTCCTCGAGAAGGCGAACATGGGTCCGGCGGCGCAGGTGCGCGAGGGGTGCCTCCTCGAAGAGGAGGCCAACGGAGCGCACTGCGTAGGTCTCAAGCAGACCATCCTGTTCCCGTTCGTCACGCTCGGCAGCCTCATCAACTTCTGCGACTGCCTCATGGCCGGCGGCACCAGCCGCAAGGTCCACAGCGAAGTGGGCAGTTCGTACATCCACTTCAACTTCACGCCAGACGGCGACAAGACCACGCCGTCGCTGTTCGGCGACGTGCCGCGCGGCGTCATGCTGGACCAGCCGCCGATCTTCCTGGGCGGCCAGGGCGGCACCGTCGGTCCCGTGCGGCTGGGCTACGGCACGGTCGTGGCGGCAGGATCGGTGCTGCGACGCGACGTGCCGGCAGACGGCAAGCTGGTCATCAGCGACTCCCATCCCGGAGCCGTGAGGGACCACGCTCCGCGCGCGTACATGGGCGTGGCGCGCGTGACGGCCAACAACATCATCTACATGGCGAACCTGGTGGCGCTCGAGCAGTGGTACCAGCACGTGCGCCGGCCGTTCTTCGCCGCCCAGGAACTGGGCGACCTGGTGTACGAGGGAGCGCTTGAGGTGCTCGCCCTGGCCAAGGACGAGCGCGTCAAGCGCCTCAAGGCGATGGTCGCCAAGGTGGAGCCCAAGGACGCCGGCCGGCAGGCGCTACGCGAGCGGGTCGACGACGTCTGCGCGCTGTTCGGCGCGGAGCCGCCGGCCGCCGGCAGAGACGCCTTCCTGGCGGCCTTCAGGGAAGCCAGCGGCTGCGACGCGGCAGCCGGGGGCGGAGCAGTAGCTGCAGCCCCCTACACGGAGGCCATCCAGAAGCTGCCCGCAGACGTCGCCGCCAAGGGCGTCGCTTGGCTACAGCAGACCGTGGACACGTTGTGCGCGGAGGCCGGGGCGCTGCTCCAGCCTCTGCCTCTCTTTGGAAGGCAGTGACGATCTCCTATTCGGGGAGGAGAAGCATGGGCAAGCTGTTCGGCACAGACGGCATCAGAGGCGAGGCCAACCGTTACCCCATGGATGCCGCCACCGCATTCGCCGTGGGCCAGGCGGTCACGTACGTCCTCAAGAAGAAAGGCCACACCACGCGCGTGGTCATCGGCAAGGACACGCGCATCTCCGGCTACATGCTCGAGAGCGCCTTGGAGTCGGGCATCACGTCCATGGGCGGCGTCCCGCTGCTCGTCGGCGTGCTTCCCACTCCCGGCATCGCCTTCATGACCGAGAGCATGCGGGCCGACGCCGGCATGGTCATCTCGGCGTCGCACAACCCGTTCCAGGACAACGGCATCAAGGTGTTCTCGGGCGCGGGCTTCAAGCTCTCCGACCAGCAGGAAGAGGAGATCGAAGAGCTCATGCTGGGCGGCAAGCTGCCCGAGATGGTGCCCGAGCCCAGCGAGATGGGGCGTGCCTACCGGCTCGACGACGCGCACGGCCGGTATGTGGTCTTCCTCAAGAACACCTTTCCGCGCAGCCTCTCGCTCGAGGGCATGAAGATCGCCATGGACGTGGCCGAGGGCGCCACGTACAAGGTGGCGCCGGAGGCGCTCACCGAGCTTGGCGCCGAGCTCACCGTCATCCACGACGAGCCAGACGGCCTGAACATCAACCGTGATTGCGGCTCCCAGCACACGGAGCACCTGCGGAAGACCGTGATGGAGACGGGCGCCGACGTGGGACTCGCCTTCGACGGCGACGGCGACCGCCTTATCGCCGTCGACGAGAAGGGCAACGAGATCACCGGGGACCAGATCCTCATCATCTGCGCGCGCCAGCTCAAGGAAGAGGGCAAGCTGAAGAACGACCTGCTCGTGAGCACCATCATGAGCAACCTGGGGCTCACCGTGGCCTGCAAGAAGTACGGCTTCTCGCATCACGCCTCCAAGGTCGGCGACCGCTACGTCCTCGAGGACATGCAGCGTCTGGGCGCCGTCATAGGCGGCGAGGAATCCGGCCATATGATCTTCCTGGACCACCACACCACCGGCGACGGCATCCTGACCGCGCTGCAGTTGCTGGCAGCGATGCTCAAGACGGGGAAGCCGCTCTCCGAGCTCGCGAAGCTGATGGACGTCTTCCCGCAGAAGCTCATCAACGTCGACGTCAAGAGCAAGCCGGATATCACCACGGTCCCGGCGATCGTCGAGGTGATCAAGCAGGTCGAGGCCGAGCTCAAGGACCAGGGTCGCGTGCTCGTCCGCTACTCCGGCACGCAGAACATGTGCCGGGTCATGGTGGAAGGCCCCACCGCAGAGGCCACGCAGAAGTACTGCGAGACGGTCGCGGCCGTCGTCAAGGACGCCATCGGCTGATCCCACCGTCCACCCGCGAGGCGAGAGTCCAGGAGGGCCTTCATGCCGTTCACGATCTATGTAACGAGCGACTTCGACCAGATGAGCGCCGTGGCTGCCGACGTGGTCGCGTCAGACATCAAGGAGAAACAGGCGAGCAAGTCTGAGTACGTGCTCGGCCTGGCCACCGGCAACTCGCCCACGGGCCTCTACAAGCATCTGGCCAAGGCGTTCAACTCAGGCAGCATAGACGCCGGCCGTGTCCGCACCTTCAATCTCGACGAATACGTTGGTCTGCCGGGCGAGAACGCCCAGCAACGGGCGCTGCATCCTGAGTCCTACAGCTACTTCATGACCACCGAGCTGTTCGCGCTCATGCGGCACAAGTTCGCCGAGACCAACGTCCCGTGGGGCACGCTCATCGACCAGTCAGAGCTGGTGGCCGCCCTCGAAGGGCGGCCGGGCGACTACGAGCTGCAGGGCGCCGACAAGGGCAAGGCGGTCGTCGTCAAGGACGGCGTCGGCGGGCTGCTCGGTGACATCAGGGACTCCATCCTCGACGCCTACGACAAGAAGATCGCCTCTGCCGGAGGCATCGACCTGCACGTCGTCGGCGTGGGCGGTCGCGGGCACGTGGCGTTCCACGAAAGCGGCATCCCGTTCGCGGGCAACCGCGTCCTGCTGGTGAAGCTCGACGACAACACCGTGGAGAACGCCGTCGCGGACGGTCACTTCCCCACCAAGCAGGACAGCCCCTGGTACGCCATCTCGATGGGCGCGGAACTGGTCTACGAGGCCCGCAGGGTGGTGCTGTTGGCGAACGGCAAGCGCAAGACGAGCCCGGTCGCCGAGTCCATCCTGGGTGAGGTCACCTGCGACGTGCCGATCAGCTACGGCCAGAAGTACGTGGCGGACGGCGGTGATCTCGTCTACGTGCTGGACGAGCACGCGGCCGGCGACGTGCTCGCCAGAAAGGACGAGGTCGTGGCCAGGGGCTGCACGGTCGTCGACATGCGCGGCAAGCCGTATGGGCGCGTCGCCGACCTCACGTTCACAAGAGACCCCGAGAGCGGCCTCGTAGGCTAGCCGGCGGGACAGAAAGGCCGGCCGGCACAAGGCAGGCGGGCAAAGTGGGCCGCTCGAGCCGGCGAGCCGCGGGCCGCGCGATGCCCGGTCAAAGGCGCCGCCCGCGCCGTCAGGCCGGTCGCGCCGCCCGCGATGTCGGGTCGATGGCGCGGTCTGCTCAGGTGCACCGGGAACGGACCGGCCCCCAAATCGGGCAAAGGTCGGCCGGGAAGGCACATGGAAGACAGGATCGTACGTCTCGTCAGGAAGCTCGGCCCCCTCACGGGGGCCGAGCTGCGGGCTGAGACGGCGGAGGAGGCCTTCGCCTGCTGGAAGGCGGCGATGCTCTCCAACCGCCTCACGGTCAGGCGTGTGGGCACACGCTTCCTGCGGCTCGACCGCAAGGTCGACGGCTACGCGCGGCTCTCGCCGTCGATACTGCGCGAGTTCCTGACGTACTCGGTCGTGGGACTGGCCGAGGACCCGGCCGGGCTCGACCGCAAGGCGGACGAGGTCCTCGCGCACGTCCGGACCGTCAGCCGCGCCAAGCTGGACCTGGCGACCGGCGTCGTCGCCGGCATCGCTGCCCGCGTCGCGGAGAACCCGGGCGCGTTCGCGGACGGGGCGCCCGCTACCCTCTCCGCCGCTAGCCCCGCCACTGCAGCCCGTACTGCCGTTCCCGCCAGCCGTGCGATGGACGACCTCTTCTGCGTCTTCATCGCCGGGGACGTCGTGTACGACATGGCCCACGACGTCCCCCGTCCGGAACGCAGCACCGGCAAGATGGTCCGCGGCTCAGATCTCGACCTGGTCGTCATCGTCGATGACGCCGCGCCGGAAGCTCTCCTCCGGCAGCTCGACGAAGCCATCTATCAGCAGAAGTACCTGCACCTCATCAACCCTTCCGCCCGGGAGGAGATCGACTACGTCGTCAAGCGGTTCGACCGCTTGCGCGAGCAGGCACGGTTCGACGACTTCAAGAAGATGGTGGCCAGCAAGATCCTCCAGGAGGGCGTACTCATCCACGGAAGCTCCACGCTGTTCGACGCCGCTAAGGCGTTGCTGCAGGAGTGCGGGGTCGGCGACAAGCTGGCCGCCATGGAGGCCAGCGCCGCCAGGCACCGGGAGGACGCCGAGCGCCACCTCCTCAGCATGGACCTGAGCACGCTCACCGGCGACGAGCTGCTGCTCTTCTTCACCGCCGACGAGAGCGAGGAATTCGAGTAGGCAGGCGGGTCAGAACGAAGCGGCCATGACGCCGACACGGGGCGGTAGTCGCGATTGACGGCTCGCGGTACAGTCGCGTACGCTTTTCTTCGTCGCTGCATCCGCCAACTCGGGGGACCCCTGTGAAAGCCATCGCCGCCCTGTCGCACATGATCCTGCCGGCCGCCGCGCCAGTCGCTGCCTGCCTGCTTCTCTCGGTGCTCTGCGCCGCACCGTCTCTTGCCCTCGCGCCGAACGGCGACCAGGGCTGGTACTGGCAGATGCCGACCCCGTCCGGCGTGAGCGCCGGGAACCTGCTGGACGTGGCCTTCGCATCAGATACCGACGTGTGGGTAGTCGGCGGCGACGGTACGGTGCTGCACAGCGCCGACGCCGGAACCACGTGGCAACCACAGGAGTCCGGGACGAAGGCCACCCTCGTCGCGGTGAGCTTCGTCGACGAGCTACATGGCTGGGCCGTCGGCTACGACAGCCACAACAGCGCCAACCCCGGCGTCCTTACGTACACGAGCGACGGCGGTACGCGCTGGCAGGCGCTCAATCTCGGCGACGGGTCCGCCAAGCACACGGCCCTTCTGACTTCGGTCAGCTTCGTGGATCGCGCACGCGGTTGGATCGGCACGACCACCGGCCGGATCCTGCGCACGTCCAACGGTGGGGCCACGTGGACGGCGCGCGCCCTGAAGGGCTACTCCGGCTACCTTCTCGTCGACTTCGTCGATGCCAGGAACGGCTGGGCAGTGGGAAGCAGGGGTCACGCCTGGCGCACGTGCAATGGCGGACGCTCCTGGCAGGCCTTGCGGCGCGGCATCGGCGATGACACCTTCTTCATGCAGGTCGACTTCTGGGATCGGCGGAACGGCTGGGCGCTCGTGACCGACGACGACACCGAGCGTTTCCAGGTGCTGAGCACGTCGGACGGGGGGGTGCACTGGTCGCCTGCCCTGTCCACGGCACGAACATGGCTCACAGGATTGCGCATGACAGGACCCACGAGCGGCTGGGTCGTTGGCGGTGACATCCAGAGCCTCTTTGGCTACTACGGAGCCGGACTGAGCGGATTGTCCAGTGCAATCATCGTGCGCCACACGTCCAACGGAGGCCACAACTGGACCAAGAGCACCTTCAGCACCACATGCTCCCCGGCATGGATCGCCGCCCGGGGTCACACCGTGTGCGCGGTCGGCAGCGGCATCGTCACGTCCACAGACGGAGACGTGTGGACCGCACGCTCGTCGGGCATGCAGTACAGCTTCGCGGAGGGGCAGGCCCTGTCGGCGGACAACGTGTGGGCCCTGGACTCGTGGGGCACGCTACTGCATAGCACCGACGGCCTGCGCTGGCAGCAGCAGCCTGGGTTCCCTCGCTGGGCGGCCTCGCTCACATCCCTGGCCTTCGCGGACGCCCAACACGGATGGGTCGTGGGCGCCAAGGACGACGATTCGATCGATCAGGTGGGCGCCGTCTGGTCTACCGTCGACGGGGGTGGCACATGGTCGGAACAGGAATGGCCGCTGGCCGGCAGCCCGGTGGACGTCGACTGTGTGGATGCTTCGATGGCGTGGGCGGTCAGCAGTAACACCGGCTGGGAGTACCTCAAAGCGCGCACCACACTGGCGCATACGGATGACGGAGGCGCCAACTGGTATCCGCAGTGGGTACCGCAGAGCGCGGGTCTCCTCTGTGTCGATTTCGTCGACTCGTCGACCGGATGGGTGGCCGGAGCGTTCGAGCAGCAGTCCGCAGATGACAAGGACGAGTACGAGTACGTGTCGGGAATAGCACGGACTACGAATGGCGGGCGCAAATGGATCAGGTCGATCCTGCCAACGGACGCGCCCTACATCACGGACATCCAGTTCGTCGACGCGCTCAACGGCTGGGCCGTGGGCACCGATCACGACAATGAGGAGGGCTGGCTGCTCCGGACCTCAGACGGCGGCCTCACATGGACGCGCCTCCCGGACGTTCGCGCCCCGTTGAGCGCCGTCCACTTCCTCGACGACGGCCGAGGATGGATCGGCGGCGACGGCGTGTACGCCACGGCCAACGGCGGCGCCACCTGGACCCGCGTCGCCAGCGGGTACGGTGTGGCGGACATCATCGGTCTCGACGCCGACCACCTCTGGGCACTCGGCGACGGCTTCCTTCTCAGCACGGTCAACGGCAGCGGCGACCTCTGCATTCCGATCACCATGGGCAGCGGGGACGAGGAGTGGCATCGCGGCACCGTAACGGTCGATCTCAGCGCAAGCGACCCTGAGGGTCCGGTGGCCCGCACGGAGTACAGCCTCGACAAGGGAGCCACTTGGCAGCAGGGGAGCAGCATCACGTTCCCGGCGGCGCGCGATCACAGTACCGACGGTGAGCACGAGTACCTGTACCGGTCGGTCGACGCTGCTGGGAACGTGGAGCCAGCCGCGATCGCCTGCGCGTACCTCGATACAGTCGGCCCGTCGTGCAGCGTGCCGCGCAAGGCCGTCGTCAACAGCGGCATGAGGGGTGTCCTGTACTTCTGCGCGAACGATGCCACCAGCGGGCTCCAGCAGGTCACCATCACGCTCCGCGGCCGAAGCGACCGTTCCCGGCAGACGATCGTTCTCCATGCCGGCAATTGGGGGACGGACCCCGCGCCCAGCTACTACTGGAAGCGGTTCCGTTGCCGACTGCAGCCCGGCAGGTACCGGATGGAGGTGCGCGCCACGGACTGGGCGGGCAACCGGCAGAGGAACGTGGGCCGCGGCACGCTGGTGGTCAAGGCATCCGGTGCTCCTGAGGCCGACACGCCGTGGTGGCCCCAGGGCATTCCATATGACTCGCAGTCGCCCGATGTCGAAACCTCTGGCCGTGCGCCGGAGGCACAAGGAGCCCTGCAAGAGGAGGCGACGCTGCCGCACACGGCGCTCGATCTGCTCGCCGTGAGGCTGGGGCTGCCCCGGGGCTGGGTCGAACTCGACTGACGGCTGCTCCGCTTCAGTCCAGCCGTCGGCAGACCGGCTCACTCCGGCCCGGGCGGTGTGGGCTCAGGCCTGCGGCAGCTCTGCCTGAGCCCGCCCCCGGATGTCTGCCAGCTTGGCCTCGGCGCCGGGAGGTAGCGGCGGCGGCGTGTGCTCGGCGAGGATCCGTTCCACGGCCTCGCGCGCGCGGTCGAGCGCTCCCGGCGCGCCGCGCACGCTCCCTGCATACGCGTCCCTGATGAGGAGCTTGGGCATCCAGAGCTCGCCGCCGCGTATGCCGCGGCGCGTCTCCTTGCGGGCGAGGTAGTGCCCGCCGGGTCCAACGTCGGTGATGGCGCCGAGCGCGGCGTGCTCCGCATCCACCACCACGCCGCGCAGCATGCGGTCGACATAGCCGCTCAGGTCGGCATCCAGCACCAGCTTGAGCAACGACACGGCCTCGCCGGCCCCTACGGTGCCCAGGCCGGTCATGATGTCCGGCCGCGCCAGGACCGTAGGCAGCGTCATGCCCATGTCCTCGAGGCCGCCGCGGAAGTCCAGCGTGCTGGAATCGCTCACGTGGCCCACGGTGAGCGCCGGCAGGCCGTAGGAATGCACCAGCTCTATCTGTGCCACGTTCATGAGCACCGCTTCCGGAGCGGCGACCGCGAACCGCGACGTCTGCATGTCCATGATGCCGGCGTTGGCCGAGTAGATGAGCGGGCAGTCCTCCGCGACAAGCTTGAACAGGGCCACGGCGCTGAGCACGTCGCAATTGGTCTGGATGATGGTGCCGGCGAGGGTCACCGGCGCCGTGGCGCCGGAGAGGCCGAGGCTGAAGATGTCGATAGGCATGCGTTGCGCCGCCAGCGCCATCGCCGCCTCGATGGCCGGCGCCTCATGCTGCAGCGGCGCGACCGGGCAGTAGATCGCCGAGAAGAACGGGCGTCGTGACGACCAGCCGCATACGTCCAGCATCTCCAGGACGAAGGGCACCTGCTCCGGGCGCAGCACCTGCCCCATGACGTGCTTGCCGGTGTTCGCCAGCATGCAAGCCGTGGCCGCTACATCCACCATCTTGGCGTCCACGCCCTCGGTAGGGCTCACCGAGTACCAGACGATGCCGCACGCATCGAGGGCATCGGCGACCCGGGTGATGTCCACCAGGTCCTGCTCACCAGGAGCGCGATAGAGCCCGCTGTCCATGTCGACGACGTGGGGACAGATGCCGGCGATAGTCGAATACGTACGGCTGCCGTCCAGTGGCGCGTCGTAGCGAGAGGTCCGCCCGGCCAGCAACACGTCCCTCTGAAGCTTGCCGAGCGCCCATTCGATCAGCTCGCGCGGGAACCGGACGCGCTCCTCCTGCTCATCGACCGGGCAACCCGCGGCGGCCAGCATGCTCCTGGCCCGCGCACTGCAGAAGCGCACACCGACCTGTTCCAGCACCTCAAGCGTGCGCTCGTGTATGAACTCCACGTCCGACCCGTCGAGCAAGCTGATATGGGGCTCGGCCATGTTCACTCCTTCAACGACGCGGAACGCCATCCGCGCCTCCAGGTCGGTCCGTCGACAGATGCCGTCTGTGCGCTGCGGCCCAAACGTCCCGTCTGACTCAGGACGTCGAGACCGTGATCGCCGGCGCCACGGCGCCCGCGGGCGCCACCGGAGGCGCCGCCAGCGACGACAGCTTGGGCACGTCCTCCAGCAGCCCGATGGTGTACTCATCCTGCGGGTTCGCCAGAACGTCGGCGGTGGGTCCGCGCTCCACGACCCGTCCTTCGTGCAGCACCACGACTTCCTGCGCGATGCTCCTCACCAACGCCAGGTTGTGGGTGATGAAGAGGAGGCTCAGGCCGCGTTCGGTCTGAAGGCGGCGAAGCAGCTCCACGATCGCCGCCTGCACCGAGACGTCCAGGGCGGATGTCACCTCGTCGCACACGATCAGCTCGGGCTCGACGCCGAGCGCCCGGGCTATGGCCACGCGCTGCCGCTCGCCGCCGCTGAGCTGGTCGGGGTAGCGATCGAGGAAGTCGCCGCTGAGCGCGGCTTCCTCGAGCGTGGCGACGACCTTCTCCGTGCGCTCGCGCGCGGAGAGCCTGGTGAAGTGTGCCAGCGGCTGATCGATGAGTTGACCTACGGTCTTGCGCGGGTTCAGCGAGGTGTACGGGTTCTGGAAGATGTACTGCATGGCGCGCAGCACCTTGAGATCACGGTCGTGCGCGCTCGGCTTGAGCTTCTGGTCGTTGAAGGCCACGTCGCCGGACCAGTTGGCGTGCATGCCGGTGAGGCAACGCGCCAGCGTGGTCTTCCCGGAGCCCGACTCGCCCACAACGGCCACGCAACAACGGCGTGGAACGGCGAGCTCCACGCCGTGCAGGATCTCCTTGTGGGCGTAGCGGCCGACCAGCCCCTTGACGACCATGATCGGCCCACCCTCGCCGGCGGCGCAGCTATCCACGTCCTTGGCGTTCGTCTGCTCTATACCGGTGGACGTGCGGGCGAAGTCCGTGGCCCGGAAGCAGCGCGCCGTGTGCGACGCGTCCTCCACGGGCACGGCCGGAGGCCGCTCCGTTGCGCACTGCGGCGTGGCGATGGGACAGCGCGGCTCGAAGGAGCAGCCGCGCGGCCGCCTTCCCGGGCTGGGCGGCTGGCCTTCCATTCCCACCAGCACGTGCGAGCGCTCCGGAGATGGAATGGCCTTGAGCAGCCCGTCGGTGTACGGATGCCCCGGCCGCTCGAACACCGCGCGGGTCGAGCCCAGCTCGATGAGGCGACCCGCGTACATCACCGCCACCCGGTTGGCGATCTCGGCGATCACCGCCAGGTCGTGGGTCACGTACACCGCGGCGACACCGTAAGAGCTGCACAGCCCACGCACGGTGTCGAGAACGTGCCGCTGGGTGGCCACGTCCAGGCCGGTCGTAGGCTCGTCGAGCACGATGAGCTCCGGTCGGCAGGCGAAAGCCATGGCAAGCGCCACGCGCTGCTGCTGGCCGCCGGAGAGCTGGTGCGGGTAGGCATCGAGGATCTCCCTGGTGGCACTGAGCCGCACGTCGCCCAGTACCTGCGCCATGCGCTCGTCGACGTCCGGCATGTCCGGGTCGTCATGCACGTGTGCCGTGAGCGCCTCGCGGAGCTGCGTGCGGATCTTGAGCGACGGGTTCAGCGCGCTTGAAGGATCCTGCGGGACGTAGGCCACCCGGCGGCCGCGCAGCTTGCGCAGCTCCGCAGGCGACATCTGCAGCACGTCGCGGCCTTCCAGCTGCACCGAGCCGTGCTCCACCTCCAGGCCGCGGCGCGCATGCCCCAGCAGGGCCAGAGCCACGGTGGTCTTGCCCGATCCCGATTCGCCCACCAGGCCGAGCACCTCGCCGGCCTCGACGTACAGGAAGACGTCGTCGACCACATCGGTGGCCGAGCCCTTCAGAATCACGCGCAGGTCGTCCACGACCAAGCGGCACGACGAGGCCGTCGGGCCGGCGGCGCCGGACGTGGCCGCAGCGGCCGCAGGGACAGCGTCGGCGGCCGCCATCAGGGCACCACGTCCAGGGAAGCGGCGTCCAGGCGGACTTCCTCGTTGGCCTTGCGGTCGACGCCGATGGTGACGCGGGCGATGGCGTCTGTGTACGTGTTCAGGCCGATAGTGAGCAGCGCGATCAGCACCGCAGGCACCAGCACCGACCAGAAGTTGCTCACCAATCCCACGCGATTCTCGTTGAGCATGGTGCCCCAGTTGGGCGTGGGCGGCTGGAGCCCGAATCCTATGAAGCTGAGGCCGGCGATGATCACGATGGACCAGGTGAGCCGCAGGCCTATCTCCACCATGAGCGGCGTGACCAGGTTCGGCAGGATCTCACGCCGGATGATCTTGTACGGCCGCACCTTGTTGAGCTCGACCGCCTTGATGTAGTCCTTCTCGCAGATGTCGAGGGCTGAGGCGCGGATGACGCGCGCCACCTGGGGAGCGTGCGTGACCGCCACGGCCACCACGACGAGCCACAGCTTGGGCCCGGCCACGCTCACCAGGAGGAGGGCGAAAACGATGGCCGGGAAGGCCAGTATGATGTCTACGGTGCGCATGATGAGGCCGTCCCGCCAGCCCTTGAAATAGGCGGCCGTGACGCCGGCGAGCGCACCCACGGCCACGCCCAGCACGGTGGCCGCGGCGGCGATGACCAGCAGCAGCCAGCCACCGTCGAGCACCCGGCTCAGGACGTCGCGACCCAGGATGTCGCCGCCCAGCCAAGCATCCTTCGAGGGCGGCGCGAACACCCCGGTCACGAATTCTGTCGGTGAGTTCGGAGCTACGGCCGGGCCTATGGCCGCCACCAGCACGACGAACAGGGCCACCGACAAGCCTATGGCGCCGCGCCTGCTGCGCGCCGCCGCTCCCAGGATCGCTACCCACTGGTGACGGCGCATGCGGACGACCTTGCCGTTCGCTCCGGCGCCGTTGACGCTGGCGGCGCCCTGAGGCGCCGGGTCCTGGCTCCGTCCTCTGTGCTTCACTCGCACCACCTATTGACGCGGCAGCCGCCGCCTGGGCGTGGCCAGCAGGGCTATGACATCGGTGATGATGTTCATGACCACGTAGAAGGCCGCCAGGCAGAGGGTGATGAACTGGATGGTCGGGATATCGCGCGAGGCCACCGCGTCCACGAGGCCGGCGCCTATCCCCGGATACGCGAACACGTACTCCACCACCACGATGCCCCCGGCCAGGTACAGCAGGTTCAGGCCGATGACCTGGATGGTGGGGGCAATCGAGTTGGGCAGCGCGTGCACGAGCATGACGCGCCAGCGGGACAGGCCCTTGAGCCGCGCCATCTCGACGTAGTCGCTTTCGAGCGCCTCGATCATGGCGGCACGCATCATGCGGTAGATGTACGGCACGATCACGATGACCAGCGTGGTCACCGGCAGCACCAGCAGGCTCGGGTCCGCCCACGGCGAGGTGCCCGGCGCCACGAACGAGACGGCCGGCAGCAGGTGCCACGCCAGCGACGCGAACAGCATGATCAGGACGACGGCGACCACGAACTCGGGCAGGGCGGTCACGGCGAGGGCCACGACTGAGAGGGCGTTGTCGATGAGCCTGTCGCGGCGCGCCGCGGCGAGCATGCCCAGAGCCACGCCGAGTACCGTGCCGATGATGCCCGCAAGCAGCACGAGCACGGCGGAGTTGACAATGCGGGGACCCACCAGCTCGCTGACGGGGTCCCCGTTCGAGAACGAGTTGCCCAGCTCGCCCTTGAACAGGCTGGAAATCCATTCCCAGTACTGGACGACCGCCGGCTCGTCGAGGTGGAGCTGCTTCTCGAGCTCCGCCACGCGATCCGGCGTGGCGTGCTGCCCGAGCACCGCGTAGGCGGCGTTCCCAGGCAGCACCTGCGTGGCCGCGAAGATGACGACCGACACCAGGAACAGAGTGAGGATGCCGAGGGCGAGGCGTCGCCCCACCAGGCTCAGGATGGGGTGGGACGACGCCTCCTTTGCTTCAGTTATCGGCGCCAGGCTCGCCTGTCCGCTTGTGCTCATACCGTGAAGCCTACCGCCGTTCCGTGGCTCAGCTCAGCCACATGTGCTTGAAGTCGAAGTTGTTCCATGCGGCTCCGACCTTGCTCTCGCGCAAGCCGTTGACGTTCGGCGAGAAGGAGTCGATGACCGGCGGGAAGAACGGGATCATCAGCCCGCCTTCCTCGTGGTCGATCTTCTGCATCTCGTGGCAGATCTCCGTGCGCTTGGTCTCGTCGACGGTGGCCAGGGCCTCCGCATACAGCTTCTGCGTGCGCTCGTCCTCCCAGTGCGTCTCCGGATACGGGGAGGTGGGCAGCAGCTCGGAGTTGACCTGCGGCAGGTAGTACTGGAAGCCCCAGTAGTCGAACGCGAACGGGTACTTCAGGTACTGCGGGCCGAAGAAGTCCGTCACCGTGGTCTTCCGCAGCTGTACGTTGACGCCGGCACCCTTCGCCTGCTCGGCGAAGACCTGCGCCGAGTTCACCACGCCCATGGCGATGTCCGCGGTGACCAGCTCGACCGTGAGACCCTCCTGGCCGGCCTGCTTGAGCAGGAACTTGGCCTGTTCGAGATCCTGCTCACGCTGCGGGATGGACGTGTCGTACGCCGGATCCCAGCGCGAGAAGATGTCGTTGCCGATGGTGCCGTTGCCCTTGAACACCAGGTCGAGCATCTCCTTGCGGTCTATGCACAGACGCATCGCCTGGCGCACGCGCACGTCGTCGAACGGCTTCACCTGGGTGTTCATGGTGAACGGGTTCATGCCGCCGCCGGGCGAGATGTTCATCTTCTTGCCCTGGCTCTCGAGGGCGGCGATCTCGTTCGACGTGATCAGGCTGATGGTGTCGACCTGGCCGCCCAGCAGCGCGTTGACCTGTGCCGTGATGTCCGCGTACTCGATGAGGGTCACCTTGTCGACGTACGGCATCGGCGAATCCCAGTAGTCCGCGTAGCGCTCGAACACCGTCTGCTGCGGCGAGAAGCTGGTGATCTTGAATGGGCCGGTGCCGTTCGGCTTCTCTGGATCCCAGTCCACGGGGATGATCGGCAGGAACCAGGTGGGCTGCACCTGCACGAAGGTGCTGTACGGCTTCAGCATCGGCACCTTGAGCGTGAGATCGTCGACAATCTTCATGTTCTTGATGTCGACGGTCGAGAGGAAGCCGGCGCCGTTCTTCTGGTTCTTGGAGATGTACTCGTACGTGTACTTGACGTCTTCAGCGCCGAACGGCTTACCGTTATGCCAGGTGATGTCCGGCTTGCAGCGGATGATCCACTCGGTGGCGTCGGCGTTGGGGGTCATCTCCTCGGCGAGGAGGTACTCCAGCGTGCCGTCTGGCTGGATCTCCACGAGTGCCTCGTACGTCATGACCGTGCGGGCCGCGTCCGAGTTGGTGATCTCCAATGTCACGTCGAGCGTGTTGGAGTTCGACCCGCCGGTGATGCCGGCGCGGATCTCGCCGCCCTTCTTGGGGCCGGCAGCGGAAGCGCTCGCCGAAGGCGAGGCCTCTCCGCCGCCGTCGCCACCGCAGGCGGCGAGGCCGCCGCCCAGGCCGAAGGCGGCGCCGGCCACGGCGGCGCCCTTGAGCATGTCGCGTCGCGTCAGCCGCGACTGGAAGATGGATCCGTCTTTCCTGTCACCCATCGTCTCGTCCCCCTTGCGTATCTCAGTCCATGAAGGCGCCGCCGTTGATGTTCAGCGCCTCGCCAGTGACGAACCCCGCGTCGGGTCCTAGAAGGAACGCGATCGTGCGGGCCACGTCTTCGCCGGTCTCTATGCGACCGAGCGGCGTGTTGTCGATGAAGCCCTGCTTCACCTGCTCCGGGGTGATGCCGCGCAGCTCGCCCTCCCAGACCAGCTCACGCTCCTGCATGCTGGTGGCGACCCATCCGGGGCAGACACTGTTCACCCGGATGCCGTACGGCCCCAGTTCGTATGCCATGGCCTGCGTGAGGCCCACGACGCCGAACTTGGAAGCGATGTAGTGCGAGAGGTACGGCACGTTGCCCTGCTTGGCCGCCATCGAGGCCACGTTGACGATGGCCCCGCCGCGACCGGCGGCGACGAGATGGCGGGCGAACTCCTGCCCGCAGTAGAAGACCCCTGTCTCGTTGACGGCCAGCATACGGTGCCACTCTTCATCGGGCATCTCGAGGAAGGGGATCATCGACGAGACGCCCGCGTTGGAGACCCAGCCCTCGAGCGGCGAGAGAGACTTCTCGGCGGCCGCTATGGCCTGCCGGATCGACTCGCGGCTGGTGACGTCGAGCTGCAGTGCCAAGCCGCCGAACTCGCCGGCCACCTTGGTCGCCGCCGCGGCGTCGACGTCGGTGACGGCCACCTCGTACCCTCTTTCGGCCAACAGGCGAGCCGTCGCGGCGCCGATGCCACTGCCGGCGCCGGTGACCAGAACACTCATCCCAGCACCCCCTTGAGCGCCGGGTACAGCTCCCGGTACGCCCGGTAGTTGTGGTCGTACACGTCGTGGTGAGTGGGTTCTATGACCTCGTCGACCGCCACGAAGCGGTCGACGTCCCGCCAGCCGGAGAACGCGCCCACGCCCATGCCGGCACAGAACGCGGCCGCGAAGGCCGAGCCGCTGCGCAGGGTCACCTTCTCGAGCGGCATGCCGAGGACATCCGCAGTGATCTGCGTCCACACGCGTGAGCGCGAGCCGCCGTCCGTGACCCGCGCCCGCTGCGGCCGGTGGCCACGCTCGGCGAAGACCTCGAGATGATGACGAAAGCCGAAGGCGATGCCCTCGAGCAGCGCGCGGAACAGGTGGCCGCGCGTGTGCGTGAGCCGCAGGCCCACGAACGCACCCGTGGCCTCCGGATCGTTGATGGGTGTCTTCTCACCGAGGAAGTATGGCAGGCAGATGGTGCCGCCGGCGCCCGGCGGGGTGGCGGCCGCCTCCTCATCGAGCTCCGCCAGAGAGGCGCCGGCGGCGAGTTCGCGCTGGAACCACTTGATGAGGCTGCCGCTCGTGGCCATGCAGCCGCTGAGCACGAAGCGCTCCGGCAGCAGGTGGAAGTCGAGGTAGAGGCGGTCGTCGACGAAGGGGTCGTCAACCGCCAGCATGATGTCGCCCGCGCCGCCAAGCTTCACAAGAAGGTCGCCATCGTCCAGCACGCCGGAGGCGAACGTGGAGCCTATGTGATCGGCGGTTCCGGCCACGACCGGCACGCCTTCCTTAAGGCCGGTCTCGCGGGCGGCCGCCGCGGTGACCGTGCCGACGACCTCGTGGCAGCGGCGGATCGGCGGCAGAAGGTCCTTGCTGCCGCCGCACGCTGCGAGCACGTCTTCGGCCCAGCTCATGTCGGCGAAGTCCAGCAGGCCGGTCTCGAGCGCCCAGTTGGCCTCTACCGAGCGCGAGCCCGAGAGGCGCATGGTGATGTAGTCGTACGAGCCGAGAACCGTGCGAGTCTTGGCCCAGACCTCCGGCTCGTGCTCCGCCAGCCAGAGGAACCGCGGCGCGGTGGACTGCTGCGTGATGGCGGACCCCGTGCGTTCCAGCACGCGCGCGGCGGCGAGCAGCCGGCGCAGGTCTTCGACCTCGTCCACCGATCGCGCGTCGTTCTGCTGTATGGACCAGCGCAGAGGCTCGCCGTGCTCATCGAGAGGGATCGTGCAAGGGACCATCCCGGTCACGCCTACGCCGGCAACATCCGCACCGGAGGCGGCGAGCAGCTCCCGAGTGGGGGCGCACACGTAGCTCCACCACTCGGCGGTGTCTTCTTCGGCCCACCCAGGGTGCAGGGAGTGCAGTTGGGTGGGCCGCTCAGCCTCGGCGACCACGCCCCGCTCGGGGTCGAGCAGAAGGGCCTTGGTGCCGGTGGTCCCCACATCGATGCCGAGAAGTACGCTCACGCGACCCCCGCCCGGATCGCCGAACGTCCGGCGGCCTTCATGAACGCGGCGACGCGGTCGGCGGCGACCTCGTTCCACG
>CAZIGT010000020.1:17685-20275 GCA_964538465.1 uncultured Thermoleophilia bacterium | reverse complement strand
CGCCCGCCCCCTCCTTGATCTTGACATGGAAGGACCAGCCGGTGCCCATGATGTCGTCGCCGAGGAGGTTGCGCGCCTCCGCCTCCTTGATCGCCAGGCCCAGCCGCTTCACGGCGAGCGGGTACTCGGCGCGCACGTAGACGATGCCGTCGTGCGCGCCGATGGCGTAGCTGCCGATGATCATGCCTTCGATGACCGCGTGCGGATCGCCCTCGAGGATCGAGCAGTCCATGAAGGCGCCGGGGTCACCCTCGTCGGCGTTGCAGATGAGGTACTTCTCGTCGCCCGGCGAGGCGGCGGCGAACTTCCACTTCATGCCGATGGGAAAGCCAGCGCCGCCGCGTCCGCGCAGGCCGGAAGCCAGCAGCTCCTCCACGACCCACTCCGGATCCTTGCGCGTCAGCACGGTGCGCGCGGCCTCGTAGCCGCCGCGCGCCAGGCAGTCCTCGATGCTCTCCGGATCCATACGCCCCACGTTGCGCAGCGCGATGCGGGTCTGCGCCTGATAGAAGGGGATGTCGCAGCTGCAGCGCACCGGCTTGCCGGTGGCCGGGTCCACGTAGAGCAGGTCTTCGACGACCTCACCGCCCACCAGGTGCTCGCGCACCACGCGGGCGGCCGTCTCCGGCGAGAGCTTCGGGTAGTACGTCTCCTGCTCGCCGCCGCTGGCTGGCTCGTGCATGACGACCACGGGGCTCTGCGAGCAGAGGCCGTGGCAGCCGATGATCGACACATCCACGCTGCCGGCAAGTCCCGCCGCCTCGACCTCGCGGACGAAGGCGTCGTGCACCTTCATGGAGCCGGCGAAGACGCAGGCCGTGCCCGCGCACACCTGGACGCGGCGACGGCCGGCGCTCTCGGCGACGACCACGCGCACGCCATCCTGCCGGGCGGCAGTGTCCTCAGTCATCGCCGGCCTCCTTCTTGCCCACGCCGGCCGATACGGCCTCCCTGAGGTCGCGCGGCTGGAGGCCGAGGTCGCGCATCATGTCCCGGATGACCTTGCGCGTGGCATCTGCCGAGAGGTTGCCGAATGTGTCGCTGTCTATCCGCATGACCGGCGCCTGCGAGCAGGCGCCCATGCAGGCCACCGAGCCCAGGGTGAACTCCATGTCCGGGGTGGTGCCCCCATCGGCCACGCCGAGCTCCTGTTCCAGCGCCTCCGTGATGCGCGGGGCGCCGGCGACGTGACAGGCCGTGCCGTGGCACACGTGGATCCTGTGCCTTCCGCTGGGCTCAGTCGAGAACTGGGCGTAGAACGTGATGATCCCGTATATGCGCGCCGCCGGTACGCCGCTCAGGCGCGCGATCTCGTCGACGACCGGTTCCGGCAAGTAGCCGTAGCGGCCCTGGACCTTCTGCAGCACCGTGATCAAGTTGCTCCTGGGGTCGTACTCGTCGATCACCTCGGCCACGGGCGCCAGATCGAGCGATACGTCCGGCGCCGGCGCCACATTGCCTGCTTCTGTAGGATCGCGACGGGGCCTGGGCGGCTCAGGACGCGCCCGACTGGGCCGTGCAGGCGACGAGGGCGTTCTTGAGCAGCATCACGTTGGTCACCGGTCCCACACCGCCGGGCACTGGGGTCACCTTGGATGCCCGGGCCGCCACAGCATCGAAGTCCAGGCTGCCCACCTGCTTGCCGTCGACGCGGATGGTCGTGACGTCGATGACGACGGCGCCGTCCTTGACCATGTCACCCTTGATGAGGTTCTGCACGGGGGCGGCGCAGATGAGCACGTCCGCCTCGCGGCACGCCGCCGGCACGTCCTTGCTGAAGATGTGCACCACGTGCACCGACGCGTTCTCGTTGAGACAGAGCAGGGAGACGGGCTTCCCCACGATGTTGGAGTGATTGACGATGGTGACGTCCAGCCCCTGCAGCTTCACGCCCTCGCGCGCCAGGATCTCCATGCACGCCGACGGCGTGGCCGGCGCGAACAGTTGGTCGCCGAGCAGCACATGACCGATGTTGGCGGGGTTCACGCAGTCGAGGTCCTTGATGGGCGCTATGGCGTTGAAGACCTTGGCTTGATCGATCTCGGCCTGCATGGGCATGAGGGCCAGGATGCCGTGGACGCGCTCATCGGCGTTCAGCCTGTCGATGAGCGCGAGGATCTCGGCCTCCGACGTGCCGGCCGGCAGCACGTGGCTGAAGTACTCGAACCCCACGGTGGCCGTGTTCTTCTCGATCTGGCCCCGGTAGAACTGCGCGCCGCCGTCTTCGCCGACGAGGATGGTGGCCACGCCGGGCTTGACGCCCCCGGCGGCCAGCTTCTCCACCTCGGCGACGATCTCGGCGCGCACCTGCGCGGCGATGGCCTTGCCGTCGATGATCTGTGCAGTCATTGCTTCCTCACGTCCTCAGATCGTGTCGTAGGTGATCCGCAGCACCTCGGCGCGCAGATCGGCCGATTCCTTCAGGATGGTGTCCAGCTCGGCGCGCGCCGCCTGCACGTAGGCCTGGTCGTCGATGGAGCCCAGGTTGATGGCGACGTTGAGCGCGCCGCCCTGGACGGCCGCCTCGGCCAGGATGGCGCCGATGCCGGCGTCCGTGCCGGCGTTCGCGTTGCCCCTCACGGCCGCCACC
>CAZIGT010000020.1:3276-17675 GCA_964538465.1 uncultured Thermoleophilia bacterium | reverse complement strand
GGTGGCGGATCTGGGCTGCCTGGTTGGCCCGGCGGGCGACCTCGAGGGCCGCGCGGCAGATGTCCAGAGGGACGTTGGCGGCCACGATCAGGCCGTCCTGGACGGCCTTGTGCCTGGCCGCCTTCTCCTCTTCCGTCTCCTTGGGCAGGCGGTAGGCGGCGATGACGCCGTTGTAGGCGACCGTGTCGTCCTGCAGCAGCCGCTCCAGCCGCGCGCGCACGTCTTCCGCGCGGCCGACCAGTTCCCTGATCCGATCCTCGACGGCCGCGTACTTCTCCTTGCCGATGGTCAGGTTGCACACCATGGCGACGAGGGCGGCGCCCAGCGCGCCCACGCACGCCGAGACGCTGCCGCCGCCCGGCGCGGGCTTGCCCGAGGCGGCGTCGTCGAGATAGGTCTGCAGGGACTCCCTTGAGTAGATGGTGACGCCCGAGTCGCTCACCGGTCACCTCCGCTGGATCGATGTTCTGCGTGCCCGCCCCGACGGGCTCGACGGATCAGAAGAGGCCGATGATCTTGCCGGTCTCGACGTCTATGTCCACGTCAACGGCGGCCGGCCGCTTCGGCAGGCCGGGCATGGTGCGCATCTCGCCGAGGAGCGGGTAGAGGTAGCCGGCCCCGGTCGCCGGACGGATGTCGCGGATGGGCACTCGGAAGCCTCGCGGCCGGCCCTTGACCGCGGGGTCGTGGCTGAGCGAGAGGTGCGTCTTGGCCATGCAGATGGGCAACTTGTCGAGACCCTGCTCGGTGAAGAGCCTGATCTTCTCCTCGGCCGCCGGCAGGTAGTCCACACCGTCGGCCCCGTAGATCTTCGTCGCGATGGTCTCGATCTTGCTCTTGATGGGGGCGTCGAGCTCGTAGAGGAAGTGGAAGTCGCCGCCCTTGTCCGCGGCCGCGCAGATCGCCTCGGCAGCTTCCAGACCGCCCCTGCCGCCCTTGGCGTGGACCTCGATCGGCACGGCGTCTTCGGCGCCGGCCGCCTGCGCGCGCTTGCGCACGATCTCGACCTCGGTGTCGCGGTCGAAGTCGAAGCGGTTGATGGTGACCACGACCGGGATGCCGAACAGCTTCATGTTCTCGATCTGCTTCTCGAGGTTCTCGCAGCCCTTCTCGAGCGCCGCGTTGTTCTCGGCCTTGAGCAGCTCCTTGTCGGCCGGCAAGCCGCCGTGCATCTTGAGCGCCCGCATGGTGCACGTGATGACCACGGCGCTGGGCTTGAAGCCGCCGTAGCGGCAGATGATGTGCATGAACTTCTCAGCGCCCAGGTCGGCGGCGAAGCCGCTCTCCGTGACCACGTAGTCGCGCAGCTTCATGGCGACCTTGTCGGCGATGATCGAGTTGGTGCCCTGCGGGTTGTTGGCGAACGGCCCAGCGGGCACCAGGCAGGGGTTGCCCTGGAGCGTCTGCATGAGGTTGGGCTTGAGGGCGTCCTTCAGCAGCACAGCCATGGAGCCGGCGGCGCCGATGTCCTCGGCCGTGAGCGGCTTGCCCTCGGTGCTGTAGCCGAACGTGATGCGGCCGAGGCGCTCGCGCAGATCCTTCAGCGAGGTGGCGAGACCGAGGATGGCCATGACTTCGCTGGCGACCGTGATGTCGTAGCCCGTCTCGCGGGGGATGCCGTTGAGCGGTCCGCCGAGGCCGTTGACGATCTGGCGCATGGAGCGATCGTTGAGGTCGACCACGCGCCGCCAGGAGATGGTGAACGGGTCGATCTTCAGCGCGTTGCCGTGCATGAGGTGCGTGTCGACCATAGCGGCCAGCAGGTTGTTGGCCACGCCGACGGCATGGATGTCTCCGGTGAAGTGCAGGGTGAGGTCTGCCAGGGGGCCATCCGGCGAGTAGCCGCCGCCGGCCGCGCCGCCCTTGATGCCGAAGACCGGTCCGAGCGAGGGCTCTCGCAGCGCGAGCATGGCGCTCTTGCCGAGCTGGCACATGGACTCGAAGACGCCGATGGCCGTCACGGTCTTGCCTTCGCCGAGGGGGGTGGGCGTGATGGCGGTGACGTCGATGATCTTGCCCTCGGGAGCATCCGCCAGACGCTTGAGGACGGCCATGTGGTCGATCTTGGCCTTGTACTTGCCGTAGAGCTCGAGCTCGTCTTCCAGGATGCCCGCCTTCTCGGCGATCTCCTGGATGGGTTTCATAGTGGCCGCTTGCGCGATCTCGATGTCCGATTTCAACGCATCCTCCTCAATCACGGTTCCGCGCGTTCCGCATCTGCTTCCGGGGAGACGACGAGATGGATACAGGCGGGCGGCGCTGCCGATGCCGCGGGCCTCATCACCGGGCGTGCGGCATGTCCGCGCCGCGAGCCTCGTCACCCGGCGACCGCCGGCGCCGCCACGAGGCGGAAGCGCCGCACGGTCAACAACATCTGATCAAGCTGAAGTGTACCGATTCGCGAGAATCCCGGTCAACGCAGCCGCCACTGCCGCTCTCGGCCTGAGCGTGCCCGTGCGGGATCGGCGAGGCGGACCGGGCGGCGGGCGCTCCCGCCGCTGCGCTGCGCGCACCCTGCGCGCCCGCGACGAGCGCCCGAGTGCCTGGCTTTACCGCACGATCAATACCGCGCGGCCGATCCTGCGCTGGGTGTTGCCCGCCCTGTCGGTGGCGTAGGCCACGATCTTGTAGGCGCCCCGAGGGAGAGTGCAGCGCCACACCCGCTTCTGGACCGTGTTGCACGGCCGCGTGCCCGCCTTCACCAGAGCCATCGGTACCCTGCCCTTGAACACCTGCAGAGCGACCGTCGCGCGACGGCAACTCGGCAGGGGGTCGTTGACCTTGAATTTCAGCGCGACCTTCCTGCCTCGCCGAACGGAGGCGGGGTACATCCGCACGGTCGGCTTCTTTGAGTCGATCTTCAGGCGCAGGGTCTTCGCCGACTCGATGTTGCCGGCCTGGTCGCGAGACCGGTACTCCCACTTCGTGATGCCGTTGGTCGATACGGGGAACGGGGAGCTGTACTTGATCCATTTGGCGCTCCCCTCGGCGCGCCACTCCATCCGCGCGATGGCTGAGCGCCCGTCTGTGGCATCCAGCGTCACCTTCACCCGGTTGCGGTTCCAGCCAGCATCGTTGGCGGCCGGGGAGAGCGTGATGCTCGTGGTCGGCGGGGCGGCGTCGGCGCTCACCTGCGAGACGACGGCCCACTCACCATCCGAGCGCTGGAGGAAGGTGGCCACCCCATCGACCCCGCTCGACTGGTCGTACAGAGAGGGGTAGCCGACCAAGGCTGTGTCGCTGCCCAGCGCCAGAACGAGCTCCCCGCCGCCACCGCTGCGGAAGAGGTAGCCGTCCTCGCTCCAGTTGCCGGCTGACCGAACATAGGCTTTGGCACTGGAGCCGTAGGTCTTGCCGAACGTTCCGGCGACGATCGTATTGCCGTCCACCGCCACGGACAGGCCTGAGGCGTCCCGCTCCCGGCCCTGGAAGAGAGCATCGCCCTGCTGCGTCCAGACGCCGCCCGACCGGGTGAAGACGTAGGCGGCCCCTCCCAGCTCCTCCGCGGAGGTCGCGCCGCTGTGATAGGGCGCGCCGATCACCGCCGTATCGCCGGAGAGAGCGACCGCCGCGCCGAACCCGTCGTGCCCGGCGTCGTCGCTCGGACGCAGCTTCGCCTGCTGCTGCCAGTTCCCGGACCGGACGAAGACGTAGGCCGCCCCGGTCTTGGCGGGATCCTTGACCACGGCGTTCTCGGGAAGCGTCATGCCCACGAGAGCCGTATCGCCGGAGAGAGCGACCGAGTAGCCGAAGCCGTCCCCGGCGATGCCGTCGGCGGCGGTCAGCTCAGCTTCCGGCAGCCAGCCCTCGAAGGTGCGGACATAGACGTACGCGGCTCCCTGATCGGCGACGGCGCCCACGTCATGTCCATGGGACCCGACGATGGCCGCGTCGCCCGAAAGGGCGACCGACGTGCCGAAAGCGTCTGCGGCGGCGCCATCCTGCGCCGTGAGGACGGCCGCCCGCCTCCAGTTGGTCCCGGAGCGCGTGAAGACGTAGGCCACTCCCTCGTCAGCATTCCCGTCCACTTCGCGCCCAGGTGCTCCTACGAGGGCGGTGTCGCCGTCGAGGGCGACGGCCCAGCCGAACCGGTCGCCGGCGGAACCGCTGGAAACCGTGAGTACGGCCTGCTGTATCCAGATGCCTGCGCTCCGCACGAAGACGTAGACGGCGCCCTGCTTGACGTTCGTGCCGACATCATGGAGGGGCGCCCCGACGAGGGCGGTGTCGCCGGAGAGCGCAACGGCCTCACCGAACCACCAGGGGCGGACCACCGTGCTCTGTGACTGCGTGATGACGCCAGAGGCGCCGGGCGCAGGCACAAGAGCCTGGACTTCCGCACCAGGCAGTGCGAGCGCGCCAACGACAGGCGGGACCGCAAGGATCGTAGACACGAGTGTGCAGGCGAATGCGACCGCGAGCACGACCGACAACAGACAACGGGCTCTCGGGTGCCTACGAATCGACGGGTGGTGCACTGCTCGACTCCTCGCGACGCCACCACTACATTCATAGGGTACAACGGAACGGAGAGCGGTCAAAACGGGAGGCGTGTGTCGGGGTCGAGCCCACACTCGAGCCGGGGCTCCGAGGCCATGGATCACGGTTCGGCTGGCGCTTGATTCCCGAGCTGCGGCGTCGGAGAAGGGCTCGCGGACGCGCTCGCCAACGCCACGCGGATGACCGCGGTCAGGACTCGGCGAACCGCTCGCGAGCCAGCGCCTGGGCGCGCTCGTGGACCAGGCGGGCGGGCCGGCCCAGTCGCTCGCCGGCGTGGCGGCAGTCGTCGAACTCCGGCGAGGCCGTCAGGAGGCGTCCGTTCAAGTAGCCCAGACGGACGCCCACGGCCTCGCCGTCGACCTCAACGGACTCGTAGCGCTCCTCGAGCCGCAGCCGCCGGACCTCTGTGGCACGTACCCCGAACGTGCTCGTCTCGAGGAACAGCAGCTGTGCCAGACGATCGACGTCGGCCGGCTCAACCAGGGCGTGTACCGTGGTCCCCGGCCGGCCCTTCTTCATGAGCGCCGGCGAGAGCCAGGCGTCGCGAGCGCCGGCCGAGCGCAGAGCGTCGGCGGCGGCCGCCGAATACTCCGCCGAGAGGTCGTCGATGGTGGTCTCGAGGAGCACGAGGGTCTCGACCGATCCCGAGAGACCGTCGGCCGCTTCGGTCGCGCTACCAGTATCAGGATCCGCAGCGGAAGCACCGGGATTGGCGAAGGAGCCACTGGGATCCGCAGCGCGGTCGCCGGGTGCGGAGGCGGAGGCGCCCAGGAAGGCGCCTGCCCGCCCGGGCCGGCTGGGTTCGAGCGCAACGGCGCGCACCACGTTCGCGCGCCCTTCGATCTCGCGAGCGCCGGAGCCGACGCCCACGGCGGCGACCCGGCCGGCAGGCAGCGGGCCGAACGCGTCGGCCAACTCGGCCAGCAGAGCGGCTCCGGTGGGCGTGGTCAGCTCGCCGCCGCCCAAGTCCGCCCCGCCGGCAGTAGGCATGCCGGTCACAAGGGCGAGCACGGCCGGCGTGGGCACCGGCAGCCGGCCGTGCGCCGACGCCACCCAACCGCTGCCCAGGGCCGGCGGCGCCGCGACGACGCGGTCCGGCGCCAGCGACGAGACCAGACTGCACACGGCGATGAGATCGACCGCCGTGTCGATGCCGGCCAGCTCGTGCAGATGCGTGTCGGGGGCGCCGTGGGCGGCGGCCTCGGCGGCCGCCATGCGCCGCGCCGCGGCCGTCACCCGCTCCTTGACGGCAGGCGGCAGCGACGAACCGTCCACCGTCGACTCGAGCTCAGCGAACGTGGCGAACCCCGGATCGTCGCGGACGGTGAAGCCCAGCGCGTCAAGCCCGCCGCGCGGCTGCCGCGCGAATGCGGCGACCGACGGATCGATGCCGGCGGCCACGAGGGCGTCGTGCACGACGTCGTCGCCGTCTCTGCCGAGCGCGCGAGACAGCGCGCACAGTGCTGCCGCGAGCATGTCTCCGCCGGTTCCGCCGGCGCAGTCAAGGTACAGGATCATCCCCGCTCCTGGTGGAGAACGGGGCGACTCTACCACGGCGGGGCGGCGCGACCGCGACGTAGGTGCTCACGCTCGGGCAGGTCGCGTGAACGCGACCGCGCATGCTCACACCCAGAGCGGTCGCGTGGAGGTGGTCGCACGTATCACGCCCGCCCGTGACCCCGCCACGCCGTCCAGTAGAATCGCAGGGCGGCGGCAGGCGACCACGTTTGCTCGCATCAGACCGGCGCGGCCACCCGCATCGATCGCACATCTGGCCGGGAGGAGGACCGGCGACCGTCCCGGGAGGAGGCCCTGTGACTGCAACGCCCCGCGCTCTGCGCATAGCCCAGATCGCTCCCCCGTGGATCACCGTGCCGCCGACCGGCTACGGAGGGACCGAGTGGGTCGTCCAGCAGCTCTGCGACGGCCTTACGGCACGCGGCCACGAGGTCGTGTTGTACGCGACCGGCGATTCGCGCACGGCCGCCGAGCTGCGGGCGCTCTTCCCGAAGCAGATGCCGAAGGTGATGGGCCAGACGCCCTACGACGCCCGCCACGTCCGCTTCGCCCTGGACGACATCGTGGCAGCGGACCCGCCGTTCGACCTGATACACGATCACTCCGGCTTCCTGGTCGTGGCGTTCGGGCCGGCCATGTTGGCCGTAGGCCCGCGGCCGGCCCCGCCGATCCTGCACACCATCCACTGTGCCTTCGACGACGCCACCCACGGCTTCTACGCACAGCACGCCCGGTCGGTCGCCTACAACGCCATCAGCGAGTACCAGCGCTCCATGGGGCCGGCCGGCATGGACTGGGCCGGTGTGGTCCACAACGGCATCGAGCTCAAGGGCTGGTGCTACACGCCGCGCAAAGACGATTACCTGCTCGCCTTCGGCCGGGTCTGCGAGGCCAAGGGGTTCCACATAGCCATCGAGGTGGCCCGCCGCGCCGGCCGCCGGCTGCTCATGGCCGGGGCGCTGCAGGCGCAGTACGAGGACTACTTCCACGAACGCGTCGAGCCGCAGCTCGACGACCAGGTCGTCTACCTGGGCGAAGTGAGCGACGAACGCCGCCGCGAGCTCTTCGCCGGCGCAGCGGCGTTCCTCTTCCCCATCCTGTGGCCGGAGCCGTTCGGGCTGGTGATGATCGAGGCCATGGCCTGCGGCACCCCGGTCATCGCCTTCCGCAACGGCTCCGTGCCCGAGGTGGTCGACGACGGCGTCACGGGGTTCATCGTGGAAGACGCTGACGGCATGGTCGCGGCTTTGGAGCGCATCGGCGACATAGACCCGGCCGTCTGCCGGCGGACCGTGGAGGAGCGCTTCACCGTCGAGAGGCTGGTCGCCGACTACGAGGCGCTCTACCGGCAGCTCCTGGATCGCTCTGCCGGCCGACAATAGGCGCAGGCTCAGGTCGCCTTGGCGGCGTCCTTCGCCTCCTTGGCCGCCACGTCGGCCAGCTGCGCGGCGATCCAGCGCTCGACGCTGTTGTGCTGCACTACGTCGCGCATGCCCATGAACCGGGTTCGCCGCTCGGCCGCCGGCATGGTGAGGGCGCGATGGATCGCCTCCGCCTGCTCCTCCAGGTCGAACGGGTTCAGCGCCACCGCGAACGCCCCCAGCTCGGCGAACGCACCGGTGTTCTCGCTGAGTATCAGCACGCCGTCGCGCTGGTTGGCGATGGCGCCCTCCTTGGCCACCAGGTTCATGCCGTCGAAGATGGCGTTCACGAAGAGGGCGTCGTAGTGCCTGTAGGCCGCCAGCGTGGCCGGGAAGTTGTCCTGCACGCGCACATCGACCGGCCACCAGTCGTCCCGGCCGTGGCGGGCGTTGACTTCCTCGGCGGCGCGCAACGCCCGCTCCCGATAGGTGACGTATTCCTCCACGTCCTCCCGTGAGGGCTGCAGCAGCGCCAGGAACTTGACCCGGCGAGCGAACTCGGGGTGCCGCTGCAGGAACAGGTCGAAAGCGCGGAAGCCGCGGATGACGTTCTTGGACGGGTCGAGGCGGTCCACGCGCAGAAGCAGATGCTCCGGACGGTCCGCCAGCAGGGCTCGTTCCTCCGCGAGCACGCGGTCCGAGCGCATGGCGCGGCGAAGCGTCTCGGCGTCTATGGAGACCGGATAGGAGCGCACCCAGACGTCTCGATCGCCGAACGACACGGTGCTGCGCCGCGGGTCCACCTTCAGGTCGAGGACGTCGGCGCACCCGTGAAGGAAGTTCTCCGCATAGTGTGCGGTATGGAAGGCCACGATGTCGTTGGCCAGAAGGCCCTCGAAGACGGCGCCGCGGATGGGGCGCGGCAGCACGCGCCAGTAGTCCGACTGAGGCCACGGTATGTGCACGAAGTGGTGCAGGAACGCGCCGGGAGCGGCCGCCCGCACCAGGGGTGCCACGCCGTACAGGTGGTAGTCATGAAGCATGACCAGCGCGCGTTCCGGCTCCCCACCGATCTCGTCCAGAACACCGGCCGCGAACAGGCGATTCACGTCCAGGTAGTGCTGCCATGCCTCGTACTCGTTGGCGGTGACGTCCGGATGCCAGGCCAGGTCCCAGAGGTAGTGCTGGACGAACCAGAGGGTGGGGTTGGCGACGATGCTGTAGTACTTGGCATAGGTCTCGCGGTCCGGGGCCACGTACCGGACCGCGTACGGAACGCCGTCCAGCTCGACCCGCGTCGCTTGTCCCTCGGCGGCCAGGCGGTACTCCTCGTCGCTCTGAGCTACCGCGATCCACGTGCCGCGCCTGGTGCGGAACAGCTCGCCCAGCACGCTGACCAGGCCGCCGAGACCGCGGCTGACCACCGGCTCGCCCGAGGGGTCGCGGTGGAAGGAGACCGGGCCGCGATTGGACGCGACGATCAGGCGACGGCGATCGAGAACGTTCGCGGCCGCGCCGGGCGCGGCCCCGCGCGAGCCGCGCGAGCTGCGCGGCCGCAACGGCGCCACGTTCCCACCCATGCCGGCGGCGGGCATGGTCAGCCACCCCTCTCCAACTCGGTGAACAGCCGCAGGTAGTCGCGCAGCAGGCGCGGGGTGAGGAAGTTGCGACGCACGTGCTCCTTGCCCCGCTCCGCCATCTCCTTGCCCCTCGCCGGGTCCGCCAGAAGCTCCAGCACCCGCTCCGCGCATTCGGCCACCGAATCGACCAGGTAGCCGGTCACCCCGTCCTCGATCTGCAGGACGATGCCGCCCACGGCGCCGCCGATGGTGGGCCGCGCCTTCCACAGAGCCTCGGTGACCGTGAGGCCGAAGCCTTCACGGGTGGACTTCTGCAGCACCACGTCGGCATGGCTCTGGAAGGCGTTTATCTCAACGCTGCCCACGTTGTCGAGGTTGGAGAGCACGTACACGTCCGGGTCTTCGCCCGTGTACTCGAGCAGCCGCTCGAGGAACTCCCATCCCTCCGGGTCGTCCGACGCCATGGATCCGATGAGGGCGAGCTGCACGTCGGCGTACTCGGTCTTGACCTGCCGGTACACGTCCACCACGCCGAGCGGGTCCTTCCAGGGATCGAAGCGCGAGACCTGGAGCAGCAGCGGCCGCCGCACGTCTATGCCGTATTGGCGAACGATGTAGGAGGCGTCCTGTGGAGAGAGTGCCATGTTCTTGGGGGCCAGAGGGTCGATGCACGGGGCGATGGGCACAGCGGTCACGCCGAGATCCTCGGGGACATACTCGGGCAGCGTGTAGATGGCACGGTCGAAACCGCGGATGAACGGGATGAGGTAATCGTAGAGGGCGCGGTGGGGCGTCGAGGTATCGATGTGGCAACGCCATATCCAGTGCGGCGCCACGCACTGCGGCTCTGCCAGAAAGTGGCGCAGGGCGAGCGGCTGGGGGTCGTGGATGACCACGAAGTCGTACTGGCGCGTGAGCTCGCGAGCGTTCGCCTGGCAGCAGAACTCGTATAGCTCCCGGTCGTCGGCGCTCAGCTCGACGTCGGCACCTTGGAGACCGTTGTGGAACGCCTTCGTGACGTTGAAGAACTGCGGCGGCGCGGTGATGACCTGCCACTCCGCCTGCAGCCCCACGTCCGTCATGAGCGGCACCAGTGTGAACAGGATCTCGGCGACGCCGCCGCCGAAGCTGGTGGCGTTCACGTGCAGCACGCGGCGGCCGCGCAGCGGCTCGGCCAGCTGCTGGATCTCGTCGACCAGCTCCCGCGGCAGCAGGCTGCGGTAGTCAGATACGAACTTGTGCCCCACGTTGACGGCGCGCATGAGCCTCCACTCGGTCGCGACGACGGCACAATACCCGTGCCGGAGCCCATTACATCATGCCCGAGCGACCCGAGGGGCGGTGCAGCCGGTTGCCAGCCCCCGGCGCGGCATGTAGCACAGCCGAGCGCGTGGCCCGCGAGACGGCATCTGACTGAGCCGCACCTGTGGCCCGGAGCGGTACGGCGCGCCGCCTGCTGCTACACTCGGCCGGCCGCCTGGGACCAGACCGAGGAGTCGCCGTGACCACCGATCCGTCGCCAGCCCCGAGAAGCCTGCTGATACCGTCGAGCGCCGGATCGCTGGCGGCGCTGCTGTTCATGCCGGCGCGGCCGCCCGCCGGCGGCCTGCTCGTGTGTCACGGCGCGGGTAGCTGCAAGGAGAACCACGCCGTCATGGCCGAGCAGGCCGCGGCGGCCGGGCTGGCCGCGCTGGTCTTCGACTTCCGGGGCCACGGGGCCAGCGACGGCGTCATGGACGCCGGCGGCGTGGACGACGTGATCGCCGCCGCGGACGCGCTGCGTCGCGAAGCCCGCGTGCCGTGGCTGGCCGCGCGGGGCTCGTCGCTCGGCGCCTTCTGGTTGCTGAGCGCCGCCAGGCAGCAGCCGCATCTCTTCCGCGCCGTCGCCGCCCTGTGCCCAGCCGACGAGACCTCGCTTCTGGCCGGGCTGGACCGCTTCGTGGCACTCGACGCGGCCGGCGGCCCCGACGCGGACTTCGCCGGCCGCTTCGACGTCCGCGGCCTGCGCGCCTTCTGGGGCACCACGGACCTCGTCGAGACGGCGCGCGGGCTGCGCCACGTGCTGCTCGCCCACGCCCGCGACGACGAGGATGTGCCGTTCGCGGTGAGCGAGCGGCTAGCCGCCGTGCTCGCCGAGCCCACCCGCTTCATCGTTCTGGAGACCGGTGGCCACAAGGGCCCGCAGCGTTCGCCGGAGGTCGCGCGAGCCACGATCGACTGGGCGCTGGACTGCGCCACGCGCCGCCCGGAACAGCCCGCCTGACGACTTGGCCGGCTGCAACCCGGCGCTCACCGCCGTCGGCCCGGAGTGTGGTCGTGACGTGGTCTACCTCGGCGACCACCACCTGAACGCGTACCGCAGCCCGGGCCGCCGCCGCCCGGTTCACACGAACGGTGGCCGTGGCGCTACCCGCTCAGGCCGCGGCTCTCCAGGAGGTCCCCACCCCAACCGCGACCGTCACGCGGCCCACTGAGACCGCGAGCGCGACCGCGGGGCGACCTGCCCAGCCCGCGGCCCTCCAGGCGCTCGCCGCCGGCCCCTTGGCGACCGGAGTCCACAGCTACCCGCCGCGGGCGCCGTCTCAGCCGAGCGACAGAAGGCGCGCCACCACGCCCCCCAGCAGCAGCGCGACGGCGAGCGTGCCGACGCAGATGCCGGCGGCCACGCGCCAGCCAAGCTCGCGAGCGAGCACTGCGATGGTCGACGCACACGGTATGTAGAGGCAGTTGACCAGCGCGAAGACCACGATCTGCGTGCCGGTCATGAACTGGTCGATGGCGTGCGTGCCGGATCCGTACTCGACCACGGCGAAGGCCAGCAGTAGCTGAAGCGCCAGCGCCTGGCGGCGCACACCGAACCGACGGGGGCGCCCGGCGATCGCCGGCAGGCCCAGCCACACTTCCACGACAGGAGCCAACGGCTCCGCCATGTCCCACACGGCCCCTGTCTCGTAGAGCGCGCCCAGAACGAGGCTGCCGACCAGCACGATGGGTGCCGCGATCCAAACGAAGTCCCTCAACCGCTTCCAGGTCTTCCGCAGCACGAGCCGCAGCGACGGGCGGCGCAGCGAGAACATCTCCATGACCAGGCCGCCCGGCTCCCCGGGGAGGATGCGATCCAGCACCAGCCCCGCGGCCACCCCCACGAGAAGGACCGCCCCGTAGACGAACAGCGCCCACTGCCAGCCCACATAGAGAGACACCGCGCCCACGATCACGGCCGTGCGGGCGCTGCACGGCACCAGCGTGATGAGAACGCCGGCGATGAGCCGCTCGCGACGCGAGCCGAGCACCCGCGTGCCGAGGATGGCCGGCACGTTGCAGCCGCCGGCAACGAGCAGCGGGACGACCGCCCTGCCGTGAAGCCCGAAGCGGTGCATGACGCGGTCGGCCAGATACGCCACCGCGTTGACGTACCCGGTGTCCTCGAGCAGCGCCATCATGAAGTAGAAGACGCCGATGTAGGGGATGCCCACCGCCAGCGTCGCGAAGATGCCGCCGTTGACCACCCAGAGGATGGTCTCGCCCGCGGTGCCGGCGCCCAGCAGCGCGTGCACGCCACGCTCGATCAGCGGCGCCGGCCCCGCCTCCCAGCCTGCCGTGAGCAGCTCGGAGACCCAGCCGCCGACCACGAAGAGGACGGCGAACATGGATCCGAGCACGGCGATGGCGATGGGCACGCCGGTCAGCGGCCGCGTGGCTGCCCGCCAGAACGATTCGGCATGCGGCCGGCGCCCCTTGCGGATCACGGCCTTGACGAGCGCCGCGGCAGCGGCGTGACGCTCGCCGGCGATCCGCAGGGCCAGGTCCACGTCGTCCCCTGCCACTGCCGCGGCCGCGTGGCCGGCCGCAGCACCGGCGGCGCCTGAAGAGTCAGCCGCGCCCGTCTGACCGGCGCCCGCCGAACCGACGACCGCTCGACCGGCACCCGCCGGAACGGCGCCTACCTGACCGGCGCGCTCCCGGCGCTCGCGCAGCATGGAGAACCGACCGATACCGCAGACCTGGCCGAAGCCCTCCACCACGGCCAGTGCGGCCGCGCGCGGCGTGAGGCCGCAGAGATCGCAGCGCGCGCCGGCGTCCGCCGCCATGCGCGCACCCAGCTCGGCCAGTCGAGCCTCCACGTCCGGCGAGTACCTCATGACACCCGCGTGCCCATCGCCAGACCATGTGGCCGACCCACTCACGTTCAGCTTCAGCTCACCTATGCCTTCGCCGGTCGAGCCGACCGTGCCCACGACCGGCGCGCCCAAGCGTCGGGAGAGCTCCCGTTCGTCTATGTTCAGGCCCCGGCGGCGCGCCTCATCCACCATGTTGAGTGCCACGACCACGTGGAAGCCCAAATCGAGCAGTTGCAGGACCATGTAGAGGTTGCGCGCCAGGTTTGTCGCATCGACCACCGCCACCACCACGTCCGGCCGCTTCTCCAGAAGGAACTCCCACGCCACCCGCTCGTCGCCGGAGAGCGCTCCCAGGGAGTACGTCCCAGGAAGGTCCACCACCTCGACCTCGCGGCCCGACCACAGACCTCGAGCCCTGTTTGGCTCCACGGTGATGCCAGGATAGTTGGCGGCTTCCGCCTCCTCACCGGTGAGGCACGTGAACAGCGCCGACTTGCCCACGTTCGGGTTGCCGGCGATGCACACCACCAGGGGCGTGTCCGTCGCTTGATGGTCGCAGGCGGAGGCACTGCCCCTCGGGGGGACCTCCCTGCCCGCGCGAGGCTCGCCGCCCACGCCGGGATCGGTGCTTGTAGGGACTGTGCTACTCATCGCCGCTGTACTGCCCACGAGAGTCGCCCACTCGTCGCCCCGGCTTCCGCAGCGGCCTCTTTCACGCAGCCGTGTCTTCGGCCACGAAGACGCGCGCCACGACCTCGCGACCGACCGCGTACTCGGCCTCGCCCACGCGCACCAAGTAGGGACCGCCGAACGGCGCGATGCTCTGCACGCTGACCCTGGCCTGGGGGACCAGCCCCAGCGAAGCCAGATAGCGCAGCAGGTCTGGCTGGTCCTCGGCGACACGGGCGATGGTCCCGGCCTCGCCGGGCTTGAGCTCGTCGAGAGGCCGCGTACGCACTTCCGCCACGCGGCCGTCCTCGTCCGGTATCACGTGGCCGTGCGGACAGGTGACCGGGTTGCCAAGCCGTCGGGCCAGGCGAGCCTCCACCTCCGGGCCCAGGGCGTGTTCCATCTTGCATGCCTCGCCGTGCACCTGGTCCCAGGGCAACTCCAGAAGGTCGGCCAGGAAGCGTTCGCTGAGCCGGTGGCGGCGCACAAGCTGACCGCCTTCGCGCTCACCGTCTTCGGTGAGCTCGACCGCGCCGTCCGCACGGCGCGTCCCCAGGCCCGCTTCCGCGAGCCGCACCATGAGAGGCACGCGCAGTGTCGGCGGCGTAACGAGATGCACTACATCCGGCTTGATGGCCCGCAACATCTCG
>CAZIGT010000020.1:0-3266 GCA_964538465.1 uncultured Thermoleophilia bacterium | reverse complement strand
CGCACCAGCAGCGGCGCCGCCGACGCCGGCGCCACGGCCAGCGCGGCCGCCAGGCGGCCGACCGACGCCACCTCGCCCCCATGCTGCAGCTTGAACAGCGCCTCCAGGTACTCCTCAGTGGATTGGCTCCGCACCTTGCCCTCGTGCGCCACGGTGTACCTCCAGGATCGTGGGCAGCACGGTTAGGATAACCTAACGGAGTTGGATAGGGAAGGGTACGCCGTATATCGAGGCATGCCAGCCACGCACCGTCAGGGAAACCGTTCGGCAGTCGCGCCGCGGAGTTTCAGAAGCAGGGGAGAGCGCCTCGGAGGGGATGGAGCGGATGACGGGACTCGAACCCGCGGTCTTCAGCTTGGGAAGCTGACGCGTTACCAACTACGCTACATCCGCCCGCTATCTCATTACACCACGGCCTCAGCACACCCGCAACAACAGGGCCGGAAGGGCATGAAACCGTCCGCGCACGGCCGCTCGACGGAGCGGCGCGCGGGGTCGCTTGCGCAAGCCGCGCGCACGACCCGTCGCGCAGGCCGACAAGCGAGGCTACTCGCGCGATTCGCGTGCCAGGACCAGGAGGGTCTGCAGGGAGGTGAACGTCTGCAGATAATCGCCTCCCGGTATCTGCAGCGTGCGCGCGTCGACGCGTTCCACGCCGGGGCAGCGGGCAGCCGAGTCGCAGGCCCGCGTGCGCTGGAACGTGACCCTCATGGGCAGGCCGGAGAAGTCGATGGGCGCCGGCCTGTCCGAGGCGCGCAGCGCCTCGCTCACGCCGGCGCGGATGGCCGGCCGCGTGACCGACGGCGGCAGCAGCCGTGCGGCGGTGCGGGTGGCGCCGTACTTGACCACCGCGGTGCGCACGCCGGGCAGCAGTTCCTCTGCCTCGACGGCGGTCACCTGGTCGCCCGACACGAAGACGACGGGCACGCCGAACCGGCCGGCAAGGGCGGCGTTTATCCCCGTCTCGCCGACCTCGAGGTACTCGTCCACTCGCACGCGGAACACGTCATAGGTGTAGGTGTGATCGAGCACGCCGCCGGTGGTGCCGGCCATGGCGTGATAGCCGATGAAGAGCGCCGCCGCGAACGTCTCGTCGAGGCCGTGCATCATGCTCAGCTGGTTGGGAGTGCCCGAGGCGAGCTGCACGCAGTCGGGCAGGTCGTCGCAGGCCAGGTTAGCGCTGTAGTCGTGAGCGTCACTGACCACGATCTCGGTGGCGCCCGCCTCGAGGCAGCCCTCGATGGCCGCGTCCAGGTCGGCGCGCATCGACTTCACGGCCTCACGGTAGTCGGGTGTTCCCATGGTGGTCTGCGCCTCGCGGCACACACCGGTGACCCCTTCGAGATCGATGCTGATGAAGACCTTCACTACCCCTCCGTTCCCTACCAGAGGAAGTCGGCTGTCGAGACGCCGTCGAGGTCGCGCGTGAGCGCCACGATGAGGGCTACGGCCGCCTCCAGATCGTCGCCGCGCACCACCTCGAGCGGGGAGTGCATGTAGCGCGATGGCACGCTGATCGAGAGGGTGGCTGCCCGGCCGGCGGCCATGAGTTCGTCCGCGTCGGTGCACATGGCGCCGCCGGCGGCTTTCACCTGATACGGGATATTCTCGCGACGAGCGACCTCCAGGGCCCTGCGCAGCAGCACCTCGTTGCTGCCGGTACCCCGCGCGAGCACCGGGCCGCCCCCAAGCTTGACCTCGCCGCCAGCCTTCTTGATCTCCACGTCCGGCTGGTCGGTCGCGAAGTCGGCGTCGAGGACGATCAACACGTCGGGACGCAGGTGGTGACCCTGCGACTTGGCGCCCATGAACGTTGTCTCTTCGTGCACGGTCGCCACGGCCGTGAACGATGCCCCCGAGGGCTTGCGCGCGTACTCCTCGAGGGCCCTGCAGGCGACATACACGCCGGCGCGATCATCGCAGGCCTGCGTGGCGAAGACTCCCGGCGAGAGCTCGAAGAAGCCGGGCGCGAAGGTGGCCGGGTCGCCCACGGCCACGCGCTCCAGCGCAGTCTCTCTGCTCACGGCGCCGATATCGATGTACTGCTCGTGCAGCTCAGGCGCCTTGCCCTGCTCGTCCTTGGGGATGAAGTGCGTCGGCTTGCGCCCCACAACGCCGTCGACGGGGCCGCGTTCCGTGTGGACCACGACCCGGTGGCCCGGCAGGAGCTGGCGGTCGATGCCGCCGATGTCGTGGAAGCTCAGAAACCCGTGCTCGTCGACGTACGTGACGATGAGGCCGATCTGGTCGGCATGGGCGACCGCCGCCACTTCGAGCCCACCCTGCCCGGCGACGCGCGCCCAGATATTGCCCAGCGGGTCGGCTTGCGGCTCGACCAGGGGAGCCAGGCGCTCGCGTACAACGGCACGTACGGGTCCCTCGAAGCCTGTGGGCCCGGGGGCTTGAGTAAGAGCTCGGAAGAAGTCGACGTCGCACGTCATGATGGGACCTCCACTGGGGACGACCGCGATTCTAGCAGAGGCCGTGAAGGCGACCCGACCCCTCGCCCGGCGATGGTTTCAGGCCGGTGCACCGCAACGGTTTCGAGCCGGCGCCTGGCCATCGCGCGCCCGCCGGCTCCGCGTAGTGTAATGTGCGAGGCGCCTCACACGTTGAGTATCGTGGCATCATGACGTGGCCTAGTACGTGGGGACCCGTGCGTGGACAAACATGATAAGGTTTCGCCTGCAGGAGCACGGGTAATTGCACATCGGAAGTACGTCATACGAGCGTGAGCCGCCGGACTCTACGCGCCGACGGACGAGGAGGTGACCATGCAGGAGCTCAAACCCAAGTGGCTACGCAGCACCAAGGGCGCGCCCTTCACGGGTATCGGGTCCCTGGAAGCCGACATTCTCGCAGTGGTATGGGATCTGGGCACCGCAAAGGTACGCGATGTCTACGAGATCCTGCGCGAACGGCGGACCATCGCATACACGACCGTGATGACCGTCATGAACAACCTGGTGAAGAAGAACCTGCTCGTCCAGGACCGTTCCGGCATCGCATACCAGTACACGCCGGCCATCCCGGGCCGCGAGGTCGCGACCACGGTGCTCGACAGCGTCGTTCAGCGCCTTCTCGGTGGCAAGCGCAGCCTGGCCGTCGGCCACCTCCTCGAGACCAAGCGCGATCTCACCGACGAGGAGTTCGAAGAGCTGCGCAGCTGGGCGCAGAAGCGCTTCAGCGCCTGAGCAGCGGCGCGGGAGCCAAGCCGCCACGTCGAGGTGAGACGGGCGGCCGGATGCACGTGCATCCGGCCGCCC
>CAZIGT010000019.1:0-20431 GCA_964538465.1 uncultured Thermoleophilia bacterium | reverse complement strand
GCGCGCCAGCCGCCTGTTCGTCGACCCGCGCCTCATATCCGCCCTGTTCCCGGCCATGCGCGTGACGATGGTCGCCGACCGCATGGCCCTGGTGCGCGGCATCGCGACCGGCGGCACGACGACGCTGGCTACCGGGAACGCGGTGCGCGCCGATGAGGACCTGCGCCGCGACGGTCTGGACCTCGACCAGGAGTTCGGCTTGCTCGAGGCCGAGCTGCCGATCTCGACGGAGCACGAGCGCCGCTGGCGCCCCGCGACGCGCTCGCTGCGCACGGCGTTCGAGAAGACCGGCCTTGAGACGACCGTGACTCCCAAGCTGATCGACTACGGCCGCTGCCGGCAGTGCGGGCGCTGCGTCCTCGGGTGTCCCCGCGACGCGAAGTGGGACTCCCGCCGTCTGCTTGACGAGGCGGTCGCGTGCGGCGCTACGCTGCTCACCGCCGCGCGGGTGGAACGCCTGGTCGCCGCGGACGGCCAGAGCCGCGTTGCTCCGGGCGGCGGCTGCACGGGTGTTATCGTGCGGCGCTGCGGCCGTCGCGAGTTCCTGCCGGCCGATCTGGTCGTGCTCGCGGCAGGCGGACTCGGAACGCCGGCCATCCTCGCGCGGTCCGGCGTGGCCACGCAGAATCGACTCTGGGTCGACCCAGTGCTGTGCGTAGCTACGTCCTGGCCAGACGCCCGGCAGAACGAAGAGATCCCCATGCCGTTCTTCACGCGGCGTGAGGGCTATATGCTCTCGCCGTACTTCGACCATCTGAGCTTCTTCTTCGACGGCCGCTGGCGCCGGCCGGCGAGCGGCATCCTCTCGCTCATGATCAAGCTGGCAGACAGCGAGACGGGCGACGTGGACGGCCGGCGGGTGCGCAAGGCGCTCTCCGCCCGCGACACCGCCCGTCTCACGGAGGCCGTGGCGCTCTGCCGTGAGATTCTGGTCACGGCCGGCGCCGACCCGGGTCAGGTGTTCCTCGGCTCGCTCAACGCCGGCCATCCGGGCGGCATGGTCCCTCTGGATGCCTCCACGCCGGAGACGCTCCACCACGCGTCGCTGCCGCGAAACGTCTACGTCGCCGACGGGTCGCTGCTTCCGAACTCGCTGGGCCTGCCGCCGATCCTCACGATCATGGCGCTCGCGGTGCGGGTGGCGGCTGCGAGCCGACACGATCTCGCGCTCTGACCGCGAGCCTTCGGCGGACTATTCGGTGGCGGGCGGGTCCGCCGGCGCCTGCTCGGCGTCCGGGCCGAAGCGCTCGTAAGCCGCCTGTTCCAGGGTGAGCACGAGCGCCGTGCGGTCGCAACGGAAAGCACGGGCGAGCTCGATCTCGACCTCGCCCTTCTTCTTCGTCACCAGGGTATCCCGCAGCGTTCCCAGGTCGCCCGGCTTCGTCGTCGCCAGGGCCTTCCCCAGCGGTTGCGCCTTGCCCGGCTTGGTTGCCGCCAGGCTCTTCCGCAGTACTTCCGGGCGCTCCTCGTCGACGTAGCGGGTCAGCCAGTAGGCTTGGGCGTACTGGCGCAGCACCACATCCACCGGGTGCTTGCGCTCCGACCGCCGCGGCAAGTGCCCCAACAGGTCGATGGTCCGTGGCTGCACCGTCGCCTTGCCGAGGCAGCGGTCCACCGTCAGCATCGCCAGCCCCTCGTCGAGCCAGTCCGGGAGCTGCAGCGAGGCGGTAGCGGCGTGCGCCAGCTCGTGGCACACCACGTGGCGCACCTTCTGCTCCATGTCGTCTTCCGGCACGAACAGACGGTGCTGCACGCCGGGGTCGGTGGCGCCCATGAGATCCATGGGCTTCACGCCGATGACCCAGCGCCGGCCGTAGTGCTGGGAGAGGCCGCCGGAGAAGCGCCACGACTTCGCCAGGCTGCGCGACCAGATCGGCCGGGTGACGACGAGCAACGCACGCCAGGCCGTCGGCGCCGACGCCGTCACGAAGTCGCGGCCGTCGCGAGTCACCCACACCTGGCAGTCGGCTGGCGGCCGCAGCCCCCACGACTTGGCCAGCACCGCCACGGCGCGGTCGCACGCTCTGGCGACGGCCTTCGCGTCTCGGCGATCCTGCGGTGCGAAGTACACGATCGGCCCGCTTGTCGTGAACCTCTCCATTCCCGAGAGGATACGTGAGTGACGCCGGCGCGTCATACCGGGTGCGGGTCATGCCACTACGTCGTACCGTGCCCGGGTCATGCCGCTGCGTCATACCGTGCGCGAGTGTGGCCGGCGCGCCACGCCGCCGGCTGGGCGCTCCAGCCAGCAAACGGTGTGGCGGCTCGCTGACCTGGGCACATAGGGGCTGTGTCGAGGGCGCAAGTCGGCCGTTCCGGCCGGCCCGCCCGGAAAGGGGAATCCGTGGTATTCCGGCGCAAGAAGGCACGGGTCGCTGGCCGGCTGGTAGAGGCGGAGCTGAGAGAGCGCCTCACTCCCGAGCAGTTCCTCGTGACCCAGAGAGAGGGCACGGAGCCGGCCTTTGACAACGAGTACTGGGACGAGCACCGCGATGGCCTCTATGTCGATGTGGTCTCGGGGGAGCCGCTCTTCAGTTCGCGCGACAAGTACGACTCGGGCACCGGGTGGCCCAGCTTCTCGCGGCCGCTGTGCCCCGAGGCCGTCACCACGCGCACCGACATGAAGCTCCTCTTCCCGCGTTGCGAGGTGCGCAGCGCCCGTGCGGACTCACACCTGGGACATCTCTTCCACGACGGCCCGGAGCCCACCGGCGACCGCTACTGCATGAACTCCGCAGCGCTTCGCTTCGTCCCTAGGGAAGAGCTGGAGCGCGAGGGCTACGGGGAGTATCTGGCGCTCTTCGAGGAGGAAGGGCCGTAGTACTCAAGCGGCGTTCCGCCAACGCCGATGAGAGCGCCGACGATGTCAAGCACCCGTTCGTCCAAGACGTTGAAGGAAGGGCGGGGCGCAGGGCGAAATCCCGAGTCCCCGGCACGAGCAGACGCGAACGAGGAGGGACCGTGAGCGGACAGTCGATGGCACTGCTGGCGGCCTTCCTGGTCGTGATCATCTGTGTCCTGGTGGATACGTTCACCTCCGGCTCCACGACGGCGGTGCTTGTGCCGGCGCTGATGCTGGTCGCGGCTCTGTGTTTCGCGGCGGCGGCGCGCACCGCGCTGCGCCGCGCGCGCTGACCGTCCCCACGGCCCGCGGCGGGCCCTGCGCCGCGGCTATCGCCTGAGCCGGCCACGGCGCTGATCGACTCTGCGACCGCGTCTCGCCGCCTCGCCTACGTCTCCGGATCGGCTACCGAGGTCAGTCCGTTGCTGTCCGAGGCTTCTGCAGCTTCTGCGACTTCCGGGCTGGGCGTCTGAGCGCGAGCCGCCATCTCCATGCGCCGCACGTCGGCCACGAGCAGCGGCCAGAAGGCGCACACCACGCCGAATCCGGCACACAGTGCGCACGAGGTCTGCACGCCCACAGCATCGGCGAGGGGGCCGGCCAGCGCCTGCCCGACCGGCCACAAGGCCATGGAAGCCATCCAGTCCCAAGCCGTCACGCGTGACAGGGAGGACTCGGGAACGGCATTCTGCAGGCTCGTCGTCCACACGGCCACGAGCACTCCGACGCCGATCCCCCGCAGTGCCTGCACCACGGCCAACGGCACGGCCCCTCCTCCCACGGCGAGCACGAGGGGCGCGGTGACGGCCGCCGATCCCATCAGAGTGACGATCAGCATCGGGTGCCGCGGGCGGTAGTGCAGGGCGACCACCCCGCCGAGGAACATGCCGCCCTCGAACGCCGCCATGACCGCGCCCCAGGCTCCGGCGCCCCCTCCGTCTTCTGAGAGCGCCAAAGGACCCAGTACCTGGAACGGGGCGATCACCACGAACAGCACGAGCATCCCGCGCAGCAACATCACCCAGAGCCAGCGGCGGGAGCGGACCTCGTGCCACCCCGCTCGCAGCTCGTGAACGAAGCCCGGACGCTGCTCGGGGCGTTCCGGCTTGGGCGGACGGATCGCCAGCAGGAAGGCGATGCTCACGGCGAACGTCCCCGCGTCGATCGCTATGGCCCCGCCGGTGCCCACCAGTACGATGAGCGCTCCGGCCACGATGGGACCCAGGAACCAGCCCAGGTTGCCGGACATGCCCAACAGGGCGTTGGCGTTCTGCAGATGGGGGGCCGGCACGAGCTGCGGCACCAGGCCCCCCATGGCCGGCACGAAGAAGGCCTCGGCGGCGCCGTACAAGGCGGACAGCGCCGCCAGGTTCCACACGTTCGCCCAGCCGGCTACGAGAAGCACGGCCATCGTTGCGGTGACTGCCATGCGCACGGCGTCGGACGCGATCATCACCCACTCACGGCGCAGCCTGTCGGCCCATACGCCGCCGACGAGGGCGAAGCCGGCGAGCGTGACGCCCTCACAGGCCAGCACGATGCCCAGATCGGTGGCCGAGCCGGTGAGGTCCAGCACGGCGAAGGTGAGCGCGACGATGGTGATGCCGTCGCCGACGTACGAGACAGTCTGGCCGGCGAACAGCTTGAGGAAGTCGCGCCCGCGTAGCACGCCCAGGCTGGAAGCCCACTCTGCCATGCGCTCAGTCTAGCCGGTGGACGGGCGGACCTCCTGCCGGTCCGGCACGCGGATGGTAGTCTAGCTGCGCTGTGGTTGGGCGCGACGATGTCCGGGGTCGTACCGCGCGCGGCGGAGCAGAGGGTGGACGAGACACCGTGAAAGCACGCGCAGCAGGCAAGCATGCTCGCGGCGATGAAGCAGTCGCCGGCGCCGACCCGCGTCCCCGCCGCTTGGGTATCATCGCCGACACTCACGGACGGCTCGATCCCTCGGTTCTGGCGGCGTTCGCCGGCGTTGTCCACATCATCCACGCGGGCGACGTCGGCAAGCGCGGCGTGCTGCGCAAGCTGGAATCCGTCGCGCCCGTCACGGCCGTGTCCGGCAACATCGACGTCGGTAAGCTGGCCAAGGAGCTGCCGGCACAGACGGAAGGCGAGGCGGCCGGCATACGGTTCCTGGTGGCCCACAAGCCCAAGCAGCTGCGGCGCCTGTTGCGTCGAGGCGTGCCTGAGGGTGTGCGCTTGGTGGTCACCGGCCATCTACACGAGCCGAGGGTCGGCTGGGAGGACGGGGTGCTGTACCTGAACCCGGGCACGGCGAGCTCTCCGGAGGAAGGCGACCCGGCGCCTACCGTCGCGGTCGTCGCCGCCGCGAGCGATCTGCTAACGGTGACGTTCGTGCCTGTGGGGCCGGCGGCAGGCGCGGCCATAGGCGCGCAAGGCCGGCCCTCCGCCACAGAAGCGGCGGGCAAGGTCGGGCGTGTGCCCGACCCGGTCCAAACCCCGCCCGACCCGGCCGCGCCTCAACCGGACCCAGTCCAACTCCCGCCCGACCCTCCAGCCTCCCCGGAGCCCCAGAGCCGCGAGACCCCATGAGCAAGAAGCAGCCCGGACACGAATCGGTCGTAGCCATCGTGGCGGCCGTGATCGGCAACCTGGCCATCGCCACCGTCAAGTTCGTCGCGGCCGCCCTGACCGGCAGTTCCGCGATGATCTCCGAAGGCATCCACTCACTCGTCGATACCGGCAATGGGTTGCTGCTCCTGCTGGGAGTCCGCAAGAGCAGCCGTCCGGCTGATCTCGGCCATCCCTTCGGTTACGGCAAGGAGCTGTACTTCTGGAGCCTTCTCGTTGCCATCAGCATCTTCGGTATCGGCGGCGGCATGTCTATCTACGAAGGCATCCAGCACATCCAGCATCCAAGTGCTCTCGAGGACCCGTACATCAACTACATCGTTCTCGGCATAGCAGCGCTGTTCGAGAGCATCTCGTTCACCATCGCGTATCGCCAGTTCCGCAAGGTGAAGGGCTCGCGCAGCCACGCCCGCGCCATCCGCGAGAGCAAGGATCCTAGCCTGTATACCGTGGTCTTCGAGGACTCGGCGGCTCTCGTGGGTCTCCTGATCGCCTTCATCGGGGTCTTCCTGGGGCATCAGCTTGACAATCCGTACTTCGACGGTGGTGCCTCCGTGGCCATCGGCGCGATGCTCTGCATCGTGGCCGTCTGGCTCGCCCGCGAGAGCAAGCAGCTGCTGGTGGGCGAAGCCGCGACGCCTCAGGTGGTGGAGGCGTTCCTACGCATAGCCATGGAGGACGACACCGTGGAGCGCGTGGGCCGGATACTGACCATGCACCTGGGGCCGCACGACGTGCTCCTCAACGTGGGCATCCAGTTCCGCTCCGATGCCACCGTCGCGGAGATCCACGGCGCGATCCATCGCATCGAACGTGCCCTGGCAAAGGTCTTTCCCGAAGTCAAGCGGGTATTCATCGAGGTGGAGCGCCTGGACGAGCATGGCCGGGAGCTCCCCCCGGCCGACCCCGAGCCTTCGCCCCCGACTGCCGCTGAGCCTTCGCTTCCGGCGGCTCCTTGACTCTTCCCTTGGGGGAGAGCGCAGAGTGGTGTCCGCACGCAGCGGACGCGCCGGGCGCCGGGGCCGCGGGCGGTGGGCAACGTGACGATCTGGGAGGAGACGAGATGCAGCTCACGCTGGAGGCGCGATGCAGCTGATCCCGATAGGAGGCTTCTCGCGCATCTCCCGGCTCTCGGTGAAGGCACTGCGTCTGTACGACGGCATGGGCATCCTGCCGCCGGCTCGCGTGGACGAGGACACGGGGTATCGCTACTACTCTTGGCAGCAGGTGAACCGTGCCACGTTGATCCGCCTGCTGCGCGGCGCCGACGTACCGCTCGACGAGATCCGGGCCTTGCTCGCGGATCCCACGGCCGAGGGCGCCCTGGCTAAGCTGGCGGCGCATCGCGAGCGGTTCGAGCGGCATGCTGCCGAGGTGCGCGCGGCGCTCTCGCTGCTGCAGACCATCATCGAGCAGGAGGAGGGACTCATGCCGTACACCGTCGAGGCCAAGGAGACCCCGGAGCTGTCGGTGCTCCGGGTGCGGAAGCGCGCCACGCTGGCGACGATAGGGGATGCCGTGGGCGCGGCCTTCGACGAGCTGATGGGCTACATGGGCGGGCAGGGCATCCCGTTCGCGGGCCCGCCACTCTGCGTCTACCCGGAGCACATCGACGAGACCACCGAGGGCGAGATCTGGATCTGCATGCCGGCGCCTCCGGGATCCCCGGGCGCCGGGTCGGTGGAGCCGTTCACGATGCCGGGCGGGACCGTCGCCTGCACCCTGCATCGCGGGCCGTTCGACGGCATCGGGGCCGCGTATGCGGCCGTGTACGGCTGGGTGGAGGAGCACGGCCGCGAGGCTGCCGGTCCCATGCGCGAGGTGTATCTCACTGACCCGGACGAGGTGCCGCCGGAGGAGTACCTCACCGAGGTGCAGTGGCCTATCCGGTGAGGTAGCGCACCAGGTCGAGGTCGGGCTCGTCGCGCAGTCGCCGTGCCGGCGGCAGGGCGCCGGTGCGCAGCAACTCCGCGAATGCGGCGAGCTGCGTGCCGCGCGTGCCGCCGGCGCCCCTCAGCCGGCCCTCGGCGAAGTAGAACGCCGTGAAGTCACGGGCCTCCACATCGCCGCCGAAGACGACCTCGTCCCAGCCGCGAAGGTGGCCCACGAAGCCCATGAGCAAATCGAATTGGCCGGTCCAGAAGAAAGGCACGCCGTTGAACGGCGTGCCCTTCCCCATCATGGACAGGGCTGCCGCCTTGCCGTGCTGCTGTGCCGTGCGCCAGTGCTCTATGCGTATCCGGCGGCCCGAGTACGGGTCCGGGTAGGCGGCCACGTCGCCGGCCGCCCACACACCGGGAGCGGCGCGCAGCTGCTCGTCGACCGGTATGCCGCCGTCGGGGGCCAGCTCGAGCCCACGCACGATCGCCGTGGCCGGGCGAACGCCGATGCCCATCACGGCCAGGTCGGCCGGCAGCTCGTCGCCGCTGTCCAGCCGTACCGAGGCCACGCGCCCGTCGCCGAGGATGGCCGTTGGCACGTGGCCCAGATGGAACTCCACGCCCTTCTTCGAGTGCAACGAATGCACCAGCCGGCCGATGCGGTCGCCGAGCGGGGGCCCGAGAGGCAGCGACTCCGGAGCCACCACGGCGACCTCGAGCCCGCGACGGCGCAACCCCGCCGCCACCTCCAGCCCCACATAGCCGGCACCAAGGAGGACGGCGTGCTCCGCGCTGTCGGATGCCGCGATGATGGCGTCACTGTCGTCCCACGTGCGCAGGACATGCACGCCCTCGAGCTCACTACCGGGGATGGCGAGCCGGTTCGGGATGCCGCCGGTGGCGATGAGGACGGCGTCGGCCGCAAGCCGCTCGCCGTCCGCGAAGACCACGGTGCGCGCGGGCACGTCGATCTCGCTCACCTCGCGCTGCCGGCGCTCGATGTGGTGCTGATCGTAGAACTCGGCCGGGTGCAGCGGCAGATGGTCACCAGTCACCCGGCCGCCGATGTGATCCTCGCTGCAGTGTGGCCGGTCGTACGGTGCGTGCGCCTCCGCGCTGATCATGACGACGCGGCCCTGGAAGCCGGCTCGTCGCAGCGTCTCCGCGGCGACGCTGCCGGCGCCACCGGCACCGACGATCGCGAAGACGCGGCGGTCGGCGCGGGGATCGAACGACGACGCCGGCAGCGGCCGTCGATCTGCCCCTTTGTCCGGCACGTCCACGAACACGTCGTCGCCCTCGACGCGCACGGGGAACTTGGGCAGGGCGTCGAGGGCTGGCGGCTCGAGCGCGTCGCCGGTCCGCACGTCGAAGGCCGCCTGGTGACTGGGGCAGACAAGGCGGCCGTCATGCAGCAGGCCCTTGCCCAGCGGCCGCGGGTGGTGGGTGCAGCGTGCCGGGAGCGCGTGCAGCTCGTCTCCCAGCCGGACGAGCAGAACGGGTCTCGAGCCGGCCTTGACCGTGCGCACCTCTCCGTCGGCCAGATCGGCCAGGCTCGCCACGCGTGCTTCCACGAGATCTCCCCGTCCGGTCACTATGGTCGAGGCCGCTCATACCCGGAAGCGCCGCGTCTGCACCATGATGTCGGCGATCCATGCGGAAGAGTCGGAGCGTTGTTCCACCGGCTGCCGTCCTCACCGGCCCACGTCTCGTCGCCTGCGTTCCCGCCGCAGACCCGACGGACCCGCGCTCCGGTCAGGCGCGCCCGTCGCTCCGCGCTCGAGCTGGGCGCCTCTCTCGCCTGGTGCCTCCCCGCCGCAGACTCCGCCTGCCCACGCCTCGCGTAACAGCAGCCAGAACGCCTCTCGTTCCGGGCGGCGGGCGGGTGTGCAGCCGTCAGGTCAGCAGCGTGGTCAGGTCGAGCTCAGGTTGGGCGGCGATCTCATCGGCGCCGGGCAGGGCGCCGCCGCGCATGAGCTCGGCGAAGGCCGCGAGTTGCCTGTCACGCGTGCCGCAGGCTGCGCGCACGCGGTCGGCGACGCAGTAGTAGGCTGCGAAATCCCCGCTGCTCGCGTCGCCGCCGACCACAATGCGATCCCAGCCGCCGCCGTAGCCCACGAATCCCAGCCGCAGGTCGTATTGCTGCGTCCAGAAGAAGGGAACGCCGGTGAAGGGTGACCCGCGGCCGGCGATGTCCAACGCGGCGGCGCGGCCGTGCTGCAGCGCGAGCCGCCAGTGTTCGATGCGCACGCGCTCGCCCGTGTGGGTGGCCGGATACGCGGCCACGTCGCCGGCCGCCCACACCCCGGGCGCCGCCCGCAGGTGCTCGTCGACCGGGATGCCGCCGTCAGGCGCCGGATGCAGGCCGCGCACGAACGACGTGGCGGGGCGCACGCCTATGCCGGCGAGCACCAGGTCGGCCGGCAGCTCCTCGCCGTCGTCGAGCGTCACGGCCCGCACGCGACGGTCGCCCTCGATGGCGGCCACCGTGCGACCGAGCCGGAACGCGACCCCCTGCGCTTCGTGCAGCGACCGTAGGGCGGAGCCGACCTGCTCCCCGAACAGCGGCGCGAAGGGCACCGGCTCCGGGGCGACGACGGTGACGTTCAGGCCGCGGTGCCGCAGGCTGGCCGCGGCCTCCAGCCCGATGAAGCTGGCGCCGACGACCACCGCGTGCCCGGCGCCCTCGAGCGCGGCAACGATCGCCGAGCAGTCGTCCCACGAGCGCAGCGTGAAGACCCCGGGGAGTTCCGCTCCGGGCCCGCTCACACGCCGCGGCTCACCCCCGGGCGCCAGCAGCAGGGCGCCGCCCTCGTAAGTAGCCCCATCCGCGAGCGTCACCGTGCGAGCCGCCGTGTCGGCTTCGGCTACAACGCCGGACACCAGCTCGATCTCGCGCTTCTCATAGAAGGCCGGCGACCGTAGCGGCATCCATGATGCCGGCATCGTACCAGCCAGCAGGTCCTTGCTGCAGTTCGGGCGATCGTAGGGCGGGTGCGGCTCGGCGCCGACCATGACGATGCGGCCGCCGAATCCCGCCTGCCGGAGCGTCTCCGCGGCCGCTGCGCCCGCGGCGCCGGCCCCGACGATGAGGACGGACCCGATGGGGCGGCCGTCGTCTGCCGGTGCGGCATCCATGACGCGTTGCTCGCGCGCGTCCTCGGCGATCTCCACGAACACGTAGCCGTTCGCTACGCGTACCGGATACGCCGGCAGCGCGAAGAACGACGGCGGCTCCAGAAGGTCCCCGTTGCCGGCGGCGAACACTGCCTGATGCCAGGGACAGGTGACGCGGCCCTCGTGCAGCACTCCGCCGGCAAGAGGGCCGTGGTAGTGCGGGCACTGCGCCGGGAAAGCATGGAATCCGTCGGCCTCTCGAACCAGCAGACACTGCTTCTCGCCGACCGCGACCTTGCGCATACTGCCGACCGGCACGTCGGCGACTGCCGCTACCCTGGCTTCCATGAAGGCCCTCCTCGCTGCGAAGCTACCGGCCGCCGCTCAGCGGCGGCCGCGACGGGGCGGCCTGCGCCTCACGCGCAAGAAGTGCCGGCCGTGGCTCATCTTGGGTGGGCCGGCTCGCTCGAACCCCATGGCAGTGTAGGCGGGGATGCCGTACTCGGAGGTATCGGCCGTTATCTCCCGCAAATGGAATTGCGCCTCCAGGGGAATCTCGATGGTGCGGATCATGAGCGCACGGCCCACGTGCTTTCCATGCCAGCGCTTGTCCACGAAGAAGAGGTCGATGTGGCGGTAGTCGTCGACGTCCATCACGCCCATCACCGTGTTGCGCACCACCTCGACAAGCACGATGTGGTCCTTGCCGACCGGTTCTGTGATGGCCTGCGGGCTCGCGTACGCGAGGAAGTCACGGAGGCCCGAGCGTGGGTAGTGCTGCCCGATGGACTCCTGGAAGGAGCGGATCATCAGGTCGGACACTCGACGTTCCTCGCCCGGCTCCATGAGGCGATACGTGACCTGATCGCCCAAGTGGGCGGTCTGCGGCATGTCGTGCGTCCCCTGCATGCTCCTGGGGGTCAGGCTTCTGAGGGTCACATGAGGACCGAGGGCGGTGCGCGATCGCGTGCCGGCCAAGTCCTCGTGGGCAAGACGAGCGGGGTAGCCGACTCCTTCGGCAACGGCACGGCGATATCCGGTATCGGATGACCGTGCGCGGAGGCGGGCGTCCGCAGGTGCTGCGTTCACACGAGGCGGATGGCCCCGTAGCAGTGGTACATGACGATGAGCCCGAACAGCACGAGGGCGAGGACGGCCACCTTGAGCATGAGTTTGAAGTCGCGCATGAGGTAGACGATCACCGAGACGCCGGCCACCAGACCGATCTTGACGAACACCGCGGCGGTCGGGTGGTTGTCCAGCAGCGCGCGCATGAACGGGTTGGCCTCGACGGCGCCGTTCTGCAGCGCCCACAAAGTGAACAGAAGGTCGAGCAGGCTGAGCAGGTTGGCGAGCGCGAGGAGTGCGATGAGAGCGAGGCGGTTGTCACGCAGATAGGCGAGGGATTCGTCCCACGCCGCGCCGAGGCGCGTCGTTGCACGGGAGCGGCGATCGAACCCGGTGCGCCGCTCGTGCCAGACCCAACTCCGCTTCCGGCGTCTCTCCGAGCTGCGCCGCTCCTGCCGCTCAAGGACTGTCTGTGCGTCGCTCACGAGGTATCCATCCTCTTGAGTGCATGCCTGTGTCGCTCCGTCGCCAAACAAGGCGGAATCCTACGCAATGCACTCCACCTGTACAATCGCACAGGCACCCAGGTGTCGCCAAGTCTGACAATACTCGGAGAGTTGCCGGATGATGATTGTCGCTTCGCCGCTCGCCAGGGCACAGAACGGAGCGTTCGTCGCCCTGATCGCCGCTGTCGCGGTCTATGCCGCCGTCTTCTTCGGTCTGTCGGCCGCGCTTGCTCCCCAATCGGCAGCCGCCAAGAGCTACACGATCGACAAGGTGGCCGTCACCGCCACTGTGCAGACAGACGGCAGCATGCGGGTCGTCGAGCGTCGCAGCATGACGTTCGACGGAGACTTCTCCCGCGTCTACTGGTACCTCGACCTGGCGGGCGCCGCCAGCATAGACGTCCTCGGCGTATCGGGTCCGGACGGGCCGTTCAAGCTGACCGACAAGCCCGCCGCCCGTCCGCCGGGTACCTTCTGCGTGACCGCCCAGGGCGATCGGCTGCTGGTCGAGGCGTTCGACGAGTACTCGGGCGCCACGACCCTCAAGCTCGAGTACGCGGTCGCCGGCGCCGCCAAGCGGTGGAAGGACACGGCAGAGTTGTACTGGCAGTTCGTGGGCGCCGGCTGGGACGAGCCCACGAAGCGGGTCGTCATAGACATCGCGCTGCCGGCGGGCGTGACCCGCAGTGAGGTCCGCGCCTGGGGCCACGGGCCGCTCAACGGCACGGTGAAGCGGCTGCCCGACGGCTTGGTCCGCCTCGCAGTGACGGACCTGCCGGCGAACACGTTCGTCGAGGCGCGCGTGCTCTTCCCCGCCTCCGCCCTCCCGAACGTCAAGGCCACCGGCGGACCGCGGGTCCAGGAGGTGCTCAACGAGGAGCAGGGATGGGCCGACGAGGCCAATAAGGCGCGAGAGAGCCGGAAGACCCGGCAGGCCATAGGCTGGGCGGTCGGTATCGCCGCACCGGTGCTCGTACTCCTGCTGGCCGGCTTCCTCTTCTTCCGTTTCGGTCGCGAGTACCGCACGCAGTTCCGTGGTCAGTACTACCGCGAGCTGCCGGACCCGGACCTCGCTCCCGCCGTGGTCGGCGCGTTGTGGCGCATGGGTGGTGTGACAGACGCCGATGTCTCCGCCACGATCCTCGACCTAGCGAACCGGGGAGTCCTCACGATCGCGGAGGTCGAGCGCGAGAAGAAGGGCCTGTTCCGCTCCGGCACCGAGAAGACGTTCGAGCTCACGGTGCACTGGGACAAGGACCCGCAGCTACGACCGCACGAGAGCAGCCTGCTGAACCTCATCTTCGGCGAGCTGGCCGGCGCCGACAGCGTAGCGGTGAGCGATTTGCGCGACCTGGCCAAGAAGCAGCGCACCACCTTCAGCAAGGGCATCACGGAGTGGCGCAAAGACGTGGCCGAGCTCGCCAGGCAGCGCGGCTTCATGGAGAAGACCGGAAGCCGCGCCGCCGGGTTCACCGCGTTTGCCGGCGCCCTGGGCATCGGCGCCGGCATCCTCGGCCTCTACTTGGCCGACTCGCTGTGGCTCCTTGTTGGCGCCGTCGCCTCCGGCATCGTCCTCGCGTGCTCGCCGATCATGCGGCGACGCTCTCCGCAGGCCGCCGAGCTGCAGGCCAAGTACAAGGGGCTCAAGAACTACATGGAGGACTTCGGCCGGCTGGACGAGAAGCCGCCGACGTCCGTCGTCCTCTGGGAGCACTTCCTGGTGCTGGCCGTGGTCTTCGGCATCGCCGACAAGGTCATCGAGAGCCTCGAGGTCAAGGTGCCGGAGGTGGCGCGGGACGCCGCGTTCGCCGGCACCTACTACTGGGTGGCCGGCGGGAGCAGCTCGCCGTTGGGCTCGTTCAGCAGCGGCTTCTCCGCGGCGGGCGGCGCCACGTCTTCCGGTAGCGGGGCCGGGGGCGGCTTCTCCGGAGGAGGCGGCGGTGGCGGCGGAGGCGGCGGTGGTGGCGCGGATTGAGTAGCGCTGCGGCGCTCTCCCTCTAGAACCGCCGCCGCGGACGCCGCGTCCGCGGCATCGTGGTCAGGAACGCGATACTGGCCACGGTCGTCACAGTGTTCATGCAGAGCAGCAGGACCATCGTCGACAATGACAACGGATCCATTCCCGGGATCCACCCGGCGTAGCCGAGAAGCGGCCCGGCGCAGCTGACGAGGAAGGCGATGCCGGCGAACCGGCGGAAGATGGTGAAGGGCCGTGCCTGGGTGCTGCCGAGGAAGGCGACGACCAGGCAGGCCGCGAACACGCCGACGAGCGTGGCGGCGATCGCCGCGACGAGAGAGAGCGCCGGCTGGTCCGGAGGCACGTCGAACCAACGCTCGCCGGCCTCGCGCAGGCCGAGATTCGCCCCCGTGGCGGTCACTGCCGTCAACAGGCCCGCCGGGAGGACCCGGCGCCCGTCGAACGGCTCGTTCCACGTCCGGTTCACGCACGCTCCCTCGTGCCGTGGGCCGGCCCCCCCCCCCCCGGGCGGCCCCGAATGTGGGCTCGGGCGCGCCCCGGCCCCCACCCGGGTCCCCCACGCTCCCCCGGCCCGGGCCCGGGCCGCCCCCGGGCCGGCGCGCCACTATTGTCTCCTATGCCGCTCACAGTCCACAACGCGGCTGCGGTGCCCCGCCGTCGCTGCGTTCCGGCGTGAACCGGTTTGCAGCAGCCAGGTAGGTGTAACCGTCGGCGACCGGGGGTAGGAACAGGCCTGTCCCCGCTGGAAGGATCAACTGATCCGACACGCGTATGCGAATCCGCGTCGAGATCCTCACACGCAGTCCCACAGAAGGAGAGACCGACATGCCTGAGCCCTTCATCAACACACCGCCGAAGCCTGAGAAGCTTGGCGCCATGACCGAAGGCTTCATCAAGGAGGCCTTCGCCGGCGAGAGTCAGGCATCGCAGAAGTACCTTGCCTTTGCCGCCAAGGCAGCCGATGAGGGCTTCCCGAACGTCGCCCGCCTGTTCGAGGCCGTGGCGTACGCCGAGAGCACCCATGCCCGCAATCACCTCAGCGTGCTGGGCGGCATCGGCAGCACGGTCGACAACGTCAAGGCGGCCTTCGGCGGCGAGACCTTCGAGATCGACCAGATGTACCCGGCCTACGACGTCGTGGCCAAGCTGCAGGGCAACGCCGAGGCCCGCACGACCATCCGCTACGCGAAGGCTGCCGAGGTCGACCACCAGAAGATCTACGAGGCCACCGGCGCCACCGTCGCGGCGGGCAAGGACATCGACGACAAGCCCGTGTACGTCTGCCCCATCTGCGGACATACGGACATGGGTGGGGCGCCGGACGAGTGCCCGGTGTGCGGCACGGCCGGCAGCTACTTCCGCAAGTTCTGACAAGGACTCATCGGCGGCGCGCAGGCGTGCTGCGCACAGGGAGGTTCATCGCATGCCCGACGACATCTTCGAACAGAAGCTTCCGAAGCCGGAAGACCTCGACCCCATGACAGACCAGAGCCTGCACGCGGCGTTCGCCGGGGAGAGCCAGGCCGCAGAGAAGTACATGGTGTTCTCCGAGGAGGCCGAGAGAGAGGGCTTCCCGAACATCGCCCGTCTGTTCCGCGCGATCTCGTTCGCGGAGACACGCCACGCGCGCAACCACCTGCGCACCATGAAGGGCATCAACAAGACCTCGGACAACCTGCTTGTCGCTTTCGAGGGCGAGTCCTTCGAGATCGACGAGATGTATCCCGCGTACCAGGCGATCGCCAAGGAGCAGAAGAACCAGCAGGCGTTCAAGTCCATGACGTTCGCCCTCAAGGCGGAGATGGACCACAAGAAGATGTACGCCGACGCGCGTCAGCAGGCGCTGAAGAACAAGGACATCGCGGATCAGCCGGTGGGTGTTTGCCTTGTCTGCGGCCATACCGTGATCGGTGAGCTCCCGGAGAAGTGCCCGGTCTGCGGCGCCGCCAAGGAGTACTACCGGACGTTCGTCTGAGAGACTGGACGGAGAAGGACGGGGAGGCAGAGAAGGACCGGGAAGTAGAGAAGGACCGGGAGACGAGCTCGGGCTGGCGTGCGGGCGCTCTGCAGGAGCGCCCGCCCACCGGCCCTATTGTAGACTCTGCCGTATCGGGCCGATCCAGCGGCGGCAGGCTCATGCATCCGGGATCGATGCCGATGAAGAGGCAACAAGGACCCGTTCAGGCCAGAGGCGTTCTGGGAAGGTTAGAGGCGCAAGCTGCCACGGGAGTGAGACGGTGACGATCATCGGCCAGACAGTGTTCAGTGTCCATCGCGGCATAGAGCATCGCGCCGAGGCCGCTGCCGACGACATCGCCCGCCTGCTGGTGGGCTCTCGTGGCTTGCGCGACTTCCGGGTCCTGCGGTCGGTCGGCATGTCGCCGCTGGCCAGCGATCTGTGCAGCGAGGGGCAGGAAGCCGCGCTCCTCGACGCCCACTACGTCATCCAGACCGAGTGGGAGTGCGTGGCGGACCACGATTCGTTCTACGGCAGCGAAGGGCTGCAGCGCATCTACGCGTCGCTGGCCGCCGACTTCGCCACGGGGCCGTACGAGATCCTTTACGAGTCGCTCGCCCAGGAGCCGGCTCGCGCGGGCGTGCCTGTCTGACGCAGAGCCGTTCCAGCCTGACGGTGCCCATATCAGCTATCGTTCTCGTGCCGCTGCCTGAGCAGGCGACGGCGCGCGGCGGCCTGCCGAGCCTAGTCGTCCGCCGCGAAGCCAGGGGAACGTCACGTCGGTGGGCATGAACGAACGGAGCAGCACCGGCGGCCGCGACGAGACGCCGCCGCGGGATCGCAGCGATCTCAGGGTATTCGGGCGGGACCTGGTCCGTGACCTGTTCTCGCGGCAGCTTCTGCGCTACCTCGGACCCGGCTTCATCGTCACCATAGGCTTCATCGATCCCGGCAACTGGGCCACCAACATCGCCGCCGGTTCCGAGTTCGGCTACTCGCTCTTGTGGGTCGTCTCCCTGAGCACCCTGCTGCTGATCTTCCTCCAGCACCTGGCAGCCAAGCTGGGCATCATCAGCGGCCGGTCTCTGGCGGCGAACGTACGTGCTCACGCGCCGCGCCCCGTAGCCGGGGTGCTGGGCGGCACCATCGTGTTGGCTTGCATCGCCACGGATCTCGCGGAGTACCTTGGCGCGGCGCTCGGCTTCAACCTGCTGTTCCACATCCCGCTGGTGGTCGGCGCACCCATCACCGTCGCGATCGTCTTCGTGCTCATCCTGGGTCAGCAGTACCATCGTCTGGAGCGGATGATCATGGTTTTCCTGGCCGTGATAGCCGCCGCCTACATCGTCGAGCTCTTCCTCGTGGACCCCGACTGGGGGCAGGCGGCACGCTCATGGGTGACGCCGTCGCTGTCGGGGAGCAGCATCCTGGTGGCCCTCGGCATGCTCGGGGCTATCGTCATGCCGCACAACATCTACCTGCACTCCAACGTGATCCAATCACGGGACTGGGACCTGGACCCGGCCCACCGGCGGCGCCTGCTGCGCTTCGAGTTCGCCGACACCACGCTCGCCATGACGATGGGCTGGCTGGTCAACTCCGCCATGATCATCGTGGCGGCGGCCGTGTTCTTCCGCAACGGCGTGGTCGTCGAGAGCATCCAGCAGGCGTCGGAGACGCTCCGGCCGCTCGTGGGGCCGGTGGCCCAGTTCCTGTTCGGCCTCGCGCTGCTCTTCGCCGGCGTCTCGTCGTCCATCACGTCTTCACTGGCGGAGGCGAACATCGTGACGGGCTACCTGGGCCTGCCCGAGGACTCGCACAGCAGCAGCTACCGCATCGCCCTGATCGCCACGTCGTTGCCGGCCATGGCGATCATCGCCGCCGGCCTCGACCCGTACAAGGTGCTCATCATCAGCCAGGTGGTCCTGAGCATCCAGCTTCCCTTCACGGTCATCCCTCTCCTGTGGCTCTGTCGCAGCCGGCGGGCCATGGGCGAGCACCGGTTCGGTGTGCCGACCACGGTCCTGGGATCGCTGGTGGCCGCGGTCATCGTGGGGCTGAACGTGTTCCTCCTCTACCAACTCTTCGCGGGATGAGGGCATGAGCCGGCAGTCGCGAAAGGAGGCGTGATCGAGCATGGGACTGTACAGACGGATCCTGGTTCCCATCGAGGGCGCCGGCCACGACGGGCCGGTCCTGGGGCATGTGCGTGAGCTGGCCGCCGCCTGTGGCGCCGATGTCTACCTGCTGCGCGTGGCGCACTACCACACCCGCGACGAGCGCACACACGAGGTGGATGATGCCGAGGCGGACCTTGAGCGGGTGGCCGCGTCGCTGCGCGGCGGCGGGTTCGTCGTGCACCCGGTGCTGGGGCACGGCGAACCCGCCGACGAGATTCTGGCGAAGGCCGCGGATCTCGAGGTCGACCTCATCGCGATGGCCACCCACGGCCACCGCTGGCTCGGGCGCCTGGTCTACGGGAGCGTGGCCGATCACCTGCGACATCGCTCGGACGTGCCCCTGCTGTTGGTGAGAGCCCACGGATGCGCGGATGAGGCGCCGTCGGGCGATAGTGAGTGCCCGGCGCTCTCCCCCAGGGACACGGCGTCGCACGCTTCTGAGGAAGAGGCGCCACGGGCGAGCTGAGGCAGCCATGGGGCACCGCCGCCGCATGCTTTGTGCGGTGCTCCTGGACTTGTTCCCCCGTGCTCCTGGACTTGTTCCCCCCATGGTGCGGCCTTCTCGGTGATGCCGACGGATCAACCGCGCGGCCGGCCTCCGCTCGACGGCCGGCCGATGCCTCGGGCGTAGCACATGCGCAACACCGGGGGGTCATCGTGCCGCTCGTTCCGGCGCGGTGGAGCGCCGTGCGAGCGCCTCACTATACTGATGGTGATGCACCGCCTCGTCCTCTTCGACATCGACTGCACGCTCATCGACGGCCATGGCGCCGGCGGCCGCGCCATCCTGCGGGCCATCGAGGAGGTCTACGGCGTCACGGGCGACCCGGCGCAGAGCGGCTACAGCTTCCATGGCCGCACGGACCCGGCCATCGTCCGCGACCTCGTGGCGCTGTGGAGTATGGCCGGAGCCGGGCGGGTCGTCGCTGAGTTCGACGGCGGCACCCAGCCGCGGGTGATCGAGACCCTGGCCGGTCGTCTCGGCGCCGATGCCGCCACGGTCGACGAACTCATGCCGCGCTGCATCGACCGCTACGTCGAGCTGCTGCGAGACGAAGTCGCGGCCGGACACATCGAGGTGCTGCCGGGCATCCGCGAGCTGGTCACCGCGCTCGCCACGGACCGCCGGATCCTCCTCGGCCTGCTCACAGGCAACGTGGCAGTCGGTGCCGGGGTGAAGCTGGCGCCGACCGGGCTGCGGGACCTGTTCAAGGTCGGCGCCTACGGCTCAGACTCGAGCCTGCGCGACGACCTGCCGGCCGTCGCCGTCGCGCGCGCCGAACAGATGACCGGCCGGCGCTACGTCGGCAGAGAGATCGTCGTCATCGGAGACACCCCGGCCGACATCACCTGCGGCGCCGCGCTCGGCGTGAAGAGCATCGCCGTGGCCACGGGCCGTCATGACGTTGCTGCGCTGACGGTCCACCGGCCAGATCACGTCTTCGCCGACTTCTCGGATTGGCGTGTGGCCTACGCGGCGATACTGGAGTAGCGGACTGCAGCGCCGGCGGCCTTCGCGGAGTGTGCGCGGGCTAACCGCTCGCTAACAGAGCGTCCTTACCATCTACACGGCCGATGTGCCGCGACCTGCACGAACGGCGGTGACCATGAGCAAGGCCAGCGTCCTCGTCGTAGACGACGAGAAGGACATCTTGGAGCTCGTCGAGTACAACTTGCGGCGAGAGGGCTATGGCGTCCTCTGCGTGACCACAGGCGAGGACGCACTTCGAGCCACCCGCTCCCAGCTCCCGGATGTGGTGATCCTCGACCTCATGCTGCCCGGCGTCGACGGTCTCGAGGTGTGCCGCAGGCTGAAGAGCGACGCCGCCACCCAGCATGTCCCCATTGTGATGCTGACCGCCAAGGGTAGCGAAGCCGACATAGTGACCGGCCTGGAGCTGGGAGCCGCTGACTACGTTACCAAGCCGTTCAGTCCGCGCGTGCTCATGGCCCGCATCAAGGCCGTGCTGCGGCGGGACGCCGCTGGCACGGACGCGGAAGAGGCGACGATCATCAGGGGAGACCTGGCCATACACCCGGGTCGCCATCAGGTGCTCGCCGACGGCCGGCCGGTGGATCTCACCGCGACAGAGTTCCGCATCCTTCAGTTCCTGGCCCGTCGGCCGGGCTGGGTGTTCACTCGCCAGCAGATCGTCGATGCGGCGCAGGGTGACGAGAGCTTCGTGCCCGACAGGTTCGTGACCGACCGGTCGGTTGACGTGCACATCGTCTCGCTGCGCCGCAAGCTCGGCGCCTGCGGCGCCTACATCGAGACCGTGCGCGGCGTCGGCTACCGGCTGCGCGACGCATG
>CAZIGT010000018.1:11331-22209 GCA_964538465.1 uncultured Thermoleophilia bacterium | reverse complement strand
TCGCCCATCAGGCCACCGAGCAGAGTGAGCCACAGATCGTCGACATCGCAGCTCTTGTACGAGAAGCCGTAGGCGATCGTTCCCAGCAACTGGAGGATCTCGATCGCAACGGTGGTCGCCGCCACGGCCGCGACCGTTCGCCACCACCGCCGCCAGCGATCCGACACCCAAGGCAGCAGGTAGCCGAGAGGCAGGAGCATGAGTAGGTTCCCGACGACCGGCTTGATGTAGAGCCACAGTGAGCTTGCGGCGCCGTACCCGTGCCGCTTCGCCTCTTCGGCCGCCCGGCTCGCGTCAGTGAAGCACTTCCCGGGCACGAGGTTGTGCTGGATGTGCCCCGCGGGACCCGCCGCTCGCTCGACGCTGATAGTGCTCGGCAGAACCGGCAGCGGGAACAACGTGATGCCGATGACACCGAGCAGATACAGCACCAGAATGCAGCGCAGGATGGTCTTCAAGTGAGAGACACGCGACCAGCTCAGCCAGGCGCAGAGGACGAGCGCCGGGACTGCCACAAACACCAGGTGGGTCGCCTCAAGCATCCGTCAGTTCTTCCGGCGGTGGTCTGTGTGCCTCAGTTGCACCACATGTGGACTTGGTCCGTGTCGCAGTAGACGTCGTAGCTGCCGCTCGACTTGTTGAACTTGAACTTGTAGTCCGCACTCCCAACGTTGGTCCAGTCGCCTCTACCCGAGCCATTCCTGGGCACCGACACGGTGCCGATGTCGTCGTCCGGGATAGGCCACGTGCGGTCCCGGATGAGCGTCACCTTGTACTTGCCGGTACCGGAGGAGTGCGAGTTCGTGGTGATGTGCATGTTCGTGCAATTGTAGGGCCGGCTGGGCCCTGTGTACGTCTGCTGTGAACCCACGTGGAGAGAGGATTTGTAGCTGGTAGCCAACGCCACTGCCGGCACAATGAGCGCCAGGATCACACCGCGGCCGACGAGACAAGAGGCCCGGCACGACGCTTGGAGCACATGATGCTCCGTTCTGTCGCCATATCTCTGCTCTGTTAGTTCCCGTACGATATCGGGCACTGACATCGGCGACACTAGCCCCCCAGATCCCACCGTCAAGGTCGCGAGACTCCAGAAGCGTCACTCGGCTCCGTTTCGGGCGCCCGGCGAGCTCGTGCGCGAGATCGTGAGCCCGGCGCCGGCCGCCAGCCGTGTCCTTGGACGTCGAGGAGGCTAGTATCGCCGCCGCCCGGGTCGTGCAGGGGCCGCCGCGCCCGTGCCGGTCAGGGCGCCGGCAGCGGAAGCCGTGCTCACCGACGGAGCGGCCGAGCGAGCGCTCGCCGGTGCTATGCCGCTCGGCCGCAACCGCTACAAGGTGCAGACCGCCCGCGCGCTGGTGAAGCGAGCGCTCACGGCGCTCGCCTGACGCGGGATGCTGTCACACGCGGCGCCCCACGATCGAGGCCACCGCCGTGACCCGTCGCGGCTCGACCGTCCGAGCTACTTCGTGTGGTCTTCGCTGGCCGGCACGAAGCGGTAGCCCATGCGCGGCTCCGTGACAAAGTAGCGCGGCCTCGCCGGGTCCCGCTCCAGCTTGCGGCGGATCTGCGCCATATAGACACGCAGGTAGTTGGTCTCGGTCTCGTACTGCGGACCCCAGACCTCCTTGAGCAGCTGCCGCTGGCTGACGAGCTTGCCCGGATTGCGCACGAGCAGCTCGACGATGCCCCATTCGGTGGGCGTGAGCCGCACCTCGTCGCCATCGCGCGTGACGCGCTTGGCCGCTAGGTCGACAACGAAGTGCGGCGTCTCGACCGCCGGCTCGTCTGCCACGGGGGCAGCGCGGCGCAGCGCAGCCCGCAGCCGCGCTAGCAGCTCATCCATGCCGAAGGGCTTGGTGACGTAGTCGTCGGCACCGGCGTCCAGTGCCGCCACCTTCTGCGATTCGCTCTCCCGCACGGACAGCACGATGATGGGGACGCTCGTCCACCCGCGAAGGCCGCGGATGACCTCTACGCCGTCCATGTCCGGCAGGCCCAGATCGAGGATGACCAGGTCAGGGTGGGTGTGGGCGGCCACCCGCAGCGCCCTCGACCCGGTGGCCGCCAGATCTACCTGGTAGCCGCGCGCTGTGAGGTTGATGCCCAGGGCGCGCAGTATCTGCGGCTCGTCGTCCACGACCAGGATCCGCGACATTGCTCAGGCCCTCCGACCCGCTACCGCGCCGCGCGCAGGCGGACGACCACGGTGAGACCGCCGCCCGGCGTGTCTTCGACTTCGATGCTACCACCCATGGCCTCGATGAAGCCGCGGGCGACTGCCAGCCCCAGGCCGACGCCCTCTCGATGGCTCTTGTCGCCGACGCGCTGGAACGGCAGGAAGATCCGATCCCGATCGGGCGGAGGAACGCCGGGGCCGCGGTCGACGATGCGCAGATCGACGAAGTCACCGACTTTGCCGGCGACCACGTGGGCCGGCGTATCGTCGCTCGAGTACCCCACAGCGTTGGCGATGATGTTCGCCAGGGCTCGCTCCAGGAGGCCCCGGTCGGCCTCGACCGGCGGCAGATCCTCCGGTAGCTCCAGGCGGACGTCGCGCGCACTGGAGCCGAGCTCGGTGACGGCGGCCGGGACGACCTCGTCGAGGCCGACCGGCCGCAGCTTCATATCGAGCGCGCCGGCCTGCACACGGCTCATGTCGAGGAGATTCCCCACGAGGGAGTTGAGCCGGTCGGCCTCCTCGTCGATGGTCTGCAAGAGTTCCTGCCGTGCTGCAGGCGTCCACTCCACATCCTCCTGCAGCAGGCTCGACGAGGAGGCCTTGATCGCGGACAGGGGGGTGCGTAGGTCGTGCGATACGGCCGAAAGGATCGCGATACGCAGTTCGTTGGCCGCGTCGAGCACGTCGGCGCGAGAAGCGGCCGACTCCAGCTCCTCCATCTCGAGCGCCGCCGCCAGCTCCTTGCGGTAGGCGCCGATGAGACGCTGGTCGTCGATGCCGGCACCGTGCGCTCCCTGTATGGCGAGCATGTGACCCGGATCCACGCTGATCGCCTGAGCGGCGGTCTCCGGCGTATCCGGGGCCGTTCCTACGGCCGCCACCGGCCGCCAGGACTCTCCTTGGCGGCGCAGCAGGGCCACGCCGTCCAGCGCGAAGACGCGGCGCATGCTCTCGAGGATCATGCCGATGGAGGACGAGCCGGCGAGGCGTGTGAGCTCGGTGGCCTCGAGCCGCAGTCTGGCGCCCTCAGCGGCCCGCCGTGTGGCCAGCGTCACGAACACGCTCACCAGCACGGCCACCGCGATGAACACCACCAGCGCCACGACGTTCTCGACCCCGGCGATGTCCAGCGTGTAGTAGCGCGGCGTGAAGAACCAGTTGGCCAGGACGAAGCCTGCGACGGCCGCGACAAGGGCGGGCCACAGCCCGCCGACCGCGGCCACCAGCACGATGAAGAGCAGGTAGAGGAGGAGGGCGACCGGGAGAGTCACTCCCTCGCGGGCGGCGTGCATGACGAGCGTGAGCGTGGGCAGGCCGGCGACTGCGAGCGCGAATCCCAACAGCATGCGGCGGCGAGGAAGGTTCGGTAGCGGCGGCGGCTTGGGTAGGTGGCGCTCGCCCGGCTGCTCGTCGGGGTCGCGGGCTATTACATGCACGTCGAGCCCGACCCCGGCAGCACGCAGGGTCCGGGAGACCGTTGAGCCGAAGAGGAGGCGGCGCCAGCGTGCGCGGTCGCTGGCGCCGAGCACGAGCTGCGTGACTGCGAGCGACGCAGCGCTCTTGACCAGGATGGTGCCGACGTCATCGCCGGCGACCTCGTGGAACGTCCCGCCGAGCTGCACCACCAGCTGTCGCTGGTGCTCGAGCGCGGCGCGGTCGCCGATGAGGCCGTCCTCCGGGTTCACGTGGACGGCCACGAGCTCGCCGCTCACGCGCTGCGCCATGCGGGCGGCGCGGCGGATGAGACGGTCGCCGGCCGCTGACCCGTCGAGCGCCACCATGACGCGCTCGCGCGTCTCCCACGGCTCCGCGATGCCGTGTCTGAGCCGGTAGTCGACCAGCTCCTCCTCGACGCGGTCCGCGATCCAGAGGAGCGCCAGCTCGCGCAGCGCGGCGAGGTTGCCGGGGCGGAAGTAGTTGCCGAGAGCGGCGTCGATATGCTCGGCGGGGTAGATATCGCCGCGGGCCAGGCGCGAGCGGATGGTTCCCGGCGAGAGGTCGACCAGCTGCAGCTGGTCGGCCCGGCGCACGACTTCGTCCGGCACCGTCTCCTTTTGCGTTGAGCCGGTGATCTGCTCGACGACGTCGTTGAGCGAGGCCAGATGCTGGATGTTCAGGGTGGTGAACACGTTGATGCCGGCATCGAGCAGCCGCTGCACATCCTGCCAGCGCTTCTCGGAGCGCGATCCCGGAGCGTTCGTATGGGCCAGCTCGTCGATCAGCACGAGGTGCGGGCGCCGGGCGAGGATGGCGTCGACGTCCATCTCCTCGAGCGTCGTCCCGCGGTAGGCGATCCGCTTGCGAGGGACGACTTCCAGATCGCCGACTTGCTGCTCGATCGGCCGGCGCCCGTGGGGCTCGACGAAGCCGACGACCACGTCTTCGCCCCGGTCCTTGCGCCGGCGCCCAGCGTCGAGCATGGCCCACGTCTTCCCGACGCCGGGTGCGGCGCCCAGATAGACGCGGAAGCGGCCCGGCTCGGGCGGCTCTGCTGCGGCGGTCCCGCTCATGGCTGCACCATACTCCTGAGCGGGCGTTCCTTCTTCCATTCGCATCAGGCGGTGTGGATCCGCACGACCACTGTGAGGCCGCCGCCGGGCGTGTCCTCGGTCTCGATGCTGCCGCCCATGGCCAGGACGACGCCGCGGGCGACGGCCAGGCCCACGCCCGCGCCCTCGCGACGATCGCTGTCCCCCGTGCGCTGGAAGGGCAGGAACATGCGCTCGCGATCTCGCGTGGGTACACCCGGGCCGCGGTCGGCGACGCGGATGTCGACCAGATCGTCGACTCTCCCGGCGAACACGTGAGCAGGCCTGCCGTCGGGGGAGTAGGCGATCGCGTTGGCGATGATGTTGGCCAGGGCGCGCTCGAGGAGGTCACGGTCGGCGAGGACCGGCGGAAGGTCCTCGCGCAGCTCAAGACGCACGTTCGCTGCACGCCCTCCCACGGAGGACAAGGCGGCCGGAAGCACCTCGTCGAGGCTCACCGGCCGCAACGCGATCTCGAGCGCGCCGGCCTGCACGCGACTCATGTCGAGCAGGTTGCCGACGAGCGCGTTCAACCGATCGGCTTCATCGTCGATGGTCTCAATGAGCTCTCGTCGGTCCGCCGGAGACCATTCCACGTCCTCCTGCCGAAGGCTCGAGGCGGACGCCTTGATGGCGGCCAGCGGCGTGCGCAGATCGTGCGACACGGCCGCCAGGATGGCCGACCGCAGCTGATCGGCCGACTCCAGCGCATCTGCCTGTGAGGCGGCCTGTTCGAGCTGTTCGGTCCCGATTGCGGCCGCCAGTCTCCTGGCGTACGCATCGAGCATGCGGCGGTCTTCTGTTCGCGCGTCGACTCTGCCGTGGATCACCAGAGTGTGTGCAGGGTCGACCTGCAGTGTGATCTCGCCTGTTGCAGTCGGTGGCGGCTCACCCCGAGCTGCCCGGACACGCCACGAGCCGCCGTCCAGGTGCAGCAGGGAGATCCCTCGGCACTCGAACGACTGCCAGAGGCTGTCGAGCAGCTCGTCGACGGTGGGCGAGCCGGCGAGCAGCGCCATGGCGCCCGCGTCCGCCCTCAGGCGGGCGCCCTCTGCCGCTCGCCGTGAGGCCAGGGACACGAAGACGCTGACGACGATCGCCACCGTCAGGAAGAAGATGAGGGCGGCTATGTTCTCGGGCTCGCCGATGGTGAACGCGTAGAGTGGAGGCGTGAAGTACCAGTTCACCAGGAGGAAGCCGCCGACCGCCGTGGCGATCGCCGGGCCCATACCGCCGATAGCGGAGGCGCCGACGACGAGCAGAAGGAACGCCATCAGGACGCCCTGCAGACCGATCTGTGCGCGTACATGGGACAGGATCCACGTCAGCAGCGGCAACCCGACAGCCGTGAAGGCGAAGCCGAGAGCGAGGCGGCGGCGAGACAGCCCCGGCAACCGCCGCCGCCCGGGTTGCCGTTCGCGCTCCTCGCCGGTCGGTGTGCGGCTGATCACGTGTATGTCGAGGACCGGGCCGGCGGCTCTGATGATCCCTGCGACCGTCGACCCGTGGAGGAGCGACCACAGCGGTGAATGGTGGGTCGCGCCCACCACGAGCTGAGTGGCGTTGACGGACCTTGCCGTGTCCACGAGGGCGGGCCCCAGCTCAGCTCCCGCCACCTCTCGGTAGGTGCCGCCGAGCTGCTCGACCAGGCGACGTTCGCGATCGAGGGTGGCGTGTGCCGTGACGAGGCCGTCCTGCGGGGTCACGTGGACTGCCACCAAATCGCCGTTGAGACGCTGTGCCATGCGCGCCGCGCGGCGTATCAGGCGGTCTCCTTGCGGCGTTCCATCCAGCGCGACAAGGACGCGCTCGCGCGTCTCCCAGGTGTCGGAGATGCCGTGACGTCGACGATACTCGTCCAGCTCTTCCTCGACCCGGTCGGCGATCCAGAGGAGCGCCAGCTCGCGCAACGCGGCGAGGTTGCCGGGACGGAAGTAGTTGCCGAGCGCCGTGTCGATGCGCTCGGCCGGGTAGATGTCACCCCTTGCCAGCCGCGCGCGGATGGTCTCCGGCGGGTGATCGATGAGCTCGAGCTGGTCGGCGCGACGCACCACCTCGTCGGGCACGGTCTCGCGCTGCGTGACGCCAGTGATGCGTTCGACCACATCGTTGAGGGAGGCCAGGTGCTGGATGTTGACCGTGCTGATGACGCCGATGCCGGCCGCCAGCAGGTCCTCGATGTCCTGCCAGCGCTTCTCGTTGGCCGAGCCGGGCACGTTCGTGTGCGCCAGCTCGTCGACCAGGGCGAGGTCCGGATGGCGGTCGAGCAACGCCTGCAGGTCCATTTCCTCGAAGGCGGCGCCCCGGTAAGTGAGAGTGCGCCGGGGAACCACCTCGAGGTCGCCGACCTGCTCCACCGTTCGGCGCCGGCCGTGCGGCTCGACGAAGCCGACGACGACGTCCTCGCCGCGATCGCGGCGTCGCCGGCCTTCGTTGAGCATGGCGAACGTCTTGCCCACGCCGGGCGCGGCGCCCAGATAGACGCGCAGCTCCCCGCGGGCGGTCACCGACTGCGCCGGCGCGGCAGTCGTCACTGTATCCATGACGGGCATGTCCATGTTGGCCACTACCTGTCGAGTCCGTCGAGGGCGAGATTGAGCTCTAGCACGTTCACGCCGGGTTCGCCGAGGAATCCGAGGCTCCGTCCTCGCGTGTTCTCGGCGATCAGGCGCCGCACACACGCCACCGTCAGGTCGCGTGCGCGGGCTACGCGCGGGGCCTGCAGGCGGGCGTTTGCCACGGAGATCTGCGGGTCGAGTCCGGAGCCGGAGGAGGTCACCGCGTCGATCGGGACAAAGGCATCGGCGGCGAGCCCGTTCTCGCGGCGGTAGGCACGCGCCGCGGCCTTGACCGACTCAAGGAGCTCGGGGTTCGTGGGCCCAAAGTTCGAGGCCCCGCTGGCCATCGCGTCATAGCCGTTGCCGGCCGCCGAGAGGCGAGGGTGGAAGTAGCGTGCCGCGGTGAACTGCTGTGCGATGAGGGAAGACCCTACGGTCATGCCGTCGTCCTCGATCAGCGAGCCGTTCGCTTTGTGGTTGAAGGCGAGCTGAGCGATTCCAGTGATGACCAGTGGATAGGCAAGGCCTGTCAGCACGGTCAGTACGAGGAACGCGATGACAGCGGTCCTGAGCTGACGCATCATGTCAGGCCCCCAGCGCCGAGACGAGAAGGTCGATGAGCTTGATGCCGACGAACGGCACGACCAGACCTCCCAAGCCGTAGATGAGCAGGTTGCGGCGCAGGACGGCCGATGCGGATGCGGCGCGGAAGCGCACACCGCGCAACGCCAGCGGGATCAGCGCCACGATGATCAGGGCGTTGAAGATGACGGCGCTGAGGATGGCGGACTGCGGGCTGCCCAGATGCATGATGTTGAGCTTGTCTAGCGCGGGCAGGGCTCCGGCGAACATGGCCGGGATGATGGCGAAGTACTTGGCCACGTCGTTGGTTATAGAAAAGGTGGTCAGCGAGCCGCGCGTGATGAGCAGCTGCTTGCCTATCTCGACGATCTCGATCAGCTTGGTGGGGTCGGAGTCGAGATCGACCATGTTGCCCGCTTCGCGCGCGGCCTGTGTGCCGGTGTTCATCGCTACGCCGACGTCGGCCTGCGCCAGCGCCGGTGCGTCGTTCGTGCCGTCGCCGGTCATCGCCACCAGGTTGCCCGAGGACTGCTCGCGCTTGATGAGCGCCAGCTTGTCCTCGGGCTTCGCTTCGGCCAGGTAGTCGTCGACGCCGGCTTCGGCCGCGATGGCTCCTGCCGTCAGCGGGTTGTCGCCGGTGATCATGACGGTGCGTATGCCCATTCTGCGCAGCTGCTCGAAGCGCTCCGCCATGCCCACCTTGACCACATCCTTGAGCTGCACGACACCGAGAGCATGATCGTCCTCGGCGACGACCAGCGGCGTGCCGCCGCCGGACGCCACGCCGTCGACGAGTCGGCTCAGCTCGGCCGGAGCCACGCCGCCGCGCTCCTCGATCCACGTGCGCACCGCTTCGGCGGCGCCCTTCCGGATGTGGCGACCGTCGATGTCTACGCCGCTCATGCGTGTCTGCGCGCTGAAAGGGACCAGCCTGACGCCGGTCAGGTCGCGGTCGCGAAGGGCGAAGCGCTCCTTGGCGAGCACGACGATCGAGCGACCCTCCGGCGTTTCGTCGGCGAAGCTCGAGAGCTGCGCCGCGCCGGCCAGCTCCGCCTCGTCGACGCCGGGAAGCGGCAGGAACGCGACCGCCTGCCGGTTGCCCAACGTGATCGTGCCGGTCTTGTCCAGCAGGAGCGTGGTGCAGTCCCCGGCCGCCTCCACCGCTCGCCCCGACAGCGCCAGCACATTGCGGCGTACCAGCCGATCCATGCCGGCGATGCCGATGGCGCTGAGCAGCCCGCCGATCGTCGTGGGGATGAGGCACACGAGCAGCGACGCCAGCACGACGACACTTTGCGGGTCGCCCGAGTAGATGGCGAAAGGCTGCAGGCTGACGACCGAGATGAGCAGGACGACCGTGAGGCCCGCCAGGAGGATCTCGAGAGCGACCTCGTTCGGTGTCTTCTGCCGGGCGGAGCCCTCGACGAGGGCGATCATGCGGTCAAGGAAGCTCTCGCCGGGTCGCTGGGTGACCCTCACGACGATCTCATCGCTGAGCACACGGGTGCCGCCGGTCACGGCCGAGCGGGCACCACCTGACTCGCGGAGCACCGGCGCCGACTCGCCGGTGATCGCCGATTCGTCGACGCTGGCTATGCCTTCGATCACCTCGCCGTCTGCCGGGATGACCTCTCCGGCGGAGATGATCACCACGTCGCCGAGCACGAGCTGGCTGGACGGCACTTCCTGCGTCGCGCCGTCCGCCATCCGCTTTCTGCCGAGCGTCTGCGCGCGGGTCTTCCGCAGGGCGTCGGCCTGCGCCTTGCCGCGCCCTTCGGCGACCGCCTCGGCGAAGTTGGCGAACAGGACCGTGAACCACAGCCATGCATCGATCGTCCACGCGAACCAGGTCGGCGCGACGATCGCCAACACCAGGACGAACGCGCTCACCAGCTCGGTGACGAAGATGACCGGGTTGGTGCGCGCCAGATGGCGTGGGTCGAGCTTGGCGAATGCGTCGGTCGTGGCACGTCCCAGGAGCGCGCGATCGAAGAGCGATGGTCGTCTTGTAGTCATAGACCGAGCGCCTCCAGGATGGGACCGAGCGACAACGCCGGGAAGTAGGTCAATGCGATGACGATGAGGATGATGCCGCCGAGAAGACCGGCGAACAGCGGCGTGTGGGTGGGGAAGGTGCCGGCGCTGGGCGGCACGGGCTGCTTGCGGACCAGCGAGCCCGCGATCGTCAGTACGGCGACGATCTGCACGAAGCGACCGGCCAGCATGGCCAGGCCACCGCTGATGTTGTACCAGTCGGTATTGCCTGTGAGCCCGCCGAAGGCGGACCCGTTGTTGTTGGCCTGCGACGTGAAGGCGTAGACGATCTCGGTGAGGCCGTGGGGGCCGCTGTTCAAGGTAGAGGACACGGCCCCCGGAATGAGCGCCGATGTCCCCGCGAAGCCGAGCACTACGAGGGGCACGATGATGATGTACAGGACAGCCATCTTCACCTCGGGCGCCTGGATGCGCTTGCCGAGGTACTCCGGCGTGCGTCCCACCATCAGGCCGGCCACGAACACGGTGATCAGGGCGAAGACCAGCATGCCGTACAGGCCGGCCCCGGCGCCGCCGGGAGTGACCTCGCTCATCATCATGTTGAACAGGGGGACGGCGCCGCCGGCCGGCGTGAAGCTGTCGAGCGAGGCGTTGACGGCGCCCGTGGAGGTACCGGTCGTCGACGCCGCGAACAGGGCCGAGGAGGCGGCGCCGAAGCGCACCTCCTTGCCTTCCATGTTGGCTCCGGCGACCGCCAGCTGCGTGTTGCCGTGCACCTCGAAGCAGGTGGTCATGGCGACCGAGCCACCCCAGAGCACGAGCATGACCGCGAAGAGGACCCATCCTTGCCGCTGGTCCCCGGCCAGGCGACCGAAGGCGTACGTCATCGAGAACGGGATGAGCAGCAGGGCGAGGATCTCGAGGAAGTCCGTGAGGCCGTTGGGGTTCTCGAACGGGTGCGCCGAATTGGCGCCGACGATGCCGCCCCCGGTGTTGCCCAGCTCCGTGATGGCCTCCTGACTCGCGATCGGACCGC
>CAZIGT010000018.1:609-11321 GCA_964538465.1 uncultured Thermoleophilia bacterium | reverse complement strand
AGGGTCTGGACGCCGCCCAGGGCGCCCAGGCCGCGCGCCAGGACGAGCGCCAGCGGCAGCAGGATGCGCATGCCAGCGCGCGCCAGCTCGCCCCAGAAGTTGCCGCTGGTGGTGCTATGCCGTCGCGTGAGACCGCGGACCAGAGCGACCGCCACCGCCATGCCGACCGCCGCCGAGGCGAAGTCCTGCACGGTGAGCCCGGCCATCTGCGTGAGGTGGCTTATGGTCGATTCGCCGCCGTAGTTCTGCCAGTTCGTGTTAGTGACGAAGCTGATCGCGGTGTTGAAGGCGAGTAGCGGCGAGACACCCTCTACGTTCGTGGGGTTGATGGGCAGCAGTCCCTGCAGGCGCTGCAGCGCGAACAGGCCGAGCACACAGATGAGGCTGAACAGAAGGAGGCTCAGGGCGTACATAGTCCAGCGCTGCTCACGCTCCGGATCCACACGCATCGCCCGGTAGAGAAGGCGCTCGACCGGCAGGAACACGCGGTCGCCGGGCGCGCGGCCGCCAGCGAACACCTTGGCGATGTATGGGCCGAGCAGGCGCGTGCCGATCGCCACGCAGACGATCAGGGCGATGATCTGCAAGTAGGCGTGCATGCTCATAGCGACCGTCCAGCCTTGAGCACCACGACGACCAGGTAGATCAGGACGGCGAGCGCGGCCGCCATGAAGACGTAGTCGGTCGCGCTCATCGTCCGTCCGCCTGTGAGTCGATCGGCGGTTCCGGTCCGGCGGTCGGCTCCACTTCGTCCCCGCTTCGTCCGGACGCGTCCCCGATGATCCTGGCGGTCCCGCGCACGAGGGCGATGCAGCCCGCGAAGGACCCGATGATGATCACGATGGCGAGCACATCGCCCACGAATCCAGCCTTCCCTCCGTTGGTGTCATGCCCGAGACTACGCCGGTCGCCCCTCGAAGCACATGCGCCTTGACGGATCCCATGCGCGGGCCATGCGTTCCTTGATGCTTCGTGTGTGCTGCCGGTCGGGAGCCGTTCGAACAGGGGCGGAACGACGGCTCCGCGCGGCAGGCTTGCGGGAGAATGAAGCCGCCCGAGTCGGGCGGGCGTCTGGCCTACCAGGTCACCGAGCCCTGCTCGGCTGCGGCCAGGCCAAGGTCACGCTGAAGATCTTCTAGGGCAGCAAGCTCAAGAAGTCGCTCAAGCTGCCCGGCACCTGCGCCTGCAACGCCAAGGCGACCTACTCCTGGCGCTGCACGCTGGCCAAGGGCCGCTACACGCTCAAGGTCTACGCCACCGACATCGCCGGCAACACCCAGAGCAAGGTCGGGGCGGCCACGCTGAAGGTGAGGTTGAGTGCAGGGGGCGGCCGGACCACCGAGGCGGCGCGAGGCTGAACGTGAAGCAGCCGCGGCTGCAGTCGAGGCGGCTACGCTGACGGTGAAGTAGCGGCGGCCGGCCCCTACGTGCTCAGGCGAGAGCGGCACTCGCCGGTCGCTCTCGCCTGGGCATCTCATCCCAGATGCGACCATCGAGCTCACGTCCGGCGGCCTTCTTGCGGGTACCGCCCCACTGCTTGAAGAAGAACGGCACGTCGGCGTCAAGGCACGTGTCGCGGATGTGGCGTACCCAGTCGGGCATGATCGGCCGCGCGCCCGGGCCCGACTCGCCGCCGACGATCACCCAGTCGATGTCGGTGAGGTCGAGGTCCGGCAGCGGGCCGAGCAGCGGCTCCAGCGAGAGGAAGCGGAGGCCGACGTCGGCCCGCCTCAGGTCGTCGATGCGCTGCACGACCGCCCCGTTCTCGACAGACACTCCCATCCACACATTGGGGGCGATGTCGAGGTCAGGGCTGAGCTTCGCCAGACGCTCGGACCGTTTCGTGAGGACCTGGAACTCGTGCCAGTGCGCTTCACGCATGGTCGCGAAGACGCGGGCGATGAACTCGTCCGGCACGTCGTCGTGGAAGAGGTCGCTCATGGAGTTGACGAAGACCACGCTTGGTCGCCGCCACCCGAGCGGTGCCCGCAGCATGTGCTCGTGGGACACCACCTCGAAGCCCCTCGCGTAGTTGGGCTGGCCCATGGCCTGAAGACGCTTGGCCATGCGTTCCGCGTAGCAGTTGGCGCAGCCCGCACTCACCTTGGTACAACCCGTGATGGGGTTCCACGTGACCTCGGTCCATTCGATTCTGGTGGCACTCACGGCTGCATCCTACGTTGTGGCGTACTTGCGGAGGAGGTAGTCCGCGATCTTGCCCCCGGTCGCGTTCTGCGAGGCGAAGATGAGGTAGTAGACAACGGCGTTCTGGTCGTTCCGCATGGGAATGGGTTCAGGCACGTAGGCAAACCCGGCGACCTCCTTCAGCCGAGCGCAGTAGGCCTGGACCACCTCCTGGTTCGTTCGCTTCTCATCTTCGGGGCCGAACAGGGTGAGCCTTTCGCTGTAGGCCGCGTCGTGCCACGAGTCATCTCCCCAGAACCTCGTCATGCGCAGCTTGTCCCGCTCATCGACACCTTGCGGATCGCGCCACAACACGTTGCGGTTCATGTCCATGACAGGGAAGTTGAGGAAGAGCTCGACGGTCTCCATACGTCCAGCTGTCTCCACGACCCCCCAGTCAAGGTCGAGACCATAGGGATCGAGGAGGCACAACGCGCGTCGGTAGGCCCCGTACTTGGCTGTCGGAAAGACCTCGTCGACTAGGATTCTGTTGCAGTCGCCCACATAGGCGAACGCCGGCGGGCAGGAGGTAGGACCGAATCCGCGCTCCTCGAGCCGGCGCTCAAGGTGGCTGATCCGATCGCCATCAAATACGAGTGCAGGGGTGACGACTGCCCAGACCTGGCTGCGGTCTGCGGGGCTGGACAGGCGCGGGACGAATCCGCTACAGTCCCGCGCATGCTGAAGCCGTCACATCGCCCGTCGTGACGGCTGGGCTGGGCGGCGCGCCACAGGCGCAGGCCCCAGCCCAGCCGGCCCCCGCATCTCTCACGCATCCGCGCAGAGCGCATCCCGCCTGTCCGTGCCTGCGCGGCACGCTTCCCCGTTCCGGCTTGCCGCGCGCGCGACGGACGTGCTTGGTGCGCACTCGCGGCGCGCTTCATCGTGCCCGCATCCCGCGTCATCTCGAGCGGGTCGACCGGCTTGGCGTCCTCCCGGCCGTCTCGTGCGTTCCCGGCGCGCTTCACCGCGCCCGCATCCTGCCGCGTCTCACCTGTGCCCGATCGTCGTGGTCGAGGCCGTGCGGCGCCGGCGCCCGCTGAGGCGACGGAGCTTGCCCGGTCGCCTCGTCGACGGAGGCGCCCGCGCAAACGCCGCACGGCCTGACAAACCTCGTATGATGGGTCGAGCCTTCAGAGGCAGCGACCCATCGCTCGCCCTCGAGAACCTTGGGATCGGGCCTGCGCCCCTACATACGCAGGACCCCTCCCACGCAACGGAAGGACCAGACGATGCTGAAGCGCTTCCTGCTCACGCCGGGCCCAACGCCCGTACCTCCTGAAGTCCTCGCCGCGCTCGGTGAGCCCGTGGTGCATCACCGGGCGCCGCGCTTCACCGAGATCCTCAAGGAAGTGGTGGACGGCATGAAGTACGTCTATCAGACAGAGAATGACGTGCTCGTGTTCGCCAGCTCCGGCACCGGCGCCATGGAGAGCGCCGTGGTCAACCTGGTGGCGCCCGGCGAGAAGGTCGTCGTGGCCAGCGTCGGCAATTTCGGCGAACGCTGGATCAAGCTCAACACGACGTGGGGCGCGAACGTGGTGGCCCTGGAGTACGAATGGGGCACCCGGGCCGATCCCAGGGACATCGCCAAGGCCCTGGCCGACAACCCCGACGCGGTGGCGGTCTTCGTGCAGTTCAGCGAGACCAGCACGGGCGTGGTGAACGACATCAAGACGATAGGGGAGATCGTCGCCGGCACCCCGGCGGTCCTGGTGGTGGACGCCATCAGCGGGCTGGGCGCCACCGACCTGCCCACCGACGCCTGGCACGTGGATGTCTGCGTGGCCGGTTCCCAGAAAGCCCTCATGGTGCCGCCCGGGCTGGCGTACGTGGCCGTCAGCGAGAAGGCCTGGACGAAGGTAGGGGCGACCCAGACGCCGCGCTTCTACTTTGACTGGGTCGCCGCCCGCAAGAAGATGACCGGCGATTCGGCCCAGACTCCGTACACGCCTGCCGTCAGCCTGATGGTGGCGCAGAACGCCGCCATCAGGCTCATCCGCGAGGAGGGCCTACAGAACGTGTTCGAGCGCCATCGCGTGCTCGGTAGGGCCTGCCGAGCCGGCGTCACGGCGCAGGGCCTCGAGCTCTTCGGCCCCGACGACCCGGAGGCGAACTCCGTCACGGCGGTCAAGGTGCCGGCCGGCGTGGACGGCGCCGGCATCACCAAGTTGGCGCGCGACAAGTACGGCGTATGGCTGGCCGGTGGCCAGGGCAGGCTCAAGGGCCAGATCTTCCGCTTCGGGCACTGTGGTTACTTCGGGGCCAGCGACATCGTCGTGGGCCTGGCCGTCATGGAGCTGGTGTTGGCGCAGCTCGGCTACCCGGTCACGTGGGGAGCGTCGGCCGCCGCCGCCGAGCAGGTGTTCCTGAAGAGCACGGTCCAGTTGTGAGGACGGTCGGCGCGAAGGCGCGGGCCGTGAGCTCCTCGCCTTCGCGCTGCGGGGGCGCGCGGACGGTCGGACTCTCCGTCGCCGCCCGCCCCGGGACCATACGGACGCAATGACGACGCGAGCCGGCGCGGCTCGCGAGCGAGGGAAGAGACATGACAGACCGCAAACGGGTGCTGGTGAAGGAGAAGCTGGCCGCTGAGGGCGTGGAGCTTCTCCAGAAGGACTTCGACGTCGATCTCGGGGTCGACTGGTCGGAGGAGGAGTTCCTCGACCGCATAGACGACTACGACGCGCTCATCGTGCGCTCGGCCACCAAGGTGACCGACAAGGTGATCGAGGCCGGCACGCGGCTGAGTGTGATAGGGCGTGCCGGCGTGGGCGTGGACAACGTCGATCTGGCGGCGGCCACCAAGCGCGGCATCACCGTGGTCAACGCGCCCACCAGCAACGTGCTGAGCGCCGCGGAGCACACCGTGGCGATGATCATGGCCTGCGCCCGGAACATCCCGCAGGCCCACGCGGCGCTCAAGGCCGGGCGCTGGGACAGGTCCAAGTACGGCGGCGTCGAGCTGCAGGGCAAGACGCTGGGCGTCATCGGGCTCGGGCGCATCGGCGCGCTCGTGGCCGAGCGCGCCCGCGGCCTGCGCATGGAGGTGGTCGCCTTCGACCCGTACGTTCCTGCCGAGCGGTTCCGCGAGCTCGGTTTGCGGCGTGCCCAGACCGCGGACGAGATCTACCGCGACGCCGACTTCATCACGGTCCATCTTCCCAAGAACAAGGACACGCTGGGCTTCGTCGACGATGCGGCCTTCGCCCAGATGAAGGACGGCGTGCGCGTGGTCAACGTGGCCCGCGGCGGCATCATCGACGAGGACGCCCTGGCGCGGGCGCTGGAGAGCGGCAAGGTGGCCGCCGCCGCCGTCGACGTCTACCCGAAGGAGCCGACGACAGACAGCGTCCTCTTCAAGTACGACAACGTGGTGAGCACGCCGCACCTGGGCGCCTCCACGAAGGAGGCGCAGCTGCGGGCGGGCATCCAGACGGCCGAGCAGGTGGCGCTGGCGCTCAACGGGCAGTTCGCGCCCAACGCCGTCAACATGCCGTTCTCGCTCGGCGAACAGGCCGACGAGGTCATGCCGTTCGTCGCCGTGGCCGAGATGCTCGGCAAGCTCGTCGCGCAGCTGGCCGAAGGACCGGTCGACGAGCTCGACATCACGTACGAAGGAGCCATAGCCGCTCACGACACCAGCATCCTCAGCATGGCCGTGCTGCAGGGCGTGCTCGCCGACAAGGTGGAGGAGCCGGTCAACTTCGTCAACGTGGGTCACATCGCCAAGGAACGCGGCCTGACGTGGCGGGAGGCCCGCGAGCCGGCCATCGTCGACTATGTGAGCCTCATCACGGTCACGCCGCTCAACGGGGCCGAGCTCTCAGCGGCCGGAACAGCGCTCGGCGCCAACCACCAGCCGCGCATCGTCATGGCGTACGGCCGCGAGATGGACCTGGTGCCCCGCGAGCACATGCTCTTCGTACGTGCTCGCGCCCAGATCCCCGGCACGTTCGGCAGGATCGGCGCCGCCATCGGCGAGTTCGGCATCAACATCGGGCAGGTCTCCGTGGGCGTCACCGGGCCGGGGTCCCACGAGGTGATGGGCCTGGCGCTCGACGGGCCGATCAGCGACGAGCAGGTCGCCGCCGTGGTGAAACAGGCCGACCTGCTGGACGGTCGCCGGGTGCAGCTCTGAAGGTCTGAAGGGCGCGGGGCGGCGGGCGCGGCACGCGCCTGCCGCGGGACTCCGCGCTCCGCGCACCAGCCGCGCCTCCGGATGAGTGTGAAGGGCCGCGCGCGCCTGAGCGCGTGCGGCCCTTCAGGCGGCCTCGATGCGCCGGCGAGTCGCCCGGAGCGCGTTGGGCGGCCCGGGGCGCCGGCGGGCCGCCGGTCAGTCGAGGATGGTCACGTACGCCGCGGTGGCCTGCACCGGATAGGACTCGGCCACCGCGCCGGTGAAGACCACCTCCACCGTCTTGCCGTTGAGCTCCGGCAGCGCCGGGTGCACCCGCGTCCTGCGGCCGCCGGCTTCGGCAAAGACCAGCGTCCTCGTGGTGATCGCGACGGACGCCCTGTCGTAGGGGACGTCGTCGCCCTTGGGTGCCTCGACCATGAGACAGCCCACGGCTTCCTGAGATGGGTCGGTGACGTCGTACACGGCGGCGGACGTCACCACGCCGCGGATGTCCGCGTCGCCGGCGGCGGGGGGCTGCGCGGTCCGGTCGCCGCTGCCGTCGTCGGGGTCTGACGGCACGATCGTCACTGCGACGTCGGGCGAACCGGCAGCGGCGTTCGCCGAGCCGTCGGCTGCGCCGGCCGGCTCGGTGGCGGCGCCGGCTGCGTCCGGGCTGTCGGTAGCGCGCCAGATGCCGAGACCCGCAGCCGCGCAGACGGCCACGGCGAGCGCTCCGAACATGAGTGTGCGCGATCTGCGGCTCATCACCATGCCTCTCGGGTCGCGATCCGGCCACGCGGTGAGCGTCGCGTCGCGACCATCGTCAGTGTGGCACGGAAGGAGACGCGCGTCATGCCCCAAGGGTTCACCGACTGTTCTGCACGTCCGCGGCCGCCGGCCGAATCGTTCGCGGCCGCGGCAACACTCCGGCGCCATGCCTGTGCGCGGCCCGGGAGCACACGGCCCAGCTTGAGCCGCGGCGCGGCGTGCTCGATAATCCCTGCTGCAGCTAGGGGGTCGTACAACTCATGTCTCGCGTCACGCAGGTCGCCGTTCTCGGAGGGTTCGTCGTGGCCATAACGCTCATCGTCACGTGGGCGCTGTGGCCGAGCGAGCAGCCGCTGGCTCCCGGCGGGCAGGCTGTGAGCGCCGGGGAGCCGGCCGCGGTCGCCGAGTTCCCCATCTCGGCGCCACGCTGGTCCGGCGACCAGGGCGGCGCTCTCGGTTTCTGCGGCGACCTCGTCGTGTGGGCAGAGGCGGCGGCGAAGCGTAGCGGCATCTTCGCCGCTGACGTGCGCATGCACCAGCGTTACGCGCTGCAGCGCACGCCGGATCGCGTGCAGCAGAACTCCCCGGTCGTCACCGAGAAGCTGCTGGCGTGGACGCAGCGCGGCGCCGGCGACGATGCGCCGACGGAGTTGTGGATCGCGCGGCCGCTGCAGGGGAAGCCGTTCTCGCTCGCCGCCACTCCGCTCGATGCCGGCAAAGGCAAGAAGAGCGGCGCCAAGACCTCGGCGTCGGTGCGCGCGGGATCCCTTGACGCCGACGGCGACCTCGTCGTGTGGCTCGCGCGCGTGCAAGACAAGGACTACCCAGACGGCGCCGACGACCGCATCTGCATCTACGACTCCACCGCCCGCGCCGTGTCCTTCGTCAAGGCAGCGGCCGGTCCCAAGACCGGGCTGGCCGTCGACGAAGGCCTGGTCGCGTGGTCGGGTCGTGACGAGAACGCGGGTGTGTGGGTGCAGGACACCCGCTCCGGGCAGACCATCCGGGCCAGCGGCAGCCCGGCCGTCGGCGTCGACATCTCCGGCGACCGCGTCGTCTGGTGCTCGGTCTCCGGCGACGTGTACGGCTACGACCTGCGCACGCGCCGACGGTTCACCATCTGTGCCGAGACAGGCGTCCAGGCAGACGTGCACATCGACGGCAGCCTCGTCGTCTGGTGGGACGGCCGCTCGGCAGGGTCGGGGTCCGGCAACGCCCTGTCCGGCGCTCGCGGCGACATCTACGCCCGTGACCTGGCGGCCGGCAAGGAGGTCGCCGTCTGCACGGACAAGGCGGCGCAGGAGAGTCCCCGCGTGTGCGGCGACACGGTGGTCTGGCTCGACGCTCGCAGCGGCGAGTGGCAGGTCCGCGGCGCCGTCGTGGGGCGCTGAGCGGCCGCTCAGTCGCCGGCGACGAGAACGACCACGGTCGCGGTGGCCTGCACCGGGTCGGCGCCGGTCGTCCCCCCCAGGAACTCCACCTCCACGGTTTCGCCGCGCAGGTCGCGGTCGGTGAAGGCGGCGCCCGCGGGCCGCAGGCCCTCCTCGCCGAGAACGTAGAACTGCGTGCTCTCGGTGATGGCCACGCAGGCCTCGGCGCAGCTGGTGTCCGGGTCGGCCGTGCCTTCCACCACGATCCAGCCGAGCGCGCCCGCTCGTGGCTCGACCGACCGTGTGATCGCCGTGATGGTGCCGCGCACGTCTACCATCACCGTGTCCGGGTCGCGAACGGTGGGGCTGGGCGATGGGGAGGGGCTGCGCGGCTTGGGGGAGGGGTCGGGGATCTCCTGTACGCGCACCTTCCAGCCGCCGAACGTGTCGGGGATACCCGCCGCGACCTTGTCCGTGAGCTTGCGCACGTACACCTGGATGAAGCGGTTGCCGTACCGCTCGCCGATACCCACGCTGACCACGCCCGGCCGGTTCAGAAGGTACTGCTGGTACTGCTTGAACACCTGCTCGATCGGCAGCTTCTCGTCCTGCGCCGCGCGCACGCTCAGCCAGGCGCCCACGCCGACCGCGGCCAGCAGCGCCGCTGCCACGGCCGCCGCCGCGAGGAGGTGTCGGGCGATCAGCTCACGAAGATGTGTCACAAGACGATCTTGTTGAGCGGGTACTCGACGATGCCTTCCGCGCCGGCCTTCTTGAGGGCCGGGATGATGTGTCGCACGACGGACTCGTCGAGGATCGTGTTCACCGCGACCCACTCCTCGTCGCTCAGGTGCGAGATGGTCGGCTTGCGCAGTGCCGGCAACGCGTCGAGCACGCTCTGCAGGTCCGGCGTGCGAACGTTCATCATGAGGCCGACCTTGTCGAGGGCGTTCATGGCGCCTTCCAGCAACAGCCGCATGTCGCCCATCTTGTGCCGCTTCCAGCGGTCGGCCCACGCCTGGTGGTTGGCGATGAGCCGAGTGGTGGACTCGAGGACCACGTCGATGATGCGCAACTTGTTGGCACGCAGGGAGGCGCCCGTCTCGGTGGCCTCGACGATGGCGTCCGCCAGGTCCGGCGGCTTGACCTCGGTGGCGCCCCAGCTGAATTCGACCTTGGCCTCCACGCCGTGCTCGGCGAGGTACCGCCTGGTCGTCTGCACCAGCTCGGTGGAGATGATGCGTCCCTGCAGGTCTTCCGCGCGCTGATAGGGGGAGGCGGACGGCACGGCCAGCACCCAGCGGATCTTGCCGAAGCTCTGCTTGGAGTAGACGAGCTCTGCCACCGTGTGTACGTCTGCCCCGGTCTCCTGCACCCAGTCCCAGCCGGTGAGGCCCACGTCGAGGATGCCGTCTTCCACGTAGCGCGCCATCTCCTGGGCGCGGATGAGCATGCACTCGATCTCGGGGTCGTCTATGGCCGGGAAGTAGGAGCGCTCTCCTACCGTGATGTGGAAGCCGGCGCGACGGAAGAGGTCCATGGTGGACTGCTCGAGGCTGCCCTTGGGGAGGCCGAGCTTGAGCACCTTGGCGGCCTTGGGCGTTTTGGCCTTGGGAGTCTTTTCGGTCATGGCGGTGGTCCTCGCCTGCGGGGAACTGGCAAGCGCCAGTCTACCGCAGGGCGTTGCCGGGGCGGATGAGGAGCAGGGCGTGGGCGCGCGGCGCGTTGGGGGCGCGCCCTGCCGGGACCGACGGGGCGCGCGGCGCGTCGGGCAGGACGGACGCGCCCCCTGCTGTACTATTAGACATCCGCAACCAGCAGGAGCTTTCTTCCAGGACCGACTCTGCAGTGCTCTTCCCGACCGTAACGTTCGCCGCCTTCTTCCTGGTCGTCTTCATCGTGAGCTGGCTGCTCATGCCCCGCCTCCGCGTGTGGAAGTGGTTCATGATCGCGGCCAGCTACTTCTTCTATGCCACCTGGGACTGGAAGTTCTGCTTCCTACTGGTGGGTTTCACGGTGATCAACCAGGCCGGCGCCCTTCTGCTGGCTCGCGCCGGCAGCAAGGGCGGCCGCAAGCGCTGGCTGGTAGCCACGCTCGTCGTGGACCTGCTCATCCTGGGCTTCTTCAAGTACTACGGCTTCTTCGTCAGCCAGGCCGACAACCTGCTCGAGCGCATTGGCCTGGGCGCGCCGCTCCCCCTGCTCAAGATCGTCCTGCCGGTGGGCATCTCGTTCCTCACCTTCCGGATTATCACCTACGTCGTCGAGATCTA
>CAZIGT010000018.1:0-599 GCA_964538465.1 uncultured Thermoleophilia bacterium | reverse complement strand
CGAGCACGGCACGCGCTACGTGTGCTACTCCCCGTCCCTGCTGGCCGGCCCCCTCGTGCGCGCGCACGAGTTCCTGCCGCAGCTGCGCTCGCCGCGCGACCCACGACATATCGACGTGGGTCGCGCCGCCTTCCTCATCTTCGCCGGCCTCGCCAAGAAGATCCTCATCGCCGACTACCTGGCGGCTTCGCTGGTGAACAACGTCTTCGCTTCGCCGGGCGACTACTCGTCGTGGGACGCGCTGGTGGCCATCCTGGGCTACTCGGTGCAGATCTACTGCGACTTCAGCGCCTACAGCGACATCGCCATAGGTACGGCGCTGCTCCTGGGCTTCCGCTTCCCCGACAACTTCAATGCGCCGTATACCGCCGTGAGCATCCGCGACTTCTGGCGGCGCGGGCACATCACCCTCAGCAGCTGGCTGCGCGACTACCTCTACATACCGCTCGGCGGCAACCGCAAGGGCAGGACCCGCACGTATGTGAACCTCGTGCTCACGTTCCTGCTCGGCGGCCTGTGGCACGGCGCCGGCTGGACGTTCATCTTCTGGGGAGGCTTGCACGGGCTGGGGCTCGCCGGCGAGCGCATCGCCATGGACC
>CAZIGT010000017.1:0-23697 GCA_964538465.1 uncultured Thermoleophilia bacterium | reverse complement strand
CGGCAACCGCTACCTTGATTGGATCGTCGGCTGGGCCAGTAGCCCGCTGGGCGGCAACCATCCGGAGCTCATCGAGGTAGCCACCAAGGCACTCAAGGAGTACGGTACCGAGTGTCTCAGCGCCTTGCGCACGTGGCATCACTACGAGTTCGCCGAGAAGCTGCACGAGATGGCGCCGTCGCCGCTGACCAAGGTGGTCTACGACACCACGGGCAGCGAGGTCGTCGCGAACGCCGTGCGCTTCGTGATCACCTTCCTCGGCAGCTTCCACGGCGGCAACTACGGCACCGGCGCCATGGGCCCGCACAATGCCCACTACAACCACGCCATCGAGCCATTCATGAGCGGCTGGATCAATGTTCCCTTCCCCACCTGCTACCGCTGTCCGTACCACCTCGAGTACCCGCAATGCGACATCGCCTGCCTCAGCTACATCGAGGAGATGATCCTGCAGTACAAGGCCACGCCGGAGAGCATCGCCGGCGTGAACGTAGAGTTCATCCAGGGCGAGAACGGCATCCAGATACCGCCGAAGCAGTGGCCCAAGCGGCTCTATGAGCTGTGCAAGAAGTACGACTGGATCCTGTACAACGACGAGGTCCAGGAGGGCGTGGGGCGCACCGGCAAGATGTTCGCCATCGAGCACTTCCCGGGCGTAGAGGCGGAGCTGCTGAGCCTGGGGAAGGGGATCAGCGGCGGTCTGATCCCATTCGCGTGCACGCTGGGATCGGACCGCATGAGCGAGCCGGCTGGCAACCTGTACACCGGCGGCACGTACGCCGGCTCGCCGGTGGGCTGCATGGTCGCGCTCAAGCTGCTGGAGATCATGGAGCGCGACAAGGTGCTCGACAACGTGGCCGAGCTCGAGCGCGTCGCCAAGCAGAAGCTCGGCGGCATGGTGGACAAGTACGAGATCGTCGGCCAGGTGCGGGTGCTGGGCGCCTACATGGCCGTCGAGTTCGTGGAAGACAAGGACAGCAAGGTGCCCGCGCACGACCTTTGCCGCGAGGTCGTCTACTCCATGGAGCGCAAGGGCGTGGTGCCCATCTACGAGCCGGCGTTCAACTGGTTCCGCCCAACGCCGGCGCTCAATATGCCACCCGAGCTGTTCGCGCACGGCTGCGACCTCGTGGAAGAGGCCGTGCTCGAGGTCAGCAAGGCGCATGCCAAGGGGATCGCGTGATCCCGCCTGCACCCACGCAGGGAGAAGGCGGCATGCGCGCCGTACGCCGCCGGCAGCCTGATGAGACAGATCGGCGGATCATCCGCCATTTGCAGGAGGATGGCCGCCGGCCGTACACCATGATCGCCAAGGACCTGGGGCTGAGCGAGGCGGGCGTGCGTCAGCGTGTCGCCCGCCTCATCCGCCACAAGGTCATCCAGATCGTGGCCGCCAGCGACCCCATCGACCTGGGCTTCATGCGCGCCGAGGTGCACCTGCGCGTGGAGGGCGACCACGTCCAGGCCGTGGCCGACGCGTGCGCGGCGCTGCCGCAGGTGGACTTCGCGGCGTTCTGCACGGGCCCGTTCGACCTCAGCCTCACGCTGGTCTGTCATGACCAGCAGGAGCTCCTGGACCTGATCATGTATCGCATCCGCTCTCTTCCCGGCGTCAAGGACGTGGAGACACTCGTGTACCTCAAGGTGCTCAAGGACTCCTACGAGTGGTCGCCCATCGAACACCCGCCGCCCGGGAGCACCACGGGCGACGAAAGGTAGGAATGCCGAAATGGGTTTCGAAGAGCTGCCGTTCAGCGGCATCGCATCGTTCCTCAAGTGCCCCTACGTGCCGCAGCCGACCAGGGATGACGGCGACGTCGCGGTCTTCGGGGTGCCGATCGACCAGGCGACCGTGGCGCGCTCGGGAACGCGTCACGGGCCCCGCGCGCTCCGCGAGGTGTCTACGTGGTACGCGTACATCGGCGGCCGCGGCGAGGCGTGCTGGGACGGGGAGGCGCAGGCGAGCATCCTCGGCGGCGTGCGCTTCGTGGACGCCGGCGACGTCACGCTCCCGCCCCTTGCCCCGGTCGACCAGTACCACGCCCTGGTCGCCGACAAGATCCGCGGCCTGGTCGACGCCGGCCTGCTGCCTCTGGCACTGGGCGGCGACCACTCCATCACGTATCCGCTGCTGCTGGGCCTGTTCAGGGCACGCGGTGAGCGGCCGTTCCACCTTGTGCAGTTCGACACTCACATGGACTACTGGGAAGACGAGGCGGGGCAGCGGTTCAGCCACGCCAGCCCCATCATCCGCGCCCACGAGCAGGGGCTGATCAGCGGCCTCACCCAGTACGGCATCCGCGGCCTGCACAACGAGACCGACAACATCGAGCTGGCGCAGAGCCGCGGGGCGCACATCTTCTGGTGCGAGCAGGCCATGGGCACGCCGGTCGACGATCTGGTGGCCCACATGGAGCCTGGCGAAGACGTGTACGTCACTTTCGACATCGACGCGCTCGATCCGGCCATAGCGCCGGGCACCGGCACACCAGAGCCGGGTGGCTTCGGCTACTACGACGCCAAGGCGATCCTGCGCGCGGTGGTGCAGCGGGGGCGCCTCGTGGGCATGGACATGGTCGAGGTGAACCCGCTGTTCGACCCCGCGCAGCTCGCCGCCCTGCACGCCGTGAGGCTCATCTTCGACACCGTCGGAGCGGCGTTCGCGGAGTAGGCACGCCGCCGGGGCGCGGCGGCCGCGCGATCACGTCGCCTTCATACGTCGCGCGCGGTCGTGCCGCGCCTTCACGTGCCCAGGGCGCTCAGTCTTTGCGACCCCGCCGGCGCAGGAAGGCACGTCGCCAGCTCCACACGGTCACGACCGCGCAGCTTGGCGCGGTAGAGCGCCTGATCAGCCAGACGCAACAGATCGTCGAAGGCGAGATCCCCGGTGGACAGCATGCTCGCCACGCCGAAGCTCGCCGTGACGTCCATGTCGTCCAGGTCGTCCTTCACTGAGGCGATGCACCGTCGCAGCCGTTCGGCCACGTTCACTCCTTCCTCAGGATCCACTTCCGGCAACAGGGCGGCGAACTCCTCGCCTCCGTAGCGGCCGAAGAGATCGAAGGAACGCAGGGTCTCCTTGCATGCTTGGGCCACCGCGCGCAGCACGTCATCGCCGCGCTGGTGCCCGAAGGTGTCGTTGATCTGCTTGAAGTGGTCGAGGTCGAAGAGGATCAGCGTGACGGGCGAGTCGTGCCGGCGGGCGCGATCGAGCTCCACCTCGCTGAGCTCGAAGAACTGCCGGCGGTTGAGGATGCCCGTGAGCCCGTCGATGCTGGCGAGCTCCTGCACGCGCTTGAACAGCACGACGCGCTCGCTGACGTCGTGTAGCACTATGGTATTGCCGGCCAGCCGGCCGTGTGCGTCGCGCACGGGCGAGAACTCGAGGCTGTAGTGGCGTTCTTCGTCGCCATGCGGCAGCGATACCTCGGACTTCTCTTCAGTGCGCTCGAGCACGGCCTCCAGCAGCTCGGGGCAGTCCACCAGGATGTCGGCGATGTCGCCGCCCACTCTGTGGGGTCGCAGTACGGGAAGGAGCTGCGCTGCGGCGGTGTTGAAGTCGGCCAGCCGCTCGCCGCGATCGAGCACTATGACCGCATCGCGCATGTGCTCGACCACAGCGTCGCGCGCCAAGGGCGCGATCTCGAAGAGACGGAAGCGGAACAGCGCCACGGCGCCCAGGATGCCTGACACCGTGAAGACGGCCACAGACGGGTTGTAGTCGGGCATGGGCGTGGCGCCGAAGAAGTACAGCACATTGGCCGCCAAGGGCAGCGCGGCGCTCACGAGGAGCAGGGACGCCTGCCACCTCTGCACGCCGCGGCCGCGCCTGACGGCGTTGAAGAGCAGGACGACGGCGATCAGCGACAGGGCGTACGCGAACGGCATGTAGACGTAGTGTTCCCAAGGGCCGTAGTCGGCGTGCAAGACGCGCAGGCCTCCTCCCTCGGTGAGCACACGCGGGGCTATGCGGAAGAGGCTCAGGCCCGACCATGAGAGCGCGATGGTGGCTGCGGGTATGAGGTAGATGAGCGGCGTGCTCCAGCGCGGGCGCTGACGACCGAGGTAGGCGAGCACCACGTCCAGCCAGAGCACGGGGAGTGGCGCGATGGCCAGGAACTGGACGTTCGCCCAGAAGATCTTCGCGCTGCGCTCGACGGCGGCGATCTCGAAGACGTAGCCGATGGTCCACACCAGCAGCGCCGTCATCATGAGTGCGAACGGGCCGGCCGCGGGCGAGCGGCGCCCTCGCCACGATACGGCGAGCAGGAGCGTGAGCAAGGTTCCCGACAGGAGCAGCGGTACGAGATGCCATGTGTATACGAGATGCAGTGTAAGGCTCCCCCGTTGAGGCGCGCTCATGTTCCGCGAGCGAGTCGCTTCGCGCCTGACTTCGACTTCCGCAAACCTATGGTCACTATCGGAGCGGACCCGCGATGCCTGAGTGAATCGTATGCCCGCTGGACAGGTGTTCTATGCCGTGTCCGGATGGCGGACAGAGTCGGCGTCCCGTTCCGGCTGTGCGATGCCACCGGGAGAAGAGGCGTCGCGCGGCCTGCGCCACAGCGCCCGGCCGTGTGCCTCTGAGCGTGATGTAAGCTTGGGCAGCGGCCGGCGACCGGTCGTGCCGTCCGGCAACCCGTGGGCCGGCGGCCGCGCCACCAGTGCGCGCCGTCCCAGACGATCAGGCAGGTGCGATGAAGATCGAGCGAGAGCCGAGTGTGGCGCTCTATCCGGTACCCACGGTGCTGGTCACGGTGGGGAGCGGTGAGCAGGCGAACATCATCACGATCTCCTGGATAGGTACGGTGAACCAGGAGCCGCCGATGATCTCCATCGCCATGCGCAGAGCGCGGCACTCGTATCCGCTCCTCTACCAGACGCGGGAGTTCGTGGTCAACGTGCCGCGCGCCGCGCAACTCGAGACCGTGGACCTTGCCGGCATCGAGAGCGGCGCCCACGTGGACAAGTTCGAGACCTACGGTCTCTCGCCGGCCTCGGCATCACATGTGGCGCCGCCGCTCATCGCTGAGTGCCCGGTCAACATGGAGTGCGTGGTGCGTCACCAGCTGGGGCTCCCCTCGCACGACCTGTTCATAGGCGAAGTCCTCGCCGTGCACTATGACGAAGACGTGCTGGACGAGAAGGGCAAGATAGACATCGCCAAGCTCGACCCGGTGGGATTCGCCGACATGGAGTACTGGTCACTCAAGGAACAGATAGGTAAGCACAGCTTCATGGCGCCGGTCGCCAGGCAGCGGCGCCAGGCAGGGAAGGAGTCGACCAGGGACGGTTGAGGCCGGCCCCGGACCAGAGGTCATATGCGCTACTACGTATCCACACCCATCTACTATGTGAACGCCGACCCGCACCTGGGGCACGCGTACACCACCATCGCCGCCGACATCCTGGCGCGCTACCACCGTCAGTGCGGCGACGAGGTCTTCTTCCTGACCGGCACGGACGAGCACGGCAACAAAGTGGCCCAGGCAGCCACGGAGGCCGGGCACACGCCCAAGGAGCATGTCGACATCATCTCGGAGAAGTTCCGTGCACTCTGCGGGCAGCTCAACGCCAGCAACGACTTCTTCATCCGCACCACGGATGCGGAGCACGAGCGTTTCGTGCAGCGGTTCGTGGAGAGGTTGCGCGACGCCGGCGACATCGAGAAGCGCACGTACGGCGGCCTGTACTGCACGGCCTGCGAAGGCTTCTACTACGAGAGGGATCTGATCGACGGCAAGTGCCCAGACCACGGCATCGAGCCGGTATGGCTCGAGGAAGAGAACTACTACTTCCTGCTCAGCAAGTATCAGGACAGGCTGGCGGAGTTCTATCGTGCCAACGCGGATTGGGTGAAGCCCCGCTCACGCTACAACGAGGCCCTCAGCTTCATCGAGCAGGGCCTCGAAGACATCTCCATAAGCCGCGCCAACATCACCTGGGGTGTGCCGGTGCCCTGGGATCCGGAACAGGTCATCTACGTGTGGGTGGACGCGCTCATCAACTATCTCTCCGCGCTCACCTATGCGCGGCCGGGAGAGGATCTCAGCGGGTTCTGGCCGGCGCAGCACATCATGGCCAAGGACATCCTGAAGTTCCACGCCGTCATCTGGCCGGCGCTGCTCATGAGCGCGGGCTACGAGCTGCCCCGGGGCGAGTTCATCCACGGGTACCTGCTCATGGGCGGAGAGAAGATGAGCAAGACGCGCGGCAACGTGCTCGACCCGTTCGCCATCATAGAGACGTACGGGCTGGACCCGCTGCGCTACTACCTCTTCCGCGAGGTCGCCTTCGGCCAGGACGGCGTGGTCTCGCTCGAAGGCTTCGCCGCGCGCTACACCAACGAGCTCGCCAACGAGCTGGGCAATCTGGTGAGCCGCACGGTGAGCATGGTGGGCAAGTACCGAGCCGGCGTCACGCCGCCGGCCGCCGGCGCGGGCCCGCTGGCGGAGGAGGGCGCGGCCATGGTCGCCGACTGCCGCGTCCATTTCGACGCGCCGGACATCGGCGGCGCGCTCGAAGCCGTGTGGGGGTTCGTGCGGCGCCTCAACCGGCATGTGGAGGAAGAGGCGCCGTGGAAGCTGGCCAAGGACCCGGAGCAGGCCGCACGCCTGGACCAGGTGCTGCACGACCTGGTGGCCGGCCTGCGCCTGGTCGCGATCTGCCTCTATCCGGTGATGCCGGCCACGTCGGCCGAGATACTGCGCCGGCTCGGGCAACCGGCGGGGCCAAGCGACCTGCTCCTGGAGCATGCCGTCTGGGAGCAGCTGACGCCGGCCGCCGTGGAAGCAGCCCCACCGCTGTTCCCGCGCATCGAAGCCGGCGCCTGAGGTGCCTGCCGTGCTTCGCGGCCCGTGTGACAACCCGTCGGCGACGCCATGAGCGGCCTGGTCGACACGCACTGCCATCTCGACATGCTGCGCGGGCCGGTCGACGAGGCGCTGGCCGGTGCGTGCGCGGCCGACGTGCTGGCGGTGGTCTCCGTGGGCATCGACGGCCCGAGCTCTGAGCGGGCCGTGGCTTTGGCACACGAGCACCGTGGCGTTGCCGGCGAGGCTGTCGTCTACGCCACTGTGGGCCTGCATCCTCACGACGCGCATCACTGGGACGCCACGCTGGCCCAGGAGTTGCGCCGACTGGCTGCGGACGAGCGCGTCGTGGCGATCGGCGAGTGCGGGCTGGACTACTACCGCGACCTGTCGCCGCGAGACGCGCAGCGTCGCGCCTTCCTGGCGCAGATCGAGCTGGCTCGCGAGGTCGGCAAGCCGCTGGTGGTGCACGTGCGCGAGGCCGGCGACGAGGCCATGGACCTGCTGGGTGAGCACGCCCAGGACCTGACGGTCATCCTCCACTGCTTCAGCCAGGCCGACGCGGTCCGGGAATGCGCGCGGCGCGGCTACTACGTGTCGTTCGCCGGCAATGTCACGTACAAGACGGCGGGCGACCTGCGACGCGCCACGCGAGCTGTGCCGGACGACCGGCTGCTCCTGGAGACGGATGCGCCGTTCCTCACGCCGATGCCCTACCGCGGCACGTCCAACCTGCCGCAGCGGGTCGTGCTCACCGCGGCGCTCGTCGCCGAGCAGCGGGGGGAGGACGGCCGCATCCTGGCGCTGCAGACGACGGCCAACGCGCGGCGCGCGTTCGGCCTGCCGGAGTTGTGAGCGCCGCGGCCACCGCCGATGCTGCGCACCCGTCGTCCGCGCGCCCGCCGGCGGCGCGACGGTACGGTCAGCACCACCTCGTGGATCGCGGCACGCTCGACGCCATCATCCGGCTTGCCGACGTTCAGCCGCGCGACGTCGTCCTGGAAGTGGGCGCCGCCGACGGGTTGCTCACGCGGCCGTTGCTGGCCGTCGCGACCCATGTACACGCGTTCGAGGTCGACTGCCGCTTCGCGCCGGCCCTCGAACGCCTGAGCCAGGGGCACGAAGCGCTCAGCGTCCATCTGGGCGACGCGTTGCGGGCGGACCTCAGCGCGTTGCGGCCTCCGCCCACGGTGTTCGTCGCCAACCTGGCCTACAACATCGCCATCCCGGTCATCATGAAGTCGCTGCAGGAGTTGCCGGATGTGCATCGCTGGGCGGTCATGGTGCAGAAGGAGCTCGGCGACAGGCTCTTCGCGCGACCGTCGACCAAGGCGTATTCGGCGGTCTCTGTCCAGGTTCAGCTATCCTGCCGGCCGCTGGCCAGCCGTCCGATACCGCGCAGCGTCTTCTCGCCGCGGCCGCGGGTGGATTCCGTCTTCGTCGTGTTCGAGCGGCGGGACGATGCACCGAGCGCAGCCGGCCGCGACGCCGTGCAGCGGCTGGCGCGGGCCGCTTTCGCGCAGCGCCGCAAGATGCTGGCCAACTCGCTCTGCGGCCTTGCGCTGCCGCCGCGCGTGGAGGCCGCCCCTGGTGCGTCGCGAGGCGGTGACATGCCGGGGGATCGCGCAGACGAGGCTGTGGTTGCTGCGCTCGCCGAGCAGACTGTCGCCGCGGCGCCCGCGGAACCGGCGGCGCCGGGCGAACCGACGGCGCGCTCTCTCCCCGCCGGTACTGTCCTGAGCGCCGCCGCCGTGCGTGAGGCTCTCGGCTCGCTCGGGCTGAACCCCTCTGCGCGGCCCGAGGAGCTCACGCCGGGCCAGTTCGCGGAGCTGGCACGGGCGCTGGGGGGTGGTGAGCGGTGAGCCGGGGCGCGAAGAAGACCCGGCGCGACCGGGGAACGCAGCCCGGCATCCGGCACGACGGGTGGCCGGCATGATGAGCCTGGAGGTCATCGCCCCCGCGAAGGTGAACCTGGCGCTGATCGTGGGACCGCGGCGTCGCGACGGGTACCACGAGGTCTTCTCCCTCATGATGCCGGTGACGCTTGCCGACACCCTGGTGGCCGAGCCTGCGGAAGAGGGGATCATCGTCGACTGCGAGGTGTCCCCGGGCGCGGAGAACCTGGCCGCCAAGGCCGTCCGCGAGCTCGAGCGAGTGGCGGGCCGACCGCTCCCGGTACATCTGTCGATCCGCAAGCGCGTGCCGCACGGCGCCGGGCTGGGTGGCGGCAGCTCGGACGCGGCGGCAGCACTGCGCGCTGTGATGGCCCTGCACGGGCTGGAACTGCCCGCGGCCGACGTCTACGCCACGGCTGCCGCCATCGGCTCGGACGTGCCGTTCTTCCTCTGGCAGGGCCCTCAGCTGGCGATGGGGCGCGGCAGCGTGCTGCACGATGTCGAGTTGCCCGGGCCGCTCCACATGGTGCTGGCCGTGCCCGACCTGGTGCTGCCCACGCCGCAGGTGTACGGGTGGCGCGACGCCGACACGGTCGCCGGCCTGCGCGGATTCGTGGCGCGCACCGAAGCGCTGCGGGAGGGTCTCGCCGGCGCCGCTTGCCCGGCGGACGTGGCGCAGCTGGTGGTCAACGATCTGGAGCAGCACGTGATGGCGCGCCACCCGGTCGTGGCGGACGTCAGGCGCGCCCTTCTGGAGGCACACGCGCTCGCGGCAGCCATGAGCGGTAGCGGCAGCAGCGTGTTCGGCCTCTTCGCGGACGGCGAGGCCGCAGAAGCGGCCGCCGTGGCCCTGCGGACGTCTTTCGCTGCCCGGGGCGAGCCGGGGGGCGAAGGCGGCCCCGGCCGGTCGCTCCAGGTGTTCCACGTGAGCGACCTCCAGCCGGCCGCCGCTGTCTGAGCACCGCGCGTCGCGACGCAGCAGCGGCCGCCACCTCCTGGTCCGGCGACCCTTTGGTAGACTGCCGCTGCCGGTCGCTGGGGCGTGGCCAAGTGGCAAGGCAACGGGTTTTGGTCCCGTGACCGGAGGTTCGAATCCTCCCGCCCCAGCCAGCCTTCCCGTCCCTTCCGATACCGCCCCCTCCGGCCATCCGCCCGGCTCGGCTCCCGGAGGTGCACGCCCCGACCAGGAGAACCCTTGCGTATGGTCCCTCTCGACCGACTCGGACTGCTCTCCTCGCTGAAGGGCATGAGGCGCGGCGACATCGTGGCCGGCATCACGCTGGCGGCGATGGCCATCCCCGAGGCGCTCGGCTACTCTACCCTGGCCGGCATGCCGCCCGTCACAGGGCTCTACTGCATGCTCGCTCCGGTCGTGGTCTACGTGCTCGTCGCGTCGTCACGGCAGCTGGTGATAGGGCCGGACTCGTCCACCGCGCCGCTCGTTCTGGCCGCCGTGTCGCCGCTGGCGGCCATGGGCTCGGCGCGGTTCGCCGCGCTCGCCGCCACCATGTCGCTTCTGGTGGCCGGCATCCTCGTGCTCCTCTTCATCGTTCGCCTCGGGGTGATCGCCGACTTCCTCTCGCGCCCGGTGCTGATGGGGTTCCTGGCGGGCATCGGCGTGTCGGTCGTCGTCAGCCAGTTGCACGAGTTCCTGGGCCTCGAGCGGACCTCGGGCAACGTCGTCGAACGGGTCACGAACGCCGTCCAGCAGATGGATCGGACGAACCTGCTCGACCTGGGCATCGGCACGCTGGCCCTGGCCATCATCCTCCTGGTCGAGCACTTCTGGCCCAGGCTTCCCGGACAGCTCATGGCGGTGACGCTGGCCGTCATCCTGGTCGTGGCTTTCGACCTGAGCGACCACGGCGTGTCTCTTGTGGGGACGGTGCAGGCGGGTCTGCCGTCCTTCTCACTCCCGGATGTGGGTTGGGGAGAGGTGGGTCAGCTGCTGACGCCATCGATCGCGGTGGTGGTGCTGATCGTGGCTCAGACCGTGGCGACCGCCGAGGACTTCGCCTTCCGGCGCAACTACAGGGTCCGCCCGTCGCGCGAGATCCTGGGGCTCGGGCTGGCGAACGCCGCGGCGGCGTTCAGCGGTACCTACTGCGTGAACGGCAGCGGCACGAAGACCGCCGTGGCCGACGAGGCCGGCGGTCGCAGTCAGCTCGTCTCTCTGGTGAGCGTGGTCGTGGCGGTCGCAGCGCTTCTCTGGGGCACTGGACTCATCGCGCTGTTGCCCAACGCGGCCGTGGCCGCGGTCGTGGTCGTGGCAGCTACCAAGCTGATCCACGTGCGCGCGGCTCGCGCCGTGCTGCGTACGCGTCCGTACGAGTTCGGCGTGGCGATCCTCGGAGCCGCCGGCGTGATCTTTCTCTCGATCACCTGGGGCTTCGTGATCGCCGTTGTGCTCTCGATCTTCGACCGCCTGCGCATAGCCCACGCGCCGAGCGACGCCGTGATCGGCGAGGTCGTTGCTCACGGGTGGCACGACGTGCGTAAGCGCCCCGGTGCGGCGGCGCCGCGCGGCATGCTGGCGTACCGGATCTCGTCGTCCCTGTACTTCCCCAACGCGCGGCGCTTCCACGAACGCGTCATCGAGCTCGTCGACGAGGCCAGGGTGACGCCGCGCTGGTTCGTGCTCGACGCCTCGGCCGTGTCGGACATCGACTACACGGCCGCCCAGGAGATGGCCGCGGCGGTCGAGGATCTCAAAGCGAGGAACGTGGTGTTCGCGGTGGCCGAGGTCACAGATGACCTGCGGACGCTTCTGACGCGCTTCGGGCTTCTCGACAGGATCGGCGCCGATCACATCTTCGACACGATGGACCTCGCCGCCGAGGCCTACGTGCGCCGGTGCGGGGCGGCCTGACGGCCCGGTGGTATACTGCGCCGCGGCGCGGACCGGTCTCGCGCTTGGCGGCCGCCGTGGCCTCCATCCCGCTCTTGCGAGGTGGTGCATGAGCAACGCAGTTACCGCGACACCCCCGGCCGCACCGCTGGCCCTGGTCATCCTCGCCGCGGGTCTCGGCACGCGGATGAAGAGCAGCGTGCCCAAGGTGCTGCACCCAGTGTGCGGCCGGCCGATGCTCTCATACATCCTCGATGCGGCTCACGATCTGGCTCCCGAACGCATAGTCGTGGTCACAGGACCAGACCAGGACGAGGTCGAGACGCTGCTGCCGGTGGGCTGCGAACGCGCCATCCAGGAGCAGCGGCTGGGGAGCGGCGACGCGGTGCGCGCCGGCATGGTGCCGCTGGCCGGCTTCGAGGGAGACGTCATCGTGCTGGTGGGCGATGCCCCGCTCGTGGACTCGGCGTTCCTGAACGAGCTGCTCACCACGCATCGTGCCTCGGGGAGCCAGGGCACCGTAGCCACCGCCATCCTCGACGATCCCGGCCACTACGGGCGGATCGTCCGTCGCGAGGACGGCGCCATCGCGCGCATCGTCGAGGCGCGCGACGCCACGCCGGAGCAGGCGGCGATCGCGGAGGTCAACACAGGCTTCTACGCCTTCTCGGCCGCTCCGCTGCGCGACCTGCTACCCAGCCTCCAGCCCACCAATGTGCAGGGCGAGCTGTACCTCACCGACATAGTGCATCTCATGGCCGGCGCGGGCCTCAAGGTCTCCGCGCATGTCGCCGCCGACCCCGAGGTGATGTCGGCGGTCAACTCACGGGTCGACCTGGCGGCCGTGAACGCCGTCATGCGACGTCGCCTGCTCGAGCGGCTCATGCTTGCCGGTGTCACCGTGATCGACCCGTCGAGCACCTACGTCGACTGGGGCGTGGAGGTCGGTCGGGACACGGTGCTTCACCCCAACACCCACCTTCTGGGGCACACGCAGGTGGGCGCCGCCTGCCAGATCGGGCCGAGCGCCTATCTCGCGGACGCCTTCGTCGGCGATCGCGTGCGCGTGCTGTCCTCGTACCTCTACGAGTGCGTCATCTCGTCGAACTGCAACGTGGGGCCCTTCGCGTACGTCCGTCCCAACACGGTGCTGCTGGAAGGCGCCATCGCCGGCTCGTTCGTGGAGATCAAGAACAGCCGCGTCGGCGAGAAGAGCAAGGTGCCGCACCTCAGCTACGTGGGTGACGCGGTGATCGGCCACGACACGAACATCGGCGCCGGCAACATCACGGCGAACTACGACGGCGTGGAGAAGCAGCCCACGACGATCGGGAGCAACGTGAAGACCGGCAGCGATACCACGTTCGTGGCGCCGGTGACGGTGGGCGACGGCGCCATGACCGCGGCCGGCTCAGTGATCACGGAAGACGTGCCGGCCGGAGCTCTGGGCGTCGCCCGTTCGCGTCAGTCGAACATCGAGGGGTACGCGCGCCGCCGCCGTCACGGCGCGCACGACGGCCAAGCCTGAGCGGCCACCTCTGGTAAAATCCCTGCGCGGGTCGCAGAGCGCCTGCGGTGTCGCGACCCGCCGCATCGTCAGCGACCGGATCGAGGTCAAGGGGCATGACCGACACAACCGTCACGCAGTCGGATCCGCGCGCGGAGCCAGTCACTCTCTCGTGGCGCAACGAGAAGCGGCTCATCCTGTGCACAGGGCGCAGCAACCCCGAGCTCGGCATGCGCATCGCCGACGTGCTCGGCGTGCGGCTGGGGAATGTCATGCTCAAGACCTTCGCCAACGGCGAGAACTACGCCCGCTTCGAAGACAGCATCCGCGGCAGCGACCTGTTCATCGTCCAGTCGCCCTGCGGCGCCGGCACTCTCAACACGCATCTCATGGAGTTGCTCATCATGGTGCAGGCGGCCAAGCTGGCATCAGCGCGGCGGGTCACGGCGGTCATGCCGTACTTCCCCTACTCACGGCAGGACAAGAAGAGCGCCGCGCGCGAGCCGATCACCGCGCGGCTGGTGGCCACGCTCCTCGAGGCCGCCGGCGCAGACCGCGTGCTCTCGATGGACCTGCATCAGGGTCAGATCCAGGGTTTCTTCGAGATCCCGGTGGACCACATGACGGCTGTTCCCATGCTCGCGGACTACTTCGCGTTCAAGGGCTTCGACGTGCCGGTGGTGGCCGTCTCGGCGGACGCCGGCGGCGTCAAGCTGGCCAAGCGTTTCCAGTCCCACATCCCGGACTGTGAGCTGGCCGTCCTCACCAAGCAGCGCCCGGCGCACAACAAGTCAGAGGTCATGCACTTCATCGGCGATGTGGACGGCAAGGTCGCCATCATCATCGACGACATGATCGACACGGGCGGCTCCGTGACGAGCGCCGTGGAGACGCTGTACGCCAACGGCGCTCGCGACGTGTACGTGACCGCCACGCACGGCATCTTCTCGCCGCCGGCCCGCGAGCGCATCCGCGAGTCGCCGGTGCGCGAGGTCGTGGTCACAGACACCATCCGTATCGAGCTGGGCCCGGACGACGGCAAGATCAAGATCCTGTCTGTCGCCGGCGTGCTGGCCAATGTCATCCGCGCCGTGTTCACCGACGAATCGGTGAGCGATATCTTCGCCGGCGAGCACCAGTTGTTCTGATCATCGGCGCGGGATGGCTTCGCGGCCGCTCGCCCGGTAGGCTTCGCGGACCGAAATCGGCAGACAGAGACGAGGGTCGCCTGAGGCAGTCGCGGGCGGCGACCCCGAGAAGCAGGAGAGTCATATGGATCGGATCAAGCTCGTCGTGAACGAGCGTACACAGACCGGCACGAGGGCCGTCAAGCGTATGCGCCGTTCGGGCAGCATCCCGGGCGTGCTCTATGGATCGGGCAAGCCCGCCACATCGGTCACCGTCGACCCACATGCGCTGCGCGAGGCTGTCTCCACCGAGCACGGTACGCACGCGGTCTTCGACGTCGTGTTCGAAGGCCAGAAGCGTGTGCATCACGCCGTCATCCAGGAGATGCAGATGGACCCGGTCAAGCACGTGGTCACGCATCTGGACCTGCGCGAGGTCAAGCTGAACGAGCCTATCGAGGCGGCTGTGGGTCTGCACGTTGAAGGCACGTCGCCGGGGGTCAAGGCCGGCGGCCTTCTGGACGTCGTGGTACACGAGATCCACGTCAAGTCATTGCCGGACGACATCCCCGAGCACCTGGTGCTCAACGTCGACGAGCTCGAGCTCGGAGACGTGGCTCGCATCAAGGACCTGGTCGCGCCGGAGGGCGTCACCATCCTCGACGACCCCGAGGAAGCCATCGCGAGCGTCATCCCGCCGCGCGGAGCGGGTGTCGAAGAGGAGGCCGAGGCCGAAGAGGTCGAGGGCGAGGAGGCAGCCGAGCCGGAGATCGTCGGCAAAGCTCACGGCGCCGAGGCCGAGGAGGCCTGACCCGCGGCCCGTCGCGGTCACGGGTCACGGGCATCTGTGGTCAGGCTGCGTACGGCACCTCAGGCCGCCGAGCGACTGGTCGTGGGGCTGGGCAATCCAGGCTCCCAGTACGCGCGCACGCGGCACAACATCGGCTACATGGTCATAGACGAGCTGGCGCGCCGGCACGGGTACCCCCGGCCGGCGCGCGCGTTTTCCGGCAAGTACGCGGCCGGGGATGTGGCCGGCTTGCGGGTAGGGCTGCTCGTGCCCACCACGTTCATGAACGACTCGGGCAAGAGCGTGGCGGCCGCGCTGCGCGGCCTCAAGCTGTCGCCGGCCGTCCTGCTCCTCGTGCACGACCATATCGATCTGCCGTTCGGCCGGCTGCGCCTGCAGAAGGACGGCGGCCACGGCGGCCACAACGGCCTGAAGAACATCCAGGGGCTCATAGGACCGGACTTCGACCGCGTGCGCGTGGGCGTGGATCGGCCGCCGACGACGGACCCGGACATCGTCGCCGACTACGTGCTCAGCCCGTTCTCCGAGCCCAAGGCCGAGGTCGACGACCTGGTCTCCCGGGCCGCCGACGCCGTCGAACTCTGGCTGCGCGACGGACTGGAGGCTGCCATGCGGGCGATCAACGGCGTGGAGCAGGCGCAGGCAGAGAGCTGACGGCCCTCTGCGCTCCCGCCTGGCCCGCGGCCGTCAGCGGGTCGCCTGCTGCACGCTGAGGAGCAGGTCGGCCAGGTCGTTGGCGGCGCGGCTGAGGCACTGGCGGGTGATGGCGCTCACGCGGCCGTTGTAGCCGTGCGCCGCGTACTGGCGCACGAGCCGCCGGTACGAGACGTGCGCCCGTGCGGCCGCCGAGCGGGTGGCAGCGGCCGCCGACCTGCGCGCCTTCACGGTGCCTGCCCGCACCCATGCCCGATTCTTGCCGACGGTGTCCGTGCGCCAGTCCACGGCATCTTCGTAGCTCGAATGGATGCGTTCCTCCAAGGTGCTCTGGCCCGTGTGCATGGGGTTGCACACGTCCGCGTAGTAGTGAGCGAGCAGGCCGAAGGTGATGCTCGCCCGCCGCGGCGAACCCCGGTCGAGCTGCCGTACCGCGCGGGCGAAGAGCTGCGCGACCCGATCCGGCGCGTCGCCGTAGCGGCCTCCCCAGACGTCGTAGATGTGGTGGTAGTAGTCGTGCAGCCGCGTGTCTGGGTCGTCGGTGTGCTTGAGCGCCACGGGCAGCCGCAGCCATCGGCAGCCGGCGTCGCGCGCCAGCCTGTACGCCTCCTGCAGTACCCAGTCGTGGGTGCCGAAGCCGTTGCCCCCTCTGTCACCGTTGGCCCAGGCGGCGGCGGGCGGCGCCCACGCCGCTTGGGGCACCAGGGTGATGGTCAGAGCCAGCGACAGGGTGACGGTCGCCCTCGCGCAAGCCGCACGGACGAAGGTGGCAGTTCGCGTGGCTCTCTTCTTCCAGGTCGCACACGCGCGGGCCGCGCCAGCCCAGGCCGCGGCCCGCACGGAACTCGCCAGAGTGCACCGGCCGTGAGGAGACGGGCGCCGCTCGTGTGATCGACTGCGGCTTGAGGCTGTGAGCACGCCGGCTCCTTTCCTTGTGCCGACAAGTTGCTTCTGACGCTGTGCCCGGGCGTGCGTGAGCCAAGCTTAGCCGACCGCCGGGACGGACGTCGTCGCTCTGCGCCGGGACGGACGTCGTCGCTCTGCGCCGGGCGGACGGACGGGAGGAGCGGGGCCGGGCGGATGGTGAAGACACGTGCGGCCGAGCCAGCCCTGTGTTGTCCGGTCAGGCTACGCCGGGCGAGGCGCGTCACGCCTCCCGGTGTCAAGACGGTTGCGAGGACGGTCGATGGAGGAGTGGGGAGTACGGAGGTCCCAGCGTCTTGACCCGCGCGGGGACCCGAAGCGTGCAACTTCGGGATACCCGGGAGGGACGCATGGCCCTTCGGCCTGCTCCTGCTCGCGCGGCCTCGGTTGGGAACCGCCGCGTACGGATTTTCGTCTGCGTGCTCGTCGCTGTGACGGTGCTGTTTGCAGGCTGGATGAGCGTCACGCCGGCGCAGGCCGGCTCATCGCAGTCGACGACGGCCGACGACGCGACCGTGAAGGCCGCGGGTGCGGGCATCGTCTTCCTCGCCCGCGACCGCGTCATCAAGCGTGCGGCCACGACGGCTGCCGGCTTCCTCGCGAACGGCCGCAAGGCGGGCTACGTCGCGCCGCCGGTCGCCATTCCGGCGGCGTCCAGTACGCGCTCGGTCGGTTCGGCCAGCACCCTCGCCGAGCACTACGTGGCGCCGGGCGCGTTCGACCTGCGCGCCCTCGGCAGGATCTCGCCGGTCCGCAACCAGGGCCGCTACGGCACGTGCTGGGCCTTCGCCGCCCTGGGCTCCCTGGAGTCGGCCATGTCGGCCAGCGGCTCCTGGGACTTCTCGGAGAACAATCTCGCTGCGCACTCCGGCTTCGATCTGCCCTACGACAGCGGCGGCAACAACAGGATGGCGACCGCCTACCTGGCTCGCTGGGACGGTCCCGTGTTCGAGGCGGACGATCGCTACGGCCGTCCCACCGCCTCGCCCGAAGACCTGCCCGAGCGCCTGCACGTGCGCGAGGTGCTCTACCTGCCGCCGCGGACCGGTCCCGCTGACAACGACGATCTGAAGTGGGCGATCGCCACGTACGGGGCCGTGGACACCTCCATGTACTGGGATGCCTCGTGCTTCAATCGTGCCACCGCGGCCTACTACAGCCAGGCCAACGGCCTGAACCACGACGTGACCTGCGTAGGCTGGGACGACGCGTTCCCGGCTGATCGTTTCGCGGTGCGGCCCCCGGGTGACGGGGCGTTCCTGGTGAGGAATAGCTGGGGCACCAAGTTCGGCGACGGCGGCTACTTCTGGGTCTCCTACTACGACGCGGTCTTCGCCACGGACGCGGCCGTCTTCAGCCAGGCCGCGGCGACCGGCGACTACTCCGCCGCGTATGGTCACGACGAGCTCGGCTGGATCGACTCCACCGGCTTCTCGTCTTCGCGCGGTTCGGCATGGTTCGCAGCCAGGCACACGGCCGTCTCATCCGGCAGCCTGGCGGCGGTGGCCTTCTACACGCCGGTGCCGAACTCCAGGTACGAGGTGTACGCGGGCGCGAGCCTCGACCAGCTTGGGATTGAGCCGCTCGCCGCAGGCATCATCGCCATGCCCGGCTATCACACGATCGACCTCTCGCAGCCGATGCAGGTGACCGGCGGCGCCGGGTTCGTGGTGGCGGTCAAGCTGGTGACGCCCGGCTGCTCGTGGCCGGTGGCCATCGAGCGTTCGTATCGAGGGTATTCGACGGCGCGGACCGCACCCGGGCAGAGCTTCGTGAGCCCGGACGGCCGCGTCTGGACCGACCTGGGTGCAGCGGCGACGCCCGCCGACGTCTGTCTCAAGGCGTTCACGGTGGGCGAGGCCCCCGGCACCACCTCGCCCACCGCCGTGGTGGACAGCTTCCGCGGGCGTCGCGGCGGGAAGATGCGCATCGCCTTCCACGTGGCGCACGCCAGCCACGCCCCGACGCTGGCGAGGGTGTCGCTCAAGGTGCTCGCCGGCAACGGCCGGGTCGTCGAGCGCGTCGTCCTGCGCAACGTGCGCAGCGATGTGCTCCGCACGGTGGTCTGCAAGACGCGGCTGAAGTCGGGCGACTACCGGGTCGTCGCCTCGGCGACAGACACCGAGGGTCACCGCCAGCCGGTCTCTCTCGCGTCCAAGGTCCGCGTCTCGGCCGCGAGCCGGTAGTGGCTCCACGGCCGCCGGGCGGCCGTTAGGCTGCCGCTGCGGACCGTCCGGTCTGCCCGGAGGAACGACCCGACCACGTCGGTCGCCCGATCTCAGTCACTTCGGTCATCCCGTCCCGGTACAATCTCCCCGTAAGCCATGCACCCAGGCCCCTCGCGGGACCGGGGCGTTCGTCGTGCCCGGAGGCAGCGTGTTCCTCGACTATCTGCTCGCCGACGACCAGGCCGCGGCGCTGCTGCGGCGGCTGCGGCCCGGCCAGGCCCTGTACGCCCCGTCGTTCCTGGCTGCGTACGCCGCCGCCGGCATCATCGCCTCGCGGCCCGGATCCTGGCTGGTCCTGGCGGCGGACGGCGAGGCCGCGGCGCGCCTGGCCGGTGACCTCGGCGTGTTTCTGGGCTGCGAGGTCGCCGTGCTGCCGGCGCGCGGCGTGCCCTGGGGCGGCGACCTGGCTCCGGCGCCGCACGTGTGCGGCGAGCGCCAGGAAGCGCTGCTGGCCCTGGCGCGTGGCGAGCTGGTGGTGGCCGAGGCGGCCGCCGCCCTGGAACGGTTCCCGCCGCCGGAGATGCAGTCGGCGCCGCTCGAGCTGACTGCCGGCGCCGAGCTGGGCTTCGAGCGAGCGCTCGCGCAGCTGGCCGCTCTCGGCTACGAGCGCGTCGAGCAGGTGCACGAACGCGGCCAGTTCGCCGTACGCGGCGGGCTGCTCGACGTCTACCCGACCAGCGGTGAGCCCGTGCGGGCCGAGTTCTGGGGCGACGTGGTCGACTCGCTGCGCCGCTTCTCCATCTTCTCGCAGCGCACCATCGCGCCGGTCGAGCACTTCGTAGCGTATGCCTGTGGAGAGGTCGATACGCAGGCGGCGGACTACTGCCGGAACCTCGAGCGTGTGCTTGACGAGCTGGCCGAAGAAGACCGCATCGCCGACCACGGCGGTGAAGGCTTGTATGCGGACAGCACGATCACGGATGCGGAGGACCTTCCAGCAATCGAGGTGCAGCGCCGGGCGTCGCTGCGCGCCGTCGAGGCACTCTCGCAGCGCTTCATAACGCTTGGGCAGGCCGCCGGGGAGGCCAGCCTGCTCGTGGTCGACCCCGACGAGGTCGCCCGGGCCCTCGCCGATGCCGGAGCGGGACTGGCACCGGTCGGGGCCGAGGAGCGCCATCGCTTCTACGGGTCGCCGGCGGGCGTGCAGGACTGGCTACGCTCGGCCGTGGCCGTGGAGACGATCCGCCGCGACCAGACGAGGCGGCTTGACGCGGCCCGCCCGCAGGTGGCGGCGCGCGACATCAACGCCGCGGAGCGCGACCTCTCCCGTCTTGTCGCGGACGGCTACCGCACGTTCGTCGTGTTCCGCCACGCGGGAGAAGCGGGCCGCGCAGCCTACCGGCTCAAGACCCTCGAAGCCGAGGTCCTCGATGCCGCACCGGCCCGCGACGCCGGAGCCGCCGCTCCAGGCGCGCGCGGCCCGGCCGCGCCGCAGGACCCCGGCCTCTACTTCGTGGCGGCGCCGCTGCGCGACGGCTTCGTGAGCGCTTCCCTCAAGCTGGCGGTCGTTCCAGAGCGCGCCCTGTTACGGGCGGCGCGCCAGGAGCCGCGCTTCGTGGGCGGCGCCCGGCTCAGCTCCTTCTTCGACCTGCGCCTCGGCGACTACGTGGTGCACGAGGACTACGGCATCGCCCGCTTCTCGGGCATCGAGACGAAGACTGTGGCCGGTGTGACCCGCGACTACCTCTTCCTGCAGTTCAAGGGCGATGACAAGGTCTTCCTGCCCCACGACCAGATCGGCAAGGTGAGCCGCTACATCGGCGCCGGCGCGGGAGCGCCGGCGCTCAACAGCCTCAGCGGCACGGCCTGGCAGGCGGTGCGTACCCGCGCCCGCCACGCTGTGCTCGAGATGGCGGGCGAGCTGCTCACGCTGTACGCGGCGCGCCAGGCCCAGCCCGGTTTCGCCTTCGGCCCGGACGGCGAGCTGCTGGCGCGCCTGGAAGACGCGTTCCCCTTCGACGAGACGGACGACCAGGCCGCCGCCATCGACGACGTGAAGAACGACCTCGAGGCGGCCTGGCCCATGGACCGTCTGGTCTGCGGCGACGTGGGCTACGGCAAGACCGAGGTCGCCATCCGCGCCGCCCTCAAGGTGGCCGAGTCGGGCAAGCAGACGCTCGTGCTGGTGCCGACGACCATCCTCGCGCAGCAGCACATGGCCACCTTCTCCGAGCGGTTCAAGGACTTCCCGGTGGTCGTGGACATGGTCTCCCGTTTCCGCACGCCCGCCGAGACGCGCCGCATCCTCAGGGACTTCCGCGAGGGCCGTGTCGACGTGCTCATAGGCACGCACCGGTTGCTCAGCCGCGACGTGGCCCCGCACGACCTGGGCCTTGTGATCGTCGACGAGGAGCAGCGCTTCGGCGTGCGCCAGAAGGAGCTGCTGCGTCAGCTCAAGCTCCAGGTCGACGTGATGAGCCTCTCGGCGACGCCCATCCCGCGCACGCTGCAGATGTCGCTCAGCGGCATCCGCGACATCTCGGTGATCGAGACGCCGCCGCGTGGCCGTCACGAGATTCGAACGTATATCGGCGAGTACCGCGACGACCTAGCCCGGGCCGCCAGCGAGCAGCAGGTGGAGCGCACAGGCCAGGCCTTCTACCTGCACAACCGGGTGGAGACGATCGAGGAGGCGGCCGAGCAGGTGCGCCAGCTCGCGCCGCAGGCGCGCGTTATGGTGGCGCACGGCCAGATGCACGAGCACCAGCTCGAGAAGGTCATGGGCGCCTTCCTGGCCGGCGAAGCCGACGTGCTGGTGACCACGTCGATCATCGAGAGCGGCATCGACATCCCCACCGTCAACACGCTGATCGTGGACAGGGCGGATGCGCTGGGCCTGGCCCAGCTGTATCAGATACGGGGCCGTATCGGCCGCAGCGACGAGCACGCCTACGCCTATCTGCTCTATCCCAGCGACGCGCACCTCAGCGGCGAGGCGATGGCCCGGCTGCGCACGCTTTCGGACCACACCGAGTTGGGGGCCGGCTTCCGCATCGCCATGGCCGATCTGGAGATCCGCGGCGCCGGCAATCTGCTGGGCGACGAGCAGAGCGGACACGTGGCGGCCATAGGCTTCGAGCTCTACGTCCAGATGCTCGAGGAGGCGGTCGGCGAGCTGCGCGGCCAGCCGGTGACGCAGGAGCGTGTCGTGCGCGTGGAGATCCCGGTGTCCGCGTACATCCCGGGCGACTACATCGAATGGGAGGCCACGAAGATCGACGTACACCACCGGATAGCGCGAGCACGCAGCCTCAAGGACCTGGAGAACCTGCGCGCCGAACTCGAGGACCGGTTCGGCGAGCCGCCGCAGCCGGTGATCGACCTGTTGGGCCTGCAGGCCGTGCGCCTGACGGCCGCGGCCCTCGGCGCAAACGCCGTTTCGTACGCGGGCGGCCGTCTCACGGTCGACGGCCTGCGGCTCGACGAGGAGTGGGCGGCGCGGGCGCGGGCCGGCAACGAGCGGCTCGTGTACTTCGACCGCAAGGCCGTCCTCGTCGCGCATGTCCCGGCCGGTACAGCGCCGGCGCACACTCGCATCGCCGAGACCGCTCGCCCGGCGCCCGGTTTCAACGTCGTGGAGTGGGCCCGCCAGACGCTGGACGGCATCGCGGCGGCCAGGGCCACGACGCCGGTCGCCTGACGTCCACCGGGAGCGCCCGCGCGGGCGGGCACACGCTGAGCTCGCCGCCCGCCCGGGCGGCGGGCTCGCGGGGCTGGGGAGTGCACCCATCCCGCAGCCGGCCCGCACTCTCGCCGGGCACGATTCTTCTCCCTCGCGAGCAGGGCATTCCCTAGACAGGTGTTCCATTCAGCGCCTCTTGCCGTTTCCCGATTCTGAGTCCCAACTCTGGCAATGACACGGCAGCGTTGGGGGGCCGCGGCTCATGGATCTACGCGACGTGTCAACGGAAGCACGGCAGCGTGGACAGGCAGTGGCAGCGGCAGCGGTAGCGACTCAGACCAAGCTCGGTCGGCTCGACGGGCTCTCCGTGGCGGGGGTGCTGCAGATCCTCGAGATGGAAAGCCTTACCTGCAGCGTCGTCGTCGGTCGCGGCCTCGATCGAGCCGAGCTCTTCGTCGAAGACGGGGGCCTCGTGCACGTGAAGCACAGCCAGGATATGGGCCGCTCGGCCGCCCTGGAAGTCCTTCTATGGACGAACGTCTCCGTCGAAATAGCTGAGGGATGTCACACGAAGCAAAGGACGATAGTCGAACCCTTGTCGTCGCTGATGCTGGATGCGGCGTGCGCGGCGGACGAGGAGGAGGCTGAGGCGACGCAGGACGACGGCCGGGTCACGCGCCTGCCTCTCGATGAGCCAGCAGAGGAACACGACGACCAGCAGGAAGACCAGCAAGAAGGCCCGGAAGAAGGCCGAGGAGAGGGCCCACTGGAAGGCCCACGGGAAGACCAAGGGAGAGGGAAAGAGATGGCAGTCAACGTGAAGAAGCTCGGGGAAGCCATAGATGGTCTCAAGGGGGACCTGGGCGAAGGACTCGTCGCCGCCGACGTGTGGGCGGTGGCGGACGGTGTCTCGCTCGGCGGGCACAACTCCAATCCGGCGGCCACGGCCGTGTTCAACAAGATCACCGACCTGGTGGGCGGCGCGCTCAAGGATGCGCACTTCCCGGAGCTGAACCGCTACTGGATGCTGGACCTGGCCGACGGCAAGATCTGCGTCGTCATGCCTGCCGGTGAGTACCGTGCCGGCATGCTCGTGGACAGCGGCAAGGTGGCTCTCGGCATCGTTCTGAGCGTGGCGCTGCCGAAGTTCGGTGCGGCACTGCAGGAGGCGATGGCCTGAGAAGGCCGTAGTGGAGTGAAGCGGACGGCGCCGGTCGGCGCCGCCGCGAGATCGATCGAGATGTGTGAGTGGGGCCGGGGGTTCCTCCG
>CAZIGT010000016.1:0-23707 GCA_964538465.1 uncultured Thermoleophilia bacterium | reverse complement strand
CCAGCCGCCGCGGGGAGGTGCTGAAGTGGACGACGCCCGCCGCACGCGCCCGCCGCCCTCGCCAGCCGCATGCACTCGCTACCGTCGTCCGCCACCCACGCTCAGCTCGGGACGATGGTGGGCGCTCCCGCTCAGTGACCAGCTAGCTCGTCTCTTCCGCGGCACATCGATTCGCCAGTGGGCTGCCCAGATGGTGTCCGCGTACTACCCGCCGGGGTTTCAGAATGACGCTGTGCGCATGTCGACACTGGCGAAGACCGAACACTCCGCGGGGGTCGAAAACCGGACACTCATGTAGGCCAGTCGACAATCGAGACGAACCCCATGCGCGAAGCGCGCAAGGGAGGAAGGGGCGGGCCGGAGCAGGGTCTTGGGGGTGTAGCACGGCTACCGAAGCCGCGTCCTAGGGTGTAACGCACCTGCCGGAGTCACGGCGTAAAGGATGTGCCGGAGCCGTACATCGGACACTGCAGGAGGGAAGTGGAGCCGACGCGGGGAATCGAACCCCGGACCCCATCATTACGAGTGATGTGCTCTGCCAGCTGAGCTACGTCGGCTCAATGGGGAAGCAGATTCTACGGCCTGCCAGCGTCGCTGCCAAGCGACCGGCGTCGCCGGATCGGGTCGCCGTGAGGTGACGCCTTGAGACGGCGGAGCGTGTACGCTTGCAGCTGGTCCGTCGGGAAGCGTGAACGCGAGAGCTGAGCAATGAACGAGAGCACGAGCATCATCCTCTTCGCCAACCACGGGGTCGTGGCTCTTCGAGAGTCCATGCATAACCTCGAGCAGACCACTGACGGCTCTCCGCAACTGGTGGTCATGGCGCGCGAGATCCGGGAGGACGTGGCCACGTACCTCACCCGGCTCACCGTGCGCGGGCGCATCGCCGGTTTCGGTTTCGACCCAAAGGGCGTGGGCCGATCCCACTGCGGCATGGACGGCGCCTTCGCTCTCACCGAGGGTCGCATCCTGGTACGTGTGCAGGACGACCTGCGTTTCGAGAACGGATGGCTGGAGAAGGTGCTCACGGTCTTCGCGGAACAGCGTGATATCGGCATGCTCGGCCTGGTGCCGCCGCAGGCGCCGCGGCGGCGAGGCCGGCCTCCCAAGCCGCGCTCGCAGGCCGAGCTGTGCGACAAGGTCGACTGGCGCGCGTACGCCACCCGGCGCGATCTCTGGCTCGAGCACGAACGCCAGCTCCTGTACGAGCGCGTGGGCTGGGATTGCCCGTATCAGGCCGCCCTCAAGGAGCTCGGCATGCGCGTGGCCTGGCTGCCTGGGCAGGCGCGCACCATCGACGTCTACGAGCCGAGCCTGGCCGCCGTGGAAGGCCTGCCGGAGGCGACCCTGCCCCAGCACGGCGGCCCCGTCGGCGGCATGTACCGCATCCAGCAGGTGCACACGGTGGGCGAGGACGTGCTGGCTCAGTGTCTTGCCTGTGGCAACACCGAGCTGGAAGTGCTGGCCGCCCAGGTCGAGTTCTGCGAGTCGCACGGCGTGCCGCTGGGTATCAGCTACACCATGCGCTGCAGCGTCTGCGGCGAGATCCACTACGAGGAGGACATCCAGTTCCAATGCCCGGCGTGACCCCTTCCTCCCACGGTGAGCAGGGGGTCGGGGCGCCCGTGCGCGTGGCCCGCGAGCTGTGGGCGCGCGGCGTGGTGCAGGGTGTCGGCTTCCGGCCGTTCGTCTACAACCTGGCGCTGGAGAGCGGCGTCGACGGTTGGGTGCGCAACACGTCGGCCGGCGTGCAGATCGTGGTGGAAGGCTCGCCGGCTGCCGTTGAGCGTTTCGTGGCGGCGCTGCCGCAGCAGGCGCCGCCTCGTTCGTACATCGCCTCCCTTGAGGTGTCGGAGCTGGCGTGCGCCGGGGAGCGGGGCTTCCGCATCGTCGAGAGCGCCGCCGACCCCGAGGCGTATCAGCTCGTCTCGCCGGACATCGCCCTGTGCGAGGATTGCCGTCGCGAACTGCTCGACCCGAACGACCGCCGCTACGGCTACCCGTTCACCAACTGCACCAACTGCGGGCCGCGCTTCACCATCATCGAGTCGCTGCCGTACGACCGCGAGCGCACGACGATGCGCCATTTTCCGCTCTGCCCAGACTGCCGGCGCGAGTACCGGGATCCGGCGGATCGCCGCTTCCACGCCGAGCCGAACGCGTGCCCTGTGTGCGGGCCGCGCGCGCTGCTGGTGGGCGGTCGCGGGCTCGCGGGTGAGGTGGCGGCGGCGGATACGGCGGCGTGCACGGGCGCGGCGGTGGAGGCGGCTGCGTCGGTCTCCGCTCCACCCGGCGCGGCCGCCGCCGGCTTGGCCGCCGCGACCGTCGCGGACGTGTCGGCGCGCGGTGAGGAGCCCGCGGCGTCTGCTCAGGTCGAGCGCGCCGCGGGCGCGCTCGCCGACCGGCTCGTCGTGCTGTCGCGCAGCGACGCCGAGCATCCCGACAGGGCCGTGCTGGCCGCGGCCGCCCTCCTGCGGGCCGGCCGTATAGTCGCCGTCAAGGGGCTCGGCGGCTTCCACATCGCCTGCGACGCCACCGATCCCGCCGCGGTGGCGGAGCTCAAGCGCCGCAAAGGGCGGCCGCACAAGCCGCTGGCCGTGATGTTCACCGACCTCGACCAGGTGCGGGCCCACTGCGCGGTCGGCTCTGAGGAGGCCGACCTCCTCGCGTCGCCAGAGCACCCGATCGTCCTCCTGGAGTGGCGGAGTGTGGGGCCGTCGGGAGAGCCGCTGGACGAAGTCGGTCGCGGCTCTCCCACGCAGTCGCCCGTCGCGCCCGGCGTGGCCGTCCGCCAACGCTACCTGGGCGCCATGCTGCCGTACACGCCGCTGCACCTCCTGCTCATGCGCGCCGCGGGCCGGCCACTCGTGATGACGAGCGGCAACCTGGCCGAAGAGCCCATCGTGACCTCGTGGCGCGAGGCCGGGCGGCTGGCCGCCGTGCCCGACGCCTACCTGCTGCATGACCGCGGCATCCGCGCCCGCTACGACGACTCGGTCGCCCTGGTGCGCCGCGGCGTTCCTCGCCTGGTCAGGCGCTCGCGCGGCTACGCACCGTTCCCGGTGCGCCTGCCGCGCGAGCTTCCCCAGGTGCTGGCCTGCGGCGCCGAGCTCAAGAACCCCTTCTGCATGACCCGCGACCACAACGCCTTCATCAGCCAGCACATCGGCGACCTGGAGAACCTGGAGACGCTCGAGCACTTCGAGGCGAGCGTCGAGCTCTACAGCGAGCTGTTCCGTCTCGAGCCCCGGGTGATCGCCTTCGACCTGCACCCGGAGTACCTGGCGACCAAGTACGCGCAGGAACGCCTGCAGGCGGCCGGGCGGACGAGCGCAGCGGACGTCGTCGTCCGTGAAGGCCAGGCGCCGGACGGACACCCCGAGGGCCTGGCCGGCTTCGGGGTGCGCCTGACCGGCTTCAGGGTGCAGCACCACCATGCCCACGTCGTGGCCTGCATGGCCGAGAACGGCCATCTGGAGCGGGCGGGGGACGGCGGATTCACACAGGTGATAGGCGTGAGTCTCGACGGCCTGGGATACGGGGAAGATGGTAGGCTCTGGGGTGGGGAGTTCCTGATCTGCAGCGCTCTCGGCTACCGGCGCGCCGCGCATCTGGAGTACCTTCCGCTGCCCGGCGGCGCGCTGGCCATCAGGCGGCCGGCGCGTACGGCGGCCGGCTGGCTCACGGCCGTTCTCGGGGCCGAGGCCGTGGAGGCCGCTCGTCGCCACGGCCTCGATCTCTGCGAGCGCGAGGCGACGGCCGTGGCCGAGCAGGTGCGCACGGGTCTCAACGCCCCGCTCACGTCGAGCTGCGGCCGTCTGTTCGACTGCGTGGCGGCGCTCTGCGGCCTCCGCGCCGCCATCACCTACGAGGGCCAGGCGGCCATCGAGCTCGAGATGGTCTCGGCCGCCGGAGCAGAGCCCTACCCCTACGAGATCCACGGCGACCCGGGGCCGGCTGCGCGTGCTCGCAGGCTCGGCGTCCCGGGAGCGGCTCTGGCCCCGCATGCCGGTCGCGTCTCGACTGCCGACCCCAGCCCGGAGGCCGTCCCGGCACTGGACGCCGGCTGTGTCCCGGGAACCGCTATCGCACCGGAGGGAGCCCTCGTGCCGGAGGGCACCCTCGCGCCCGGCCCCGTCCCCGCGGTCGTGCGCCTTCGCCCCCTTCTGGAGGCGGTGCTGGCGGACGTCGTGGCGGGAGCCCGGCCGTCCTTGGTCGGCTCCCGCCTGCACGCCACCCTCGCTGCCCTGACCGTCGACCTGTGCCGGCGATTGCGTGACGCGACCGGCATCGAGGTCGCGGCGCTCAGCGGAGGGGTCTTCCAGAACCGGCTGCTGACGGACCTCTGCCAGGAGGCGCTGGAAGCCGCCGGCTTCCGCGTCCTCACACACGCCCTGGTCCCGGCAAACGACGGCGGCCTCTCCCTGGGGCAGGCAGTGGTCGCGGGATACAATCTCCTCACCGACGGCGGCCGGCGGCCTCTGCCGGCCGCTCATATCCCCGGGAGCTGACGGACCATGTGCCTGGCCATTCCCATGCGCATCACTGCCATAGACGACGAGACGGCCACCATCGAGCTGGAGGGCCTGGTCCAGCGCACCAGCCTCATGCTGGTACCGGAGGCGGCCGTCGGCGATTACGTGCTCGTGCATGCGGGCTGTGCCATCGCCGTGCTGGACGCCGCCGATGCGGAAGAGCGGCTGGCGCTCTTCGCCGAGATGGCGGAACTCATGGACGAGCCGCCGTCCCCTTCAGCCTGATGCGCACGGACCTGGTCGCAGACGTGAGGGGCCTCGTCGGCCGGCTGGCGCAGGCGGCGAACGGTCGCGACCTCACCTACATGGAGGTCTGTGGGACCCACACCATGGCGATCGCCCGTCACGGGTTGCGCCAACTCCTGCCCCGAAACGTGCGGCTTGTCTCCGGCCCCGGTTGCCCGGTCTGCGTGACCGCGATCGGGGACCTAGACAGAGCCGTGGCCGTTGCGCGGCTGCCGGAGGTCACTCTGACCACCTTCGGTGACCTCATGCGCGTGCCGGCGTCGCGAACGACGCTTGCCGAGGAGCGCGCCGCCGGCGCCGACATCCATGTGGTCTACTCCGCGCTCGAGGCGGTCGACATCGCCGAGGCGCTGCCCGAACGGCAGGTGGTCTTCATCGGTATCGGGTTCGAGACTACAGCCCCCACGGTCGCCGCCGCGGTCATCGCGGCGCGGCGGCGCGACGTACGCAACTTCTCCGTCCTCAGCCTCCACAAGACCATGCCGGCGCCGCTGCGGGCACTGCTGGACTCGGGGGAGACGCCGCTGGACGGCTTCGTCCTTCCGGGGCATGTGAGCGTGATCACCGGCGCACGCGCCTACGGCTTCCTCGCGGACCAGTACGGAGTCGGCGGCGTGGTCGCGGGATTCGAGCCGGACGACGTGGTGCGGGCGCTGCTGATGCTCGCCGAGCAGCAGTGCCCAGCCATCGATATCGAGTACACGCGCGCCGTGCGCCCGGACGGCAACGTGGTGGCCCAGCGCATCATCGAACAAGTGTTCGAGCCGTGCGACGCGGTCTGGCGCGGCCTGGGCGCCATACCGGCCTCCGGCCTCACGCTGGCGCCCGACTTCGCCGACTACGATGCCGCACGGCGCTTCCCGGTCGATCCCGGAGCGCCCGTGGAGCCTGCCGGCTGCCGCTGCGGCGAAGTGCTGCGCGGCCTCGTCGAGCCGCACGACTGCAGCCTGTTCGGCACGCGCTGCACGCCGCAGGCCCCGGTCGGCGCCTGCATGGTGTCGAGCGAGGGCGCCTGCGCCGCGTACTATCGCTTCCGGGAGGCGGGATGACCGTCCCCCCGCCCAAGGTGCGGCCGACACGAACGGGGAAGGCGGACCCGTGAGCGACCGCATCCTGATCGGCCACGGGAGCGGCGGTCGCCAGTATCGCGATCTCGTCGAACGCGTGTTCGTACCGGCCTTCGCGAACCCTGTCCTCGAGCAGCTCGACGACGCCGCCGTTCTGCGCCTGCCGGGCGGCGCCCGGCTCGCTGGGCCTGAGCAGCGCGATGGTCCGCCGAGCGCTGGCCGCGGCCGCCTCGCCTTCACCACAGACAGCCACGTCGTGCAGCCGCTGCGCTTCCCCGGCGGGGACATCGGCCGCCTGGCTGTGGCCGGCACAGTGAACGATCTGGCCACGGCGGCGGCGCGTCCGCTGGCGATGGCCGCCGCCTTCATCATCGAGGAAGGCTTCCCCGTCGCCGAGCTCGAGGACATCTGCGGCAGCATGGCGGCCACCGCCGCCGAAGCCGGCGTGCCGATCGTCACCGGAGATACCAAGGTCGTGCCTCGCGGCCTTGCCGACGGCCTGTACATCACCACCACCGCGGTTGGTGAGGTCGTCGTGGAGCACGAGGTCACGGCACGGGCGACGCGCGCCGGCGACGCCGTGCTACTGAGCGGCGGTATCGGCGAGCACAGCGTCGCCGTGCTCGCCGCGCGCGGCGACTTCGATCTGAGCGTCGATGTGGAGAGCGACTGCGCGCCTCTCTGGTCTCTGGCGGAGGCGGCGATCGCGGCCGGCGGGGAAGACGTGCGCTTCCTTCGCGACCCCACTCGCGGCGGTCTCACGACCGTCCTGGCAGAGCTGGCGGAGACCAGCGGCCTCGGGATCGACGTGGAGGAGGAACGCATCCCGGTGCTGCCGGCCGTGCGTGTCGTGTGCGAGCTGCTGGGCTACGACTCCCTCACGCTGGCGAACGAGGGCAAGATGGTCATGGTCGTGGGCCCGGAGAGCGCGGACGATGTGCTGACGGCTCTGCGCGCGCACCCGTTGGGCGCGCGCGCATCGCGCATAGGGTTTATGACAGAAGACCACGCGCGGCGCGTTGCCATGCGTACGCCGTTCGGCACGCGCCGCGTCCTCGACATGCCCGTGGGAGAACTGCTGCCGCGCATCTGCTGAGGCGCGGGTCCCTGCGTCGCCGCCTTCGCCGCGCCCCTTCGTAGTGCCGCCTTCGCCCGACGCCGCCGTCACGCTCGCTACGCTGCTCCGCCTTCGCCCGACGCCGCCGCCACGCTCGCCGCGCCCTTTGCCCCCTACGGCCGGCGGGCGAGCACCCACCGGTACAGGGCCAGCAGCCGGCGCGCCATGACGTCAGTGCTCTGGGCCTCGGCCCGGGCGCGACCCGGCACGCGCGGGTCCGGGTCCACAAGCAAGCCCTGCAGGTGCGCGCCCCATGCATCCACATCGAACGGCGCGCACAGCGCTCCCGCCACTGACGGCAGCACTTCCGTTGCCACGCCGACCGGCGTGCTCAGCACCGGCACGTTGCAAGCCAGCGCTTCCATGCACGCCAGCCCGTAACCCTCGCGATCGGAGGTGACCACGACCGCGTCGGCGGCGTTGTGCCACAGGGGGACCTCGTCGTGCGGTCGACCGCTCATCACCCGCAGGGCGATGCCCGGCAGGGCGTCTGCCAGCTGAACGGCCCGGTCGTGGCGCTTCTCCGGTCGTGTCGGGTCGGCCGCGAAGAGGATGAAGCGCTCGTCCTGCGGCAGGCCGAGACGGGAGCGCGCCTCGCGCCTGTCCATGGGGCGGAAGCGCTCTGTGTCCACGCCCACGGGGATCACATCGGCGGTGGGGAAGGGGCAGATGGCGGCCAGCTCGCGTGACACGGCCACCACTGCAGCTGCGCGCCGTGCGGTGGCGGCCGTGATCCTCCGCACGGCGGGATGATGGCAGTCGCGGCCGTGCACGGTGAGGACGACCGGCGTGCGGCCGGCCGCCGCCAGCGCCGCCGGCCCGGACAGGCCGTAGTGCGCGTGGACGACGTCGGCGTCCACGTGCTGGACGAGGCGGCGTAGCGGCTCGGCGGCATAGCGCCACGGCTTGCCCGTCGCGTCGAACGCCGCCACCTCCACGTCGACTTCGCCGGTGCGCCGCAACGCTTCCACCTGGCTGGCCACGAACGTCCCCCGCGACGGCCGGTCGGCGGTGGGGTACATGTTCGTGATCACGGCGACGCGGATCGGGGCGGCGGGCATGGCGGCTCCTCGCTGTTGACGGTCGAGACGCAGCCTACCGGCAAGGGGCGTGCGCGACAACGCGGGCCCATGGGCGAACGCGACAACGCGGACACGTGGGCGTGCGCGACAGGGCACACGCCTGGGCGTGCGCGACGACACGCACACATGGTCGGACATGGTTGTGCGGGTCTTCGCGACGCGTAGAAGGAGGGATGGAGCCCGGTCGCGGATTCGAACCGCGGACCCCCTCCTTACCATGGAGGTGCTCTGCCTGCTGAGCTAACCGGGCCCTGGTGGGGGAGCCAGGATTCGAACCTGGGTAGGCTGCGCCAACGGATTTACAGTCCGCCCCCTTTAGCCACTCGGGCACTCCCCCGGGGGGCCACAATGCTAGACGAAGGCCCGAGTGCGTTCAACCATCATACCCGCGGCGTCCGGCGACCGAAGACAGGCGGTCGTTCCGCCGGCCGGTGCCTGGTGAAGGCCGGTAGGGCAGTCACGGGCGAGGGTTGGTGGTCCGGTGATCGATGTGGGTGGTCGGGCGCGGCCGGCAAGGGCTGGGCCAAGGCCGCGCAGACGACAACGGCCGAAGACGGGGAGCCACAGTCCGGCCCAACAGCGGCCGGGCCGCGACGCATTGGGGAAAAGAACAGGGGCGGGATCCGCTCCCCGGGATCCCGCCCCTGTAATGGGGGACCGCCGGTTGGGGGTCCGGCGGTCAGGGGGGGCTGCTTCAGTACCCTGCCGCGCCGGCCGGTGCACACCCTCATTTGCACCAGCCTTCACATGCAAAGCCATTATCGCCCTCCGTGGACGGGTTTGAAACATCGGAATGGCGGAGGAGGTACGAAATCGTAGTGGTCCGGTTGTACAGAATGTCGAAGTCGGCGCTTGGATGAAGCGTCGGGTGGTGGAAACACGCCGTGCGTACGCGGGTGATTTTCCTCTTGGCGGGAATGCGTGCATCCCTGCATGGAGACACACCGGCGGCCAGGGGGCCGACAAGACGGCCGGAGGAGAGACGGCGTCGTCGTTGGCGGCCGCCGGGGGGGTCTGCTACCATACGCCTGCTTCGGTGGCGGCGTAGCTCAGTTGGTCAGAGCAGCGGAATCATAATCCGCGTGTCACAGGTTCGAGTCCTGTCGCCGCTACCAGCCACTACCGACCGCCGACAGCTACTGCCACTCGCTGTCAGCCATCCGCCAGGACTACGCCGCCAATCCCCTTCATCAGATCGCGACGGCTCCACCTGCACATCCAAGAAGCGGGGGACGGCGGCGCGAGACACCATGGAACGCCGGGCAGGGCTCGAATGCCCCCTTGCATCGGCTTCGATCCGGTCGGCGACGCCCTGGCCTTCCACAGAGGACCGCTGGGCGCACGGATGCTCGTTTGAGTATGCTATGCGCGAGAACGAGGGGACTCGCATGTGTTCTTCAACCGGGGCAGGTGCCGGTCGGCAGGCGGCGGTGAGCTGCTGGCGCTTCGCTCAGAGGGACTCCAGACAGGGTGGTTGCGGAGGTATGTCGGCGACGGCAGGCTTCGCGTTCCTGATCCACCCAGGGAGCGATGGGTCGATCGAAGGGGAGGACGCCCATGAGTGCAGGGGATGAACGCACAGCCAAACTCGACACCGGCGAACTGGGTCTGAAGCAACACGACCTTCGTGTGTCGACCGTCGTCTTCATGGTCTTTTCCCTTGTGGCGGCGGGCGCCTACGGCATCGAGGAGATGATCCCGGCATCGGGTCCGGGCCTCACGCTCGTCATGCTCATGGTGCTGCCCTTCGTCTGGGGGCTACCGTTCGGGCTGGTGGCCTCGGAGCTCGGCTCCGTACGGCCCCAGGAGGGCGGCTACTACAAATGGGTGCAGGAGGCGCTGGGCGAGTTCTGGGGCTTCCAGGCGGGCTGGTGGCGGACGATCTCCGTCTACATCGACAACACCCTCTATGTCATCCTCGCCGGCGGCTATCTCGCCTCCCAGTGGAATCTGAACGGTGTCGAGGAGTTCGCCATCAAGGCGGGCATCATCCTCATCTTCACGTACATCAACCTGCGCGGCGTCAAGGATGTCGGCATCATCACTTCGATCCTCTCGATACTCGTCATCCTCGCCTTCGCCATCGTCGCGCTCGCGGGATTCATGAACTGGGATCACAACCCGTTCGTCCCGTTCACCTCTGACGGCGAGATCATGGGCGTCTCGGGGATCTCGTTCGCCGAGTGGATAGCGTACATAGGGTCGGGTATCGCGGTCGGCATGTGGATGTACTCCGGCTATGAGTCCATGTCCACGATCGCCGGCGAGCTCAAGAACCCCCAGGTGATCCCCAAGGCCACCCTCATCACCGTGCCGCTGATCATGGCTGTATACATACTGCCGACGATGGCGGGTCTTGCATCCCTGGGCAAATGGGACCTCTGGGGTACGGAGGCCGACACCGTCGGGTACTCGGACGTCGTCACCACGTTCTGGGGTGCCGGCCTCGGCATCTTCTTCGTCATCGTCGCGGTCCTCGCCCAGTGCTCCATCTATAACACCTACATCGCCTCGGGATCGAGGGGCTTCTTCGCGCTGGCCGAAGACCACCTCGCACCGCCCATCCTGGTCAAGGTCGACAAGAAGCACGGCGTGCCCTACGTGGCAGTCCTCTCGGTCGCGGCCGTGAACCTGATCCTGTGCAACTTCGCGTTCACGACGGTCGTCATCGTCGACGTCTTCCTGCTTATCTCCTCGTACATCCTTGTCTACATCTCAGCGATGATCCTGAGGAAGCGCATCCCGCAGGAGGAGTACAAGTTCAAGATCCCCGGCGGTTATGCCTTTCTCGTGGTGCTTTGCGTCATCCCGATCATCATCGGTGTGATGTCGTTCTTCATAAACGGTACCGACTACTTCATCGGTGGCATGATCGGCATCGTGTCGGGCCCGGTCCTGTACGTCATCTGGAAGAAGATGTACGGCGGCCTCGCCAAGAAGGATCCCGCGGGCTACCCAGTCAATCCGAAGACGGGTCTGGCCCGCGGCGACCTCAAGAGGATCGCAGGAGTTTTCTACGGGTTCGCGGTCGCCGGCTTTCTCGCCATACCCTGGCTGAAGTGGTTCGAAGGAGACTGGGCGGAGGAGTACTACCGGGAGACCTATGGCTCCAGCTTCCTCGGGAGCTTCGACAACATGCTGACCGCGATCCTGATAGCCGCCGCGGCCTTCGGGGTGATAGCCATCGCCTGCACGATCGCCGCCATCAGGGTCGAGCCCAGAAAGGGCGAGCTTCTACCGGAAGAATGAGAGCGGCGCAGGAGTCGACGACCCAGGTGATCGGTCCATCTGAGTAGCGGAAGCACGGGTGAGCCGCGCGGCTGACTCGAGGCGTTCTCGCCCGGACGGGCGAGCGTTTCCCGCGGATCCGCGCTAAGGTGGTGAGCCACTCGAGCGTTGTATGACGTAGATGGCGGTCACCAAACAGGAAGCCGACGCCGTTCTCGGCGTGGGCGAGCCGTTCGACGTCGAAGGCGTCGCGTTCGTCGCCGCTCTGCGAGCGGGGCGGCGCGGCGCCTTCGAACGCCTCGTCGTCGAGTATCAGTCACAGCTGTACAGCATGGCGCTGCGCATCGTCCAGGACCGCGAGGATGCGCGCGACGTGGTGCAGGAAGCCTTCATCAAGGCCTTCCGAGCTCTGCCCGAGACGCGCGGGCGGCTGCACCTGCGCGCCTGGCTGTATCGCATCACGATCAACGCTTCGTATGACCACCTGCGCGCCTGCAAGCGGCGGCCCGTGCCGGTCGAGGATGCGGCCCTCGAGCAGCCGGCCCTCGTCGACGAGGCGGAACAGGCCGAGCTGTCGCGCATGTTCGCGCAGACCCTGCGCGCGCTTCCGCGCCGGCAGCAGGTCGCGCTGCTCCTCAAGGACGTCCACGGCCTGCCCCACAGCGAGATAGCCGAGGCGCTGGGCATCTCGCGGGGCTCGGCTGAGGTCTTGCTGTTCCGCGCGCGCAGCGGCTTCCGGCGCAGGTTCATGCTGCTGTCAGACGCAGGATCGGAAGCCGCCCGGTGCGGCTTCGCGGAGCGTCAGGCGGTCCGCGCCGTGGGCGGAGGGCTGCCGCCCAGCCGTCATCGCCAGCTGCTGGAGCACGCGCGCACCTGTCCGGACTGCCGCCGCACCCTCGAAGGTATCGGCGGCGACGCACTCGGCTTGGCGATCGCCTTCCCGCTGGTCGGTATGTCCGGCGGGACCGCAGCCGCGGCTGCGCTGGCGTCGGCCGTGACTGGAGTCGCCGGCGGCTGCGGAGCCGGCGCGGCCGGGGCGGGGGCCGCGGCCGGCGTCTCGGCGGGCGGTTCGGCTACAGGCGCCGTCGCCGCCGGAAGCGCAGCGGCCGGGAGCATGGCGAGCACCGGCAGCGCCGCCGTGGCCAGCGGCATCGTCGCCAAGCTCGGCGCGCTGGCCGGCATGAAGACGGCCGCCGCGGTCGTGGCGAGCACGTGCGTGGTCACCGCCGGCGGGGTGGCCGGAGTCGAGATCGTCCAGCAGGACAGGCCGCCGGCGAGTGACGATGTCGCGCTGGTAGCCACGCCGGCAGCCGAGAGCAGTGTCGCGCTCGCCGGCGTGAGCGCCGCTCCGCCGGCGGCGGAGACCGGGGCGCTTGAAGTGGCGACTCCGTGCGCTGCCCCCACGGAGTCCGAAGATGATGCCGAGGAGGGCGAGGGCCTGTCGGATGAGGGCACGTGCTCGCCGTCGGGCAGCCCGCAGGCATCGCCTTTGGCGCTGCTCGGCTCGCCGTCCCCGGCACCCTCGCCATCAGCCAGTGCGCTTGCAGCCGAGATCGTGCCCACCGTGGAAGCGAGTGTGAGTCCCAGTCCGAGCGCCATCACGGGCCTTGGGATGAGCTTGGGCCCCAGTCCGGAGTGCCGCGTCCAGGGCGGGTCAGACTGGCGACCGGAATGGCGGCGTTCGCCCCGGGCGACATACGCGGAGATCGTGCGACGGTGGCGCGCCGCCGGCCTGCAGCAGGACAGCATACGGCCCTGGGCCGGCACACGAGCTTGGGCCGAGGCTGTCACCTTGTTGAACGCCGATCACCGGGCTGACGGCAACGGGCGGGCAGACGGCAGCTCATTCGCCTCTGCGAGCGATGGCGGCACCCAGGCCGCACCGGTCGTGTGCCAGTCGATCGTGCAGGTGGTTGCCGCAACGGAGGCGTCGGGTGGTCAGGCCAGCACGCTCCAAGCGGGTCCGTCACCGAACGGTGCGCCGGAGCCAAGCCCCGCGCCGGTGCCGTGTCCAGAGGCCCCCTCGCACACGCCGGACACCCCGCACGGGGAGTAGCGGGCGCTCGCCAGCCGGTCTCACCGAAACCATTCGTACCACTTGCCGCGCCCGACCTCTTTCCTTGGAGGCCGCGCATCTGCATAATCTCGCCAGGCTCTGCAGTCGGCGGATGAGGATCGGAGGCCATAGGCGATGGCGCAGAAGTGGAAGATGAGCGCGGGTCGCGTGCGTATCGGTGTATTGTCGGACACACACGGGTGGCTCGACCCGGTCATCCTCCAGCACTTCGCGGGCGTGGACCACATCATCCACGCCGGCGACGTGGGCGCCGCCGGCGTACTGGAGGCATTGGCGAAGATCGCCAAGGTGACCGCGGTGTGCGGTAACGTCGACGGCAATGACTCCGGCACGCCGCTGCCGGCCGAAGCGAACGGCGAGGTCGGCGGCGTGCGCTTCCTGGTGGCGCACGACCAGCGACGGATCCTGCAGCGCCACAGCGATCCCGCCGCCGAGGGCTACGACCTGGTCGTCAGCGGCCACACTCACACAGCCTTTGCGGATTGGCTCGACGGCGTGCTCTATCTGAACCCTGGTGCCGCCGGCTCACCGTTCCCGGGGCGTCGCTCCGTGGCCGTCGTCGAGGTCGATCTCGACGGCCTCGACCCGCGCATCATCGAGATCGATAGGGTCGGTTCGTAGCGGAGCCGGCTTCCCTCATCGCTGCGTAGGCGTCAAGCGCTCGGCGCCTGGCCATGCCGTGGTCGATGAACGGTTCGGGATAGACCCCCGCGGAGAAGGCCTGCGGGCCGGAGGCCGCACCTGCGAGGACGCCACTCGAGTCGAGCGACACTCCGGCTGGACCCTCCGGGGACGCCAGACCTTCTACCCTTGAACCACCGTCAAGATCCCTCGGTGGCGCCAGGCGCAAGCCGGCCGCATGTAGCTTGCCGGCCGGGGCCGACCACGGCGCGTGGATCCAGCGGTCCGGCAGGGCGGCCAGCTCGGGCAGCCAGCGACGGACGTAGGCGCCGGAAGGATCGAAGCGCCGGCCTTGGGCGACCGGGTTGAAGATCCGGAAGTACGGCGCCGCGTCGGCACCGCAGCCGGACACCCACTGCCAGCCGAAGGTGTTGTTGGCGAGGTCGGCATCGACGAGCGTCTGGCGGAACCACTCCGCACCGCGCTGCCATGGGACGAGCAGATGCTTGGTGAGGAACGACGCGCACACCAGGCGAACGCGATTGTGCATCCAGCCAGTAGCCCACAGCTCACGCATCCCGGCATCCACGAGGGGGTAGCCGGTGCGGCCCTGAACCCATGCGGCCAGGGCCTCCTCGTCGTCGTGCCAGGGGAAGTGACGGAAGTCCGGCCGCAGCGGTTGCTCCACGGTATCCGGTCGGGCGTACAGGATCTGGTGCGCGAACTCGCGCCACCCGAGCTGGCGCAGGAAAGCCTCGGCGCCCGGAGGGAGTGCGCCGTTCGCATGCTGAGCGGTCGCCTCTCGTCCAGTCTGCGCTTGGACAGCATCATGGACCGCATGCCATACAGTGCGGGCCGAGATCTCCCCGAAGTGCAGGTGAGGGGAGAGGCGTGAGGTGACGTCCAGGTCGGGGCGGTCGCGCCGTTCCGCGTAGCCTCCCAACGAGCGGTCGCGGAAGGCCGACAGTCTGTCGCGGGCGGCGGCCTCGCCGGGTATCCAGGCCTCGGCGAGGCTGGCGGTCCACGGGGGTACGGCCGCGCGACCCACATCGCCGAGGCTGAGACCCTGCGGCCACGTCGCCGGCGGCGTCAGCTTCGAGGGTGCCGGGAGCGGCGCGAGCGGCGGGCCGGCCACCAGGCAGGCGTACCAGAACGGGGTGAAGACCCGGTATGGGGTGCCGCTCGCGGTGAGTGGGAACGCCGGCCCGCAGACCAGGTTCGGCGGATGGGCGGTCACCTCGAGCGGGGTGCCCGCGGCGGCGAGCCGGCGGGCAAGCTCCGCCGGCGCCGGCTCACCCGGCTCGAGCGTGAGCGAGTAGTGCAGCGAGCGTGCCCTAGTGCGTGCGGCGAGCTCGGACAGGGCGGCCACGGCCGGGCCGCTCAGCAGGAGGAGGCGCGAGCCGCGACGGCGCAGATCGGCATCCAGCGCCGCGAGGCTGCGCCAGAGCCACCAGCGCGCGGCCCCCTGTGCTCGGCTCGGTGCCGACTCGGCATCCCAGATGTACACCGGCAGCACGGGGTCGCGCGCCGCCACGCGGAAGGCAGGGTTGTCGTGCAGGCGCAGATCGCGCCGCAGCCAGACGACGACAGGAGCAGCTCTCTCGCACGAGGCTGCACGGGAGGAAGGGACGGTGGTCGGGGTGGGCGGATTTGAACCGCCGACCTCTCGGTCCCGAACCGAGCGCTCTACCAAGCTGAGCCACACCCCGTCCGCAACTGGCGACGACCGGAACGGTCGCCGGCGGGCTGCCGCTGCGCGCAGAGACGGCGACGGAGGCAGAACCGCAGAAAAGACCGGCCGATTATAGTGCACGGCAGTCGCGCGGGCGACCGCTGCCATAGCTGGTGTACCGCGAACGGACGAGGGTATTCCGGCCTACGTGCTCGAGATGTCTCCGGGGTCCTTGGCGTCGTCGGCGTTCGGAAGGCACCCGGTGGAGACGCCGAGCAGCGTCTCCAAGTCGGCGATCGCAGAGGCGAGCGCTGCCCCGTCCGGCTCGTAGAAGCTCCACTTGCCGCGAGCCTCCTCGCTGATGAGCCCGGCATCCTTGAGCACGCGAAGGTGGTACGACGTCTTCGACTGCGCAAGGCCGAGCTGCTCCTGGAATTCGCAGACGCAGACGCCAGCCGGCTCGGTCGTGCCTGGAACGCCACGTGACGAGGCCTCAGGCAGGCCACAACAGGTACGTCCGCCAACCATCAACGCGAGCATGCGCAGGCGGATGGGGTCGCCCAGAGCCTTTGCGACGAGGGCGAGCCTCAGAAGATGGTCGCCGGTAGGCAGGGTGTCGGCCGCTGCCGTCGCGGCAGCGCCGGGGCCCATACCTTCATCCACTGGACCGATGCTGGCCGAACCGTCCATTCTTGAATCTTAACACAAGGAATCTTGATATGGGGTTGACAGCACGAAGAGTCGATGTATCGTCACATCGATAGATGTTGTTATGGGCTGGACGAGGGAGTGAGGATGCGCTCAGAGTCCGAGGGCAGAGCCCTCAAAGAGGTGATCAGGGAGCGATACGCGGCCCGTGCGGTGGAAGCCGGGAAGCGGCGCAGTTGCTGTGCAGGCTCGTGCGGCGTGCCGGTGCGACCCCAGGATGAGTCGGCCCGCGGCCTGTACGGAGAGGGTGAGACGAGCTCGTTGCCGGACGAGGCTGTGCTGGCAAGCCTCGGCTGTGGGAACCCTACGGCTCTGGCCGACCTGCAGCCGGGCGAAGTCGTGTTGGATCTGGGCAGCGGTGGCGGCATCGACGTCCTGCTGTCTGCGAGACGCGTGGCCCCAACCGGCAAGGCATACGGCTTAGACATGACCGATGAGATGCTCGGACTCGCTCGCAGGAACCAGAAGGAGGCGGGCGTTGAGAACGTCGAGTTCCTCAAAGGGGAGATCGAGGACATCCCGCTGCCGGACGAATCGGTCGACGTCATCATCAGCAACTGCGTCATCAACCTGTCGCTCGACAAGGACCGTGTGTTCGCAGAGGCGTTTCGCGTGCTCAAGCCGGGTGGGCGTCTGGCGGTCTCCGACATCCTGTTCAGAGGCGACGTCTCCCTCATCCCGGAGCGCGTCAGGCATGACGTCGAGGTGTGGGCAGGCTGTGTGGCTGGAGCACTCGAAGAGCGGGACTATCTGGCGCGCCTGACCCGCGCGGGCTTCGTGGATGCGGCGATCGAGACGACGCAGGCATACGACGCGAAGACCGGCGGCGGCGGGGTGGAAGGGCTGCCGGAGGGCGTCAGCATGCTGAGCGGCTTCGTCCGTGCTACGAAGCCGCTTGGATGAGGCCGTGCGGAGAGGAGCGGAGATGATGGACAGGGTCGGTGCAGTCGACTACGTGCGTGATAGGGCCGCGGCGGCCGATCAGGCGGCGCGCAGGCTGGTGAACGTGCGCGCCGCGCATGACCGCTGCGGGCGCCACGGCGTGCTCCGGCGGTGTGCAGAGCCGAGCGCGGCGCACTGCTGCTGACAGCGGCGCCGGGAGGCCGCGGCGGTCAGGCGCCCGCAGCGGGCGCCGAGCCGCGGCCGCCGGGGCCGACGCCGATCGTGCGGCCGAGCGACTCGAGCAGCGCCATGATGCTCGCGTTGATGACCTCGGCCGTCTCGTGGACGGCGGCCTTCTCCGGGTAGATCTCGTACTTGATCCGGTACTCGAGCGGCGTGAGGTTGGGCATGACCACGTTCGCGCCGCGCTGCAGGCCGTGGGCACGGCCGGCCGCCTTGTCGACCAGTGAGAGCGCCGTGGTCGCCGGCAGGTTGGCGTCCGGCCGCACCAGACGCGTCAGCGCCACCACCTTGCAGGTCATGAGCTCGGTGTTGGGGATCTGGTCCGGCGGCCAGTCGTCCTCCGTCTGCCGCCGCGCGAACTCACGACCGAGCTCGGTGGCCGGGTGTGGCAGGTAGGGGCCTATGCCGATCATGTCCATGTCCATGTGGCGGAAGAGGTCGACGTCGTCCGCCACCGACCGGTAGGTCTGTCCCGGGATGCCGACCATGATGCCGGTGCCGGCCTCGTAGCCGAGCTCCTGCAGGGTGCGCAGGATGGCCATGCGGTCGCTCGCGCGGCCGGGGAGGTCGGGGTGGATGTGCCGGTAGAGCTCGTCGTCGGACGTCTCGAAGCGCAGCAGATAGCGGTCGGCGCCGGCGGCACGCCAGGCGGCAAGGTCTTCGTCGGGCCGCTCGCCGAGGCTCAGGGTGATCGCCAGGCCGGTCTGCTCCTTGATCTCGCGGCAGCGGTCGGCGACCCAGTCGCGCGTGAGGCCATAGTCCTCGCCGGATTGCATGACCAGCGTGCCGTAGCCGAACTGCTTGGCCTTGCGGGCGCAGTCGAGGACCACGTCGGCCGGTATCCGGTAGCGTGCCACCGCGCGGTTGGGTGCCGAGATGCCGCAGTACGTGCAGCCCCGCACGCAATAGTTGGAGATCTCGACGAGACCGCGCAGGTGGACGGCCGGGCCCACCCAGCGGGCGCGGGTGTCGTCGGCGGCGCGCCAGAGCTCCTGGAGGCGCGCCTCGTCCTCTTCGCGCAGCCAGGCCTCGATGCCGGACCGGTCCAGCGCGCCTTCCACGGCAGGGGGAGGGGGCGGGCCGCCACCGGTCTCCGAGGTACCAGCGGTGCCGGCGGCAGTGCGGGTTCCTGCCGCTCGCCCGCCCCCGAGAGTGGGGGGCGAGGAAGGGGAGGCGTGGGCGCGTGGGGTGCGGGCGCCTGCCGCACCGCCGCCTTCGCTGCCCGTGTCGTGCGGCATGGCGACGCCCGCCCTCAGCAGCTGTCGTCGGTGAGGCCGGGGGCGGCGATGCCCGCGGTGGCCGCCGGCTCCTCATGGTGCGCCGCCTCGGGTGCGGCGAGGCTGCGGCGCACCACGTCCAGTGCGGCCGGGAACGGCTTGAGCGCTCGCTCGAAAATGCCCAGGCTGTAGGCGATCACCAGGCCGTAGTTGGTGATCGGCACGTTCTGCTGACGGCAGCGCAAGATGCGCTGCAGCATCTCACGACGGTTGATGGTACACGCGCCGCAGTGAATCACAAGCTTGTACGGAGTCAGGTCCTCCGGATAGTCGTGTCCCTGCACGGTCTCGAACTCCAGCTTGCCCCCCACGTACTGGGTGAGCCAGCGGGGGATCTTGACCCGGCCTATGTCCTCGCCGATGGGATGGTGGCTGCACGCTTCGCTGATGAGCACGCGGTCGCCGCTGCGCAGATTCTCCACGGCCATGGTGCCGGCGACCTGCGCGGTGAGGTCGCCCTTGAACCGCGCGAACAGGATCGAGAAGCTGGTCATGGGCACGTCGTTGGGTGTGTCGGCGGCCACCTTCAGGAACGCCTGCGAATCGGTGACCACGAGCTGTGGCGGCCGGGATAGACGGCCGAGCGCCTCCTTGAGCTCGCGCTCCTTGACGACCATGGCCATGGCGTCGCTGTCCATGAGGTCGCGCAGCGCCTGCACCTGCGGCAAGATGAGGCGGCCGCGCGGCGCCTCCTTGTCGATGGGGAGGACCAGCACGGCCATGCCCCCGGCACCCACGAGGTCGCCGAGGATGGTGGGGTTGTCGATGAAATCGGCCGGGGCGTTGGCCAGCAGCGCCTGACGCAGGTCGGCGATGCCGGCGCCGGTGAGCGCCGATGTCTTGACGACGGCCACGTTGCCGTCGGCGACGCGGGCCGGCACTTCGACCGGCGCGCCGCTGTCGCTTTTGTTGAAGACCACCACCGTGGGCGTAGAGCGCTCCTGGAACTCGTCGAGGATGCCCTCTTCGTACTCGCCCCACTCGCCGGCCTCGGTGATCAGCACGCCGAGATCGGTGCGGTCGAAGACCTGCATGGTGCGACGCGCGCGCAGCTCGCCGAGCGCGCCCACGTCGTCTATGCCGGCCGTGTCGATGAACAGCACCGGGCCCAGTGGCAGCAGCTCCATAGGCTTCTCGACGGGGTCGGTGGTGGTGCCGGCGAACTCGCTGACTATGGACACGTCCTGGCGCGTGATGGCGTTGAGGATGCTGCTCTTGCCGACGTTGCGGCGGCCGAACAGCCCGATGTGCAAGCGCATTCCTTTGGGGGTGTCCATGAGGCCCATGATCGTCACTCCTCACTCAGAGGCGCCTGCTCATCGCCGTGGCGAGCTTCCGGCTCGCCAAGCGCAGTGTGCATCCGCATCGCGTTCGGGGTGTCCATGAGGACCATGTGCCGTGCTCCTCTCTGCGGCGATCAGTCGGCCGCGCCGCGATGCAGGCGGCCAGGCGTGCCCAGCCGGAGCACCGCCTCCGGCTCGAGCAGCGCATCGAACTGCTCGTCCGTGAGCAGGCCCTCGCCGACGGCCTGCTCACGAACGGTCCTCGCGGCCGCCCGGGCGCGACCCACGAGCTCGCAGGTCTCGTCGTAGCCGAGCTCGGGCACGAGCGCGGTGGCGACCGCGGTCGAGGCCTCGACATGGGCGCGGCAGCGCTCCTCGTCGGCTTCGATGCCCTCCACGCAGAGCTGCCGCAGCAGGCGGCCGGCGTTCGTCAGCAGCTCGAGGCTGGTCAGCAGGCTGTCGGCGATGAGCGGCAGGAAGGCATTGAGCTCCAGGCTGCCGTAGGCGCTCGCCTGAGCGATCACCGCGTCGTGACCCATGGCGGCCAGCGCCGCCTGGCCGACCGCCTCGGGGATCACCGGGTTCACCTTGCCGGGCATGATGGAGGATCCGGCCTGGCGCTGCGGTAGTCGGATCTCGCCCAGCCCGGCCTCGGGGCCGCTGGCCAGCAGGCGCAGGTCGCTGGAGACCTTCAGCAGCGTGGCCGCGTGGGCCTTGAGGATGCCGCTGACCTCCACGAACACGTCCGTGTTCTGCGTGGCCTCCACGAGGTTCTCAGCGCGCGCGAAGCCGATGCTCGTGAGGTCGCGCAGCGTGTCGACCACGCGGAAGATGTACTGGCGCTGGGCGGCGAAGCCCGTGCCGATGGCCGTGCCGCCCAGATTCACCACGCGCAGCCGCTCCTCGCACTTGTAGATGCGCCAGCGGTCGCGGTTGAGCGCCTCCGCGTAGGCGCTCATCTCGCGGCCCAGTGTCGTGAGGACCGCGTCCTGGTACTGGGTGCGGCCCACCTTGACGACGTGGGCGAACTGCTTCTCCTTGTCCTGGAACGCCTCCTGGAGGGCCAGGACCTGCGCCTCGAGTTCGTGCAGCAGCCGGATGGCCGCCAGCTTGAGAGCCGTGGGGAACGTATCGTTGGTGCTCTGGTGCAGGTTGAGGTCGTCGAGGGGCGAGACCAGGTCGTAGCGGCCGTGCGGCTCGCCGAGGATCTCGAGGGCGCGGTTGGCCAGCACTTCATTGACGTTGAGGTTGGTGCTGGTGCCCGCGCCTCCCTGCAGGGCGTCGACCACCACGTGCTCCGTGAGCTGGCCATCGGCCATCTCGCGGCAGGCGCGCTCGATGGCGTCGGCCTTGGCCGGGGTGTCCGACCACACGCCGAGGGCGCGGTTGGTCAGCGCGCAGGCGAGCTTGACCGTTCCATAGGCCTCGACGAGGTGTGCGTCCACGCGCCGTCCGGACAGGGCGAAGTTGAGCAGGGCGCGCTCGGTGTGCACGCCGTGCAGCGCGCCCGATGGCAGCGTCACCTCGCCGAGCAGGTCGTGCTCGACCCGTCGCGCGCCGCCCACGGCGGTCTTGCTCGCGCCACTTCCGGCGATCGCGCCCGGACCGCCTTCGCCTGTGCCGTTCTTGCCCTCGTGACCCGCCATGTCACCCACGCCGCCGTCAGTGGTCGAACACGATCGACTGCACCTGGACGCCGTCGATGGCGCAGAGACGCTTCTTCATGTCCTCGGCTTCGGCGATCGTGCCGAAGAACTCGATGAGCGCCACGCCGCTGGGACCGCAGACCGTCTCGCTCACGTCATGCAGGCCGACGCGCGTCTTGATGTGGCAGCCGAACTCGGTGAACACCTTCTGTACCTCGGCCGCGTTCTTGAGGCGGTTGGTGATGTGGACTCCCACGATGATGTGCGGGTCGGCCATGGCTTCTCCCTTCTCGCATACGTCTCGGTCAGTCTACGGCGGCCGCGGGCGGCGCGCTCGCACGGACGCCTTCCGCGCGCCGGACGCCTTCGCGCTGGGCGGTTCAGCAGAGCACGTCGCGGTCTCCGCCGCGCACTCTGGCCAGCATCTTCTCCGTGTGTTCGCGGCGCACCGGGTCCATCGCCGCCACCTTCTCGGCGATGAGGCGTTCGCCGACGGCACGCGTCTCAGCGGAGCCGTAGTCCAGCAGGTACTCCTGGAAGGTGGAGAGCGCGTTGGGGTCGCAGTGGTGCTTGATGTCGCCCGGCTTGGCCAGGTCCATGAAGTCCATGCCGGTGCGGCCGAGCCGGTAGCAGGCGGTGCAGAAGGAGGGGATGTAACCGAGCTCCGCTACGTCGCGGATGACCTGGTCGAGCGAGCGGTGATCACCGAGCTGGAACTGGGCCTCGTCGAACTGCTCCTCTTCGGCGTAGCCGCCGGGGTTGGTACGGCTGCCGGCGCTGATCTGCGAGACGCCCATGGCGAACGTCTCGCGACGGATGTTGGGCGTCTCGCGCGTGCTCATGATCATGCCCGTGTAGGGCACCGTCATGCGCAGGATGGCGACGATCTTGCGGAAGTCGATGTCGTCGACTGGCCACGGCGGGCTGGACGCCATGTCGCTGCCGCAGGCCGGCTCCAAGCGCGGCATGCTGATGGTATGCGGGCCCACGCCGTAGACGCGCTCCAGCTCACGGATGTGCTGCATGAGCGCGAGGATCTCGAAGCGCCAGTCGTAGAGGCCGAACAGTACCCCTATCCCTACATCGTCGATGCCCGCTTCCATGGCGCGATGCATAGCGGTCACGCGCCAGTCGTAGTCCTTCTTCTTGCCGCCGACGTGGACCTTGCCGTAGGTCCCGCGGTGGTAGGTCTCCTGAAAGAGCTGGTAGGTGCCTATGCCGGTGGCCTTGAGAGCCTTGAACTCGTCCACCGTGAGCGGCGCCACGTTCACGTTCACCCGTCGGATCTCGCCGTTGCCACGCTTCACGCTGTAGATGGTGGCCACGGAATCCAGCACGTACTTGAAGCCGTCGTGAGGGTAGCTCTCGCCGGCCACCAGCAGGATCCGCTTGTGGCCCTGGTCCACGAGGATCTCCACCTCGTGACGGATCTCGTCCTGGGTGAGCGCGCGTCGCTTGAGCTCCTTGTTGCGCACGCGGAAGGCGCAGTAGAGGCAGTCGTTCGTGCAGAGATTGGACACGTAGAGAGGGGCGAAGAGGACGAGGCGCGAGCCGTAGATGGCGTCCTTGACGTCTCGCGCTGTCTGGAACAGCTCGCCCAGCAGCTCGGGGTCGCTGACCGACGAGAGGACGGCGACATCCTCCATCGGCAGCCCCTTGAGGTCGCGCGCCTTGGCGAGGATCTCGCGCACGTGGTCGGCCTCCTTGTCGGCCGCCCAGGTGAGCGCCTGGTCGATAGCCGCCTCGTCGATGAAGGTCGACTGCGGGGTCTCGGTGCTCATGGAGCGCCTCCTGTGGCGAGGGTCGTCGCGGGCTGGTGGCCCGGCGACCGCAGGGTAGGGAGACCGGATCCCGGGTCCGCCTCTCCACCTCGAGTCGGGGGTCGTATCTGGCCGCGCGGACCCTCTCACGGGTACCGGGCGGCGCTCCGGTTCTTCCCACTGTGTGGGCAGGATAAACCGGGGCCGGGTGGGGCCGGGCCGGTGCGGGGCCGAATCGCGGCTGGACGGGGCCGTGCTGTTCC
>CAZIGT010000015.1:0-23837 GCA_964538465.1 uncultured Thermoleophilia bacterium | reverse complement strand
GCCCTCGGTCGCAGAGGAGTGCCGAGACGCCAGCACCATGAGGTCCGTGCCCGCCAGGACCGAGACGAAGAGCACGGCGACCGCCACAGCCATCTCGACGAGCGTGAACGCGGCCTCATGACGAGCCCGAGGCACGAGGCGATGGCCGGCGGCCGGAGCCAGGATCGGCGTCATCTGATCCTCACCCGGCCGGTGAGTTGCACGACCACTGCCCGCTCACAGGCACCTCGGCTGATCGTGAAGGTGCCGGCGCGGGACGCCCCCGTGGAGGCCGCCAGCGGCAGACCGGCGCTGTCGAACTCGACGGCGCCGCCCGGGTAGTTCGTGGTGCACTTGATCGCACCCAGCGCGGCCACGGACTCGTGCACCCATGCCCCGTCCCGACGACGGTCGATCGCGATTGAGGGACCCGCGGCGAGCACGACGCGCATGCGGCATTCGCCATCTTGGGCGCACGCCTGCGCGAGTCGCAGGCAGGCCGCGAGGCACCGCGCCGCGCGCGACACCGAGGCGCTTCCGCCGCCGCTGCCGAGCATGGGGACGGTGATGGCGGCCAGCACCGCCAGCATGGCCAGGACGACCACCAACTCCACGAGCGTGACGCCACGGCGGTCGCCCGCGGCTCTCGCGCCTGATGGAAGCCTGCCCTTCACTCTCTTCTCCCTTGCCTGGTCCCCCGCGCATCGGGATGCGCTGCCTGACGCCAGTGCAGCCTAGGATGAGGCTAAGCGGACGGCGAGGTTGACGGAGGGCGCAGACGGGTGACATTGCCGCGCGCAGGCGGGAGACGATGGATGCGGATGCGGCAGGCGGGGCGCCGGTCGCCATTCTGCGTGACCAGCCCTCGACCTCACGCCGCCCGCCGCTAGTGCATCACCAAGTCCAAATACGCCGAGATGATCGTTGGCCCCAGGAAGAGGCCGATGACTCCACCTGCCGCCAGAAAGGGCCCGAAGGGGATCGCCGTCTTCATGTCGCCCTTGGTGCGTACCATGACGACGACCCCGATCACGGCCCCGAGCACGAAGCCGATGAACAGCGCCGGTATCACGCTCCAGCCGAGGTACGCGCCCATGCACAGGGCGAGCTTGACGTCGCCCATGCCCAGGCCGCTCATGCCCCTGATGCGTTCGTACAGGAGCGCAATCACGAGCAGGAACGCAGCTGAGCCCAGGGAGGCGCCGAGCCACTCGTACCAGCGGTCCGGCTCGATGGCGATCATGGCCGCCAAACCTACGGCAGCCGAGGGCAGCACGATGACGTTGGGGATAAGGCGGAACTCGAGGTCGATCTCGCTCACCAGCACCAGGGTGGCGAGAAGGACGAGTTCCGGCAGCAGCACCCATTCGAACCCGGTGAACGCAGCGGCGCCGGCGAACAGCGCCGCCGTGACCGCTTCGCCCAGCGGGTAACGCGGGCTGATCCGCGCCTTGCAGGAGCGGCAGCGCCCGCGTAGCACCAGGTAGCTCACCAGAGGGATGTTGTCGTACCAGGCGATCGGCTGCTCGCAGGCCGGGCAGTACGACCGCCCACGGGCCACGCTGACGTGCCGCGGCAGACGGTAGGCCCAGGCGTTGAGGAAGCTCCCTACCAGCAAGCCGAAGATGCCGCAGACGACAACAAGGAATACCGTACTCACGCCCAAGTCACGCCCGCCCTCGACTCCAGGTCACGTACACTCTCGACTCCTGCTCACGCTCGGTTCTACGCACACTCCACCCCACCTGTGGCAACCGCGTGGTCACTGAACGGGAGCCAGCAGCTGCACGAGCTCGATGTACTGGTCGGGAGCGAGGACATGGCGAAGCTTGCCGAGGGCGGCAAGTCGCGCCTCCCGGTCCTCGGGCAGGATCGCGTCGAGGGCGACGACCGCCTTGTCGCGCGAGTATTTGTCGCCGGTGGCATAGACCTGCGCCCACATGATCGCCGCCTCCTGTGCCTTGCCACCCTTCTTGAGCAGCTCGGCGGCGACCCGCGCCACGTAGTCGGGTCGTCCAGGGATGGCGGCGGCCTTCGCGTACCAGTCCGCCGCGATCTCGTCCTTCGTCGAGCCTTCCCCGTACATATATATGAGCATCCCGGCGGTCGCCGGGATCTGCCAGTCGTCCGGATTGCGCCGCGCGCCCCTCTTCAACAGCCTGTACGCCTCCTGACCCTTCCCGGCATCCAGGAGCGCGAACGCTCCGAACAGGTAGGCGCGCGTGAAATGCGGGCTCAGGTCGGTCACCAGGCGCAGGTAGGCCGGGAGGGCCGGAAAGCGCTGGTCACCCTCGATATGCTCGCCGTAGTACTGCACGGTCGCCAGCCAGTAGGTGTCGGCAATGGCCGTGCGGAAGGCCGGCGAGAGCTCCAGGAAGAAGCGCGGCGAAGGCACGAAGGCGGCCGCACCGCCCTTGGCCTCGTCCGGGCGGGTGAGCTGGAAGGCCACCACACCCGCCGCGCATACGGCCACCAGCAGAAGCACCACGACGGTGCGCAGCGAGACAGGCCGCGATGAAACAGGGCCGCACGGCCCGCGGTCGGCCTTGCGACGTCGACTCACCGTGACCGGCGCTGCCGGTCCGGCGCCGCCCGCCGACTCGCTTCCCGCCGCCGGCGCACCCGGCTCAGCACTCTCGTGCTTCATCAGAACTCCCGCCTGCGGAACACCAGCCACGACAGCGCCAGCATGACCACCGCATACGCCACAAGATAGCCGCCCCAACTCCCGATCTCAGACCACTGCGGCGTCTCCTCCCCGACCACCACCGCGCTCAGGCTCACAGCGCTGAAGTTCGGCACCAGGAGGTAGACGATCCACGAGAGCCCTTCGAGCACTGCGCTCTTGCCGAAGTGGGTCAGCGAAAGAACGTTGTGGCTGAGCTGCCCGGCCACGAAGACGCAGAGGCCGAGCACACTCGCGAGGATCGGCGAGGCGAAGGTCGAGAAGAAGATCGTCACCGCCATGACCACGAGTACCTGCAGGTAGATGAACGCCCCCGCGATCAGCACCCATCCGTTCGGCTCGCCGGCCACCAGCCAAGAGATAAGGAACAGGAAGACCGTCATGCCCAGGACCACGGCGCACATCGTCACGCTCAGGCCCATGAACTTGCCGGTGATGAACTCGCCTCTACCCACAGGCTTGGAGAAGAGGATGAACACCGTGCGCTTGTCGATCTCCTTGCGCACCAGCCCCGCCGCCACGAACACGCCGACGATGACGCCGAAGGCCGATACCGCCAGAAGACCGAAGTCCTCCATGAGCCGACCCTGTTCGCCGAGGCTGATGCTCGCCAGCCAGAGGGCGGCCACGATCATCGCCAGGGCGAACAGCACGATGACGATCAGGATGCGGTCGCGGATGGTCTCCCTGAACGTGTTCGCGGCTACCGCCCACACCCTCCTCATGAGGCCACGACCTCCATGAAGAAGTGCTCGAGCGAGCCGCCTCCCTCTGTGACGGCCTGGCCGACGGGGCCGCACCAGAGGACCACCCCGCCGCGCATGATGCCCACACGCGTGCAGAGCTCCGCCACGTCCGCCAGGATGTGCGAGTTGAACAGCACCGTGCGACCTTCGTCGTGCAGCCGCTGGATGATGCCCTTGACTTCCAGGCGGCCGATGGGATCCAGCCCGGTCATCGGCTCGTCGAGGAACACGAGACGGGGATCGTTGATGAGCGCCTGGGCGATGCCGATGCGCTGCAGCATGCCTTTGGAATACTTGCGCAGCTGCAGGCCGGCTGAAGCAGTCAGTCCCACTTCCTCGAGCGCGCGCTCGATGCGCTCCTCGGCCTCCGTCTTGGGGAGCGAGAACAGGCGCGTGCAGAACCCCAGCAGCTCGCGGCCGGTGAGGTAGTCGTAGAAGTAGGCGTTCTCCGGGAGATAGCCGACCTCTTCCAGGCCGCTCACGCCGAGCTTCACCGACCCGGCAGTGGGCCGCATGAGGCCCAGGACCACCTTCAGTGTGGTCGTCTTGCCGGCCCCGTTGGGCCCCAGCAGGCCGAAGACCTCACCTTGCCCCACGCGCAGATCGACGCCGTTCAGGATCTCCACGCGCTTGCGCCGAAACCCAACGTGTACGGTCTTCCGCAGACCGTGAACGCTGACAGCGGCTTCCCCTGAGCCCTGACTCCCGTCCTCTTTGAGATCCCTCATCGTCGTCTGCTCGGCCACTCACACTCTCCAACTAACACTGGCGGGCCCATCGGAAACCGACGGACGCGGTGGATCGTGCTTGAGTTCGCCTCCGGCCCGGCCGGCCCTGCCGGCGACCGCAGCCTCACGTGGCGACAGTACACCGGGCAGGGGTGTTGCGCGCCGCCAGTACTGTTCGTTGCCAAAGACCGCCGGCCTGTCCAGGCAGGCCCATGAGGGAATACCCCGGGTCTCGCTGGCGTCACCAGCTCGCGGCTGGTCGCAAGAGCGCAGCAAACGGGGAGACCCTCACTGGATGTGGACGCGGCGAAGGCGAGGCCCTTAGAGCCTCGCCCTCCCATATGAGAAATCGCCTCGTCCTACTCGCCCTAGCGAATCACGGCACCGCGATGATGGCATCGCCGCTGCTACCGAAGCCCGTCATGGTGAACCCGGTCGCGGTGCGCGCGTAGGCGAAGTTGCCCCGCCCGCCCGTGCTGTTCATCGGGGCGCCTGTGGTCCACGGGTTGATCGGCCATCCATCAATCAGCTCGCCAACCTCACCGGTCGACGACACCTCTTCGACCACCGGGTATCTGTCGCCATGATCTGACGCATACGTCTCAATACCGACCCGAATCGTGTGAAAGCCCTCCCTGACGGACGCGTCCTTGGCCACTTCGCGTCGGTGGAGGTACATGGGGATCGCGATGGAAGTCAGGATGCCGATGATGATGATCACGATCAGCAGCTCGACGAGGGTGAAGCCACCCTGCTTCCCGTTGAACTGCGTCACTGGATCTCCTCCTCCATGCGTACCTGGTGGCATCGTTGACCACTATGTCGGCAGTCGGCTCCCACACCTCGTAGAACATCCGCCTATGTCGGCAGGAGCCGGACAGGACGGGAATGCTTGACCCGTTCGCGTGCGGACGCGGTACAAGAAAGGCAGAGGGCGGGGTTTGCGCCCCGCCCTCTTTTTCAGCGAAAGGTCTGTTGTGGACTCAGCGGCTCACGGAACGGTGATGATCGCCGTAGCCTTGCTGCCGTAGCCCTGGAGCTGGAATCCCGTGCTGGTCGTTGTGTAGTGGTAGTCGCCCTTCACGGGAGTGCCGTTGCACTCGGCCATCGGCGAGTCGGCCTCGAACGGGTTGTCGGGCCACACGTCCACGAAGCTGCCGAGCGTGCTTGTGTCGGCGGTCGCCGGGTACGTGTCGTTGTTGTCAGTGGCGTAGGTCTGGATACCGATCTGGATGGTGTGGATGCCTTCCTTGACCGAGGCGTCCTTGGCCTTGTCCCTCTGGTTGAGGTACATCGGGATCGCGATCGCAGCAAGAATACCGATGATGATGATCACGATCAGCAGCTCGATGAGGGTGAAACCCCCCTGCTTCTTGTAGAACCGCTTCACTTTCGACCCTCTCCTCTCTCTGTTCTATGCTCGCACTGTTGACGCCCGTGTTGCGGCCTTGTTCGTGTCTCCGCAACGCTTCCGTCCTCTTGCCAACACATCCATCGGCGAAAACGGCAAAGGCTTTAGCGATTCGCGTTGCCGTTCGCGGGCTACCGTCGCCGAGCCTGTATCCGTCCGCCCGCGGAGGTGGCGGCAGGCGCTGCACAGGCTCGAGTCGCCGTCCTTCAGGCACGTCCAGACCAGCGGCATGGCGTGCCCGCAGTCCCACTGCGGCAAGCATGCATAAACCGCGGGCCGGCAGCCCGCTTCCAGGAGCACCCAGAAGTTGACAACGGCGCGGCTTAGTGGGGGACATTGACTCCGGCACGCTGCGGCGTGCTCCTGACGGCCGTCAGAAGGCCCCACAAGCCCTCCCAGCGCCCAGGCAGCCGGTCCCTCGGCCTGAGCCCCCTCCGCTGACATGTGAGTGCGCGGCGGGCGCGGCGCAGACGGCGTGTGGATCTTCGTCGCGATCGTGTCCCCTGGCACCCGAGGCGGGGCAAGGTGCGCAGAGGGGCCTTCACGTGAAGAGGACCCGCCGTGGCGGTCGTGTCGCAGGTTCCGGCGACCACAGCGGAGGGCCCTCACACGTGTCCTACGGCGTGCCTAGCCATGCACTCGCGCTACATCTCCAGGACGTTCATCATGTTGAAGATGGGCAGGTACATCGAGATGACCACGAGGCCCACGATGCCACCCACGCCGATCATCATGACGGGCTCGAGGATGGAGGTCAGCGACTTGATGCTGGCGTTGACCTCGTCTTCGTAGAAGTCGGCTACCTTGGAGAGCATCGTGTCCAGCGAGCCGGTCTCTTCGCCCACCGAGACCATCTGCGTGACCATAGCGGGGAACACTCCGGATTTCTCGAGGGGCCCGGCCATGGTCTGGCCTTCTTTGACGCTCTGCTGCACGCTGGCCATGGCCTCCTCAAGCACGGTGTTGCCCGCTGCCTTGCCGGTGATGTCTATGGCCTGCAGGATCGGCACGCCAGCGGCGATGAGCGTACCCAGCGTGCGTGAGAAGCGCGAGATGGCCAGCTTGCGGATGATCGCGCCGATACCCATGGGGAGGCGGAGCTTGAAGCGATCCCAAGCAGCTGTACCCTGCGGTGTGTGCTTCAGCCTGCGGATGCCCCAGATCATGCCGATGAGCGCCGGGAACACGATGAACCACCAGCCGCGCATGAAGTCCGACGCGGACACCATCATCCTCGTGAGCATCGGCAGCTGCGCGTTGCCCATGTCCTTGTACATGTCGGCGAAGACGGGGATCAGGAACAGCACCATGCCGATCAGCACGAACACGGCGAACGTGCCGATGAGGATCGGGTAGACCATCGCCGACTTGACGGCGCGCTTGATGCTGTCGTCCCGCTCGAGCTGCCCGGCCACGCGGTCGAGCACACCGTCGAGGATGCCGCCGAGCTCGCCGGCGCGCACCATGCTCACGTAGAGCTGGCTGAACACTTTGGGATGCTTCTCGAGGGCGTCCGACAGGCTGATGCCGGCCTCAACGTCCGCCCGTACCTCGCCAATCACCTTGGCGAGCTTCTTGTTCTCGGTCTGCTCCTCGAGCACGTAGAGGCAGCGTAGCAGCGACAGGCCCGAGTTCACCATGGTGGCGAACTGCCGCGAGAAGACCGTGAGGTCCTTCGACTTGATGCGCTGGAACGGCTCCATGATGTCGATCTTGCCGAGGCTGGTCTTGACCTCGTTGATATCGAGGACCGTGAAGCCGCGCTGGCGCAGCGAGGCGGCGACCGAAGACTTGTTGTCGCCGTCTATCTCGCCCGCGGCGGGGGCGCCGCGCGCATCCAGTACCTTGTAGGCGAACGTGGTCATCGGTCAGTAGCTCCCGTGGTCGTACTGCTGAAGGATGTCGGAAGAATCGCGCATTCCTTGAGCACCCCGTTGATCACCTGGCCACGGCTGCCGGCTGCCCGAGCAGTCGCTTGAGCTCCTCCGGCGTGCTCGAGCGGCGCTCTGCCAGCTCGTGCGAGATGACACCTCGCCGCACGAGGTCCACGAGCGCCGCGTCCATGGTCTGCATGCCGTACTGCGACCCGGTCTGCATGACCGAGTAGATCTGGTGCGTCTTGCCCTCGCGGATGAGGTTGCGCACCGCCGGCGTGGGCACCAGCACCTCGCAGGCCACCGCGCGACCGCGTCCGTCCCGCGTAGGCAGGAGCTGCTGCGTGCAGATACCCATGAGGGCCGTGGCCAGCTGAACTCGTACCTGCTCCTGCTGGTGAGGCGGGAACACGTCGATGATACGGTCGATGGTCTTGGGTGCGTCCTGCGTGTGCAAGGTGGCGAAGACCAGGTGGCCGGTCTCGGCGGCGGTGAGCGCCGTGCCGATGGTCTCCGTATCGCGCATCTCACCGACGAGGATCACGTCCGGGTCTTGGCGGAGAGCGGCGCGCAACGCCCGGTTGAAGCTCTGCGCATCTGCCCCCACCTCTCGCTGGTTGACCAGGCACCGCTTGTGCTTGTGGAGGAACTCGATGGGATCCTCGATGGTCATGATGTGCTCGGTGCGCGTCTCGTTGATCTCGTCGATCATGGCAGCCAGCGTGGTCGACTTGCCGGAGCCCGTGGGACCGGTGACGATGACGAAGCCGCGCGGCTTCTGGGTGAACTGATGGAGCGAGCTCGGCAGCTTCAGCTCGTCGAGCCGCTTGACGTTGATGGGGATGAGACGGAAGGCCGCGCCCAGGCTGTTGCGCTGGAAGTAGGCGTTCACGCGGAAGCGAGCCTTGCCCGGAATGGAGTACGAGAAGTCGATGTCCCATTCGTTCTCGAGCCGCTGCCGCTGCTCCTGGGTGAGGATGCTGTATATGAGCTCACGAGTCTCAGTGGGACCGAGCTTCGGAGCGTCCATAGCGTGCAGCACACCGTTCATGCGGAGCAGCGGCGGCGCGCCCACGGCGATGTGCAGGTCGCTGGCGTCTCGTTCGAGCACTTCGAGCAGGATGTCGACCAGATCCATGCTTCTTCCTTCTCTCGGCGTTGGTATCGGGCCTCAGACGATGACCCGAGCGATCTCCTCGACTGATGTGATTCCGGCGAGCACCTTCTCTATGCCATCGTCGCGCAGGCTCTTCATGCCTTCGGCCTGCGCCACGCGGCCGATCTCGTCGGCACTCTTCCGCTCCACCGTGAGCCGGCGGACGGCCTCGCTGACCACCATGACCTCGTAGAGGCCCACCCGCCCCTTGTAGCCGGTGTTGTTGCAGCGCGGGCAGCCCTTGGGGTGGTAGAGCGTGACTTCCGGGGCCTCCAGCGCTTCGGGCGGGAAGTCGTTCTTCTGCAGCATCTCACGGGTGGCGATGTACGGTTCCTTGCAGTACTGGCAGAGCTTCCGCGCCAGCCGCTGGGCGAGCACCAGGTCGACGGCTGAAGCCGTGAGGAACGGCTCGACGCCCATCTCCGTGATGCGTGCCAGCGCGCCCGGGGCGTCGTTGGTGTGCAGCGTGCTGAGGACCAGATGCCCGGTGAGCGCCGACTCGACGGCGATCAGCGCCGTCTCCTTGTCCCGGATCTCGCCGATCATCACGATGTCCGGGTCGCAGCGCAGGATGGAGCGGAGGCCGGCGGCGAACGTCATCCCGGCCTTGGTGTTCACCTGCACCTGGTTGATACCAGCAAGCCGATACTCCACCGGGTCTTCAACGGTGATGATGTTCTTGCCGGGATCGTTCAGCACGTTCAACGCGGCGTACAGGGTGGTCGACTTCCCCGAGCCGGTGGGCCCGGTGACGAGGATGGCGCCGTACGGCTTCTTGAAGGCGCGCTCAAAGCGTCCCAGAGCCTTCGGCGAGAAGCCCAGCTCGCTCAGGTCGAGCATCACGTTCGACTTGTCCAGGAGGCGCATGACCACCTTCTCGCCGTACACGGTCGGCAGTGTGGCAACGCGCATGTCGACGGCCTTGCCGCCCACCATGAGGCCGATGCGGCCGTCCTGGGGCACGCGGCGCTCCGCGATATCCAACTCAGCCATGATCTTGAGGCGTGACAGCACACCCGACTGCATGCGACGCGGCACGGACATGATCTCGTGTAGCACGCCGTCTATGCGGAAGCGCACAATGAGTTCCTTGGCCTGTGGCTCGAAGTGGATGTCGCTGGCGCTATCGTCGACGGCCTGCGCGATCACCGAGTTGACCAGCTTGATTATCGGGGCCGACTCGGTGGCGTCGCGGATATCGATGGCCTCGTCGGTGTCCTCCGGTTTGGTCCCCTCTTCACCGTCGACCGCCTCTTCGAGTCTGCTGAGCTTCGCGATGGCGGCCGCCAGGTCTTCCTCGCTGGCGATAGCCGGCTTGATATCGAAGCCGGTGATCATGCGCAGATCATCGAGGGCGAAGATGTTCGCCGGGTCTGCCATGACCACCAGGAGCGTGCCTTCGTCCACGTACCGGATGGGCAGCGCGCCATAGCGCCGGCACGTGCGGTCCGATACTAGGGCGGTGACACTAGGGTCTATCTGCGTCTGTGTGAGGTCGATGAACTCGACGTCGAACTTCTTGGCCAGCGCCTGAGACAGAGCGAGCGACGTGATGGCGCCATCGTCGACGAGTTGCTCACCGAGACGCTTGCGCGTCTCGCGCTGACGGATCAGCGCCTGCTCCACTTGGGCGGGGGTCACCAGCCCCATGCCCACGAGCATCTCCCCGATGCGCACGCGCTGCGGCCGGACGGCACGCTGGCCGCTCCCGTTGCCCCCGGCCGGAGCGGCGGGAGCGGTGGCGGGGCCGGCGGTGGTCGCGGGGGCCGCGACCCGGGGGTCTGTGGCGGGAGGCTGCGGGCCCTGGGCGGCGTTGGCGGTGGGTGCCCGGGGAGTCGTGACGGCGGACATGGAAGCGGCGGCGGGTGAGCCGTTCATGGCCCCACCGCTCGCCTGCCCGCCTCGAAAGGCGCGGCCCGTTCCGGCCGTCTCGTCAGCGCTCGATCGCATCCAGCATCACACTCCGCGGCGGATGGCGCCCCGTCCATAGTCCGAAGGCGATGGCCGCCTGCTCAACCAACATGCACGCACCGTCGACCGTGCGCGCTCCGCGCGCCTCGGCAGCTTCGAGAAGGGCTGTGGGCCGCCGTCCGTACACGATGTCGTAAACAATCTGGTCTACACGGACGTTATCGACCAAAACGGCGGGCACTTTACTAGCTTCTTCCATGCCGAGAGTGGTGGCGTTGACGAGCAGGTCCGCGGCGGCGACCTCGTCGGCCGACAGGCTCTCCAGCGAACGCGCTTCCGTGAGCATCCCGGGGTGACCGGCCGCGGCGATAGCAGCCACCTCGGCGGCTCGCTCCGGGGATCGCGCATAGACGCTGAGCCCGCCGACCTCTTCGCGGGCGAGCGCCAGCGCGGCCGCGCGAGCCGCGCCGCCCGAGCCGAACAGGAGCACGGCGGCGCCGGCCGCGCCGTCAGGCGCCGCCGACCGCAGCGCCGCGCGGAATCCCTCCACGTCCGTGTTGTGGCCGACGAGGCGCTCCCCGTCACGCACGACCGTGTTGACGGCGCCGGTCACCACGGCGTCGTCGACGAGCTCGTCCAAGTACCGACCGATCGCCAGCTTGTGCGGCACGGTCACGTTGGCTCCAGCGAGGCCTAATGCCCGCATGCCTGCCACGGCCTGTTCGAGATCGGGTGGCGCCACGCGCAGGGCCACGTACACCCAGTCCATCTGCAGCGCGGCGAACGCCGCGTTGTGCAGCGCCGGCGACAGCGTGTGCGCCACCGGGTCGCCGAGCAGTGCCACCACTCTCGTGGATCCACCTATGCGAGGATGAACGCCCATTCCGTGGGACCTCCACTGCGCCAGCAGGACCGCCTCGGCCGAAAACGCGCCGGACCCGGCGGTCCTGCCGCCGGGGCCAGACACGTACATCGGGGTGGCGACTATAGGTTAGGCGAGCCCGGAAGGCATCCTCCCAGAAGGCTGAACCGGTGGGGTGACGAGTGCCGGCCTGTGGGAGCGAATGCGGGAGCGGTCGTCCGGCCCAGCGTGCTACAGCCCGGCCTTGGCCTTGTCCTTGAGGAACTGGTCGTAGTCCGTCGAGAAGTAGTGCCGACCGGTCCCGTCGTTGCGTGCCACGTAGTAGAGATACGCACTGCGAGCGGGGGCGGCGGCGGCCCGCAGGGACGCCACGCCCGGATTGCAGATGGGCGTCGGCGGCAGCCCACGGTTCCTGTACGTGTTGTAGGGCGAGTCGATCTCTAGGTCGTTGAGCGTGAGGGCCCGCTTGCGATGTCCCAGGGCGTAGATGATGGTGGCATCGATCTGCAGCGGCATGTCCAGCCGCAGGCGGTTCCAGATGACGGCGGCGACGTACCTGCGTTCACCCGGTACCTGCACTTCGCGCTCGATCATGGACGCTATGGTCACGACGTCGTAGGCAGTCAGGTTCCTGCGCCGCGCGCGGCGCAGGTCGATCTTGTTGAACGCCTCGCCGAACTCGGAAAGCTGCAGATCGACCAGATCGCGTGCGGTCTTCAGCGGCGGGAACTCATAGGTGGCCGGGAAGAGGAGTCCCTCGAGGCTCCCTTTCGGCTTCTTGCCCTCGAGCTTGTACGGCAGGGGGTTCTTCAGCGTGAGGCTGAGGTAGTCCGCCTTCGAGAAGTCCTTGACGGCCTTGTCGGCCACGCCGGCCATCTCGCGCGCGTCGAGGCCCTCCGGCAGGGTGACCGCCGTCGCGGGAGACACTTGGGCCTGCACGAGCTCCGCGACGATCGCCTTGTACGTGTCGTACTGATGCAACTTGTACGTGCCCGGCTGGAAGCGCTGCGCGTAGCCGTCTTCCTCGGCCCGCGAGCGGAAGGCCCTGGCGCTGGGGACCACCTTGGCCTGGGCTAGCAGATCGGCGATCTGCCCGAGAGTGGCTCCCTGCGGCACGGTCACCGTCACGACCGGGCCGCGCGGCGGCGGTTCGAAGACGTAGCCGACGCTGAAGTGCCGCCACATGGCCCAACCCCCGAGAGCGGCGGCGGCACCCATGCCCACGAGAAGGACGAAGATGATGAGGACGACGAACCGCCGAGTGCCGATCGAGGACCGGCCGCCGCGGCGGCCGCGTGGCGACCATCGGCCGCCGGACGGCGAACGGCCCGGCGGCGGGGCCGGTGGACGCCCGTCGCCGCCCTGACCGTCGCGGGCCGGTACTACCCAGCGGCGTACCTTGCCGCCCTGCTGTGAGTGCAAAGGCACGCCCGGTCGCCCTGTGTTGCCCCCGTGCCGGACACTGGACGGGGCGCCCGGCCGACCCTCAGTCCTCTGCGGGGGACGCGACGGCACGACCGGCGGCAGGCCTTCATTGCCGGAGGGTGAACGCGGAGGCGCGCCTGGCGAAGCTGGCCCGCCACCTTCCGACGGCGGCCGTGACGGACCGCCTGCTGAGAGGCGACGGCCGGCGCCCGATGACGGCGGCGGGGCGGGCGTCGAGGCGCGGGCGCCGCCGTCTCGGGACGGCTGAGACGGCGCCGCGGCCCGCCCTTGCCGCGACGTGGCGTGCGATGCGGCGGGGCCGGGGGACGGACCGGCCGACGGCAAAGGCAGCCCTCCGACAGGCTCACCGGAAGCGGCCGCGCGGCCCGGAGTGGGAGGGAGTCTGCGGACGGCATGGCGGGAGGGTCTCACTTGATCCCACTCCCAGCGCCGGTCCTGTTCGTCCGGACCTGCCTGCCCGTCTCGTCTGTCGTCGTCTCTCTCGCTCATGCCCTCCACCAGCCGCGGGTGCGGCGGACCCGGGCCGGTGTCCCGGCACAGTCTGGCGGGAATGGTCGCTTGCGCGGCCGCCGGATGCAACCCCTCACGGCGCGCCCCGAGCCGCCACGATCGCGGAGAGCCGGTTCCTTTATCCCCATGTCGCGACCGCTGCGGTCATCCCGCGCCGCGCGCCCTGAGGTAGTCCTCAAGCAGCACGGCGGCCGCACGCGCATCCAGTTCGGATTCGCCGCCGCGAGCCGCAGCCAATCTGGTCGTGTAGCGCTCGTCGTAGGTGTCGATGGGCACTTCGACGGCTTCGGACAGCCGCGCCGCGAAGGCACGCGCGGCCCGCGCCTGGGCGTGTTCCCCGCCCCCCAGCGAGACCGGGACTCCGACGACGATGAGCTCCGCCTCCAGTTCGCGGGAGAGGTGCGCCACCGACTGCAGGCCTTCGAGCGAGTCGGCGCGGGGGACCACGCCACACGGCCTCACGACCGTCTCCGTGGGATCGCAGACGGCGACGCCGGTCCTGGCGGCACCGTAATCAAGGGCGAGGATGCGCACGATCGCTCGCGCGAGCCGGCCGTCGTCGATCGGCCTCAGCCGGCCAGGGCCGCTTTGACCTGGTCGCGGCCGGCCGCCAGCGCCTGCTCCACGGCGGCGACGTTGTTGCCACCGCCGCGCGCCAGCGTCGGCCGCCCGCCTCCCTTGCCGCCCAGCGGCGCCGTGACGGCACGCAGGATCTCCTGCGCGTGCAGCCCGCGGCCGACCAGGCCGTCGCTGAGCGCGACCACCACGGCAACGCGGTCGTCCTTGGCCGCGGCCAGGACGACCGCGGCCGCGCCCAGCCTCTGGCGCCGCGCCTCGCACAGCTCCAGCCTATCGTCGCCGGCGAGCCCGTCGACGCGGGCAGCGACCAGGACAGCGTCGCCCACCGGCTCCGCCGCGGCAACGAGATCGCCGAGCAGACCGCCGGCGCCTCCGCCCGCGCGCAGGGCGGACTTCAGCTCGGCCACCTGCTCGCCCAGCTTCTTCACGACGGTGGGAACGCGCTCGGCGTCTGTCTTGAGCAGCGCGGCCGCCTCTTCCAGCGTCTGCTCGACGCCGCGGTAGTGCTCGATGGCGCGCGCCGACGTGACCGCCTCGATGCGTCGCGTGTTGGCCCCGACCGACTGGCTCGCCGTGATCTTGCAGAGCCCGATCTGCGACGTGGCCGCCACATGAGTGCCGCCGCAGAGCTCGCGGCTGAACTCGTCTATCTCGAGCACGCGCACCATGTCGCCGTACTTCTCCTCGAAGAAGGCAAGGGCTCCCAGCTCGGCCGCGTAGTCGCGGGTGGTCACGAACGCCCGCACCGGATGGTTCTCTACGATGCGACGGTTCACGAGGTCCTCGACCTGGCGGATCTCATCCGAGGTGGGCGCCCGCCGCGTCGTGAAGTCAAAACGCAGCTTCTCGGGGCGCACGGACGAACCGGCTTGGCGGATGCTGTCGTCGACCAGCAGTCGGAGCGCGTTGTGGATGAGATGGGTGGCCGTGTGGTTGCACGCCGTCTGGTGGCGACGCACGGCGTTGACCATGGCCTTGGCGCGCTCCCCGGCGGAGACCGCGCCGTCTTCCACATGGGCCACGATCACCTGGTCGTCGCCGTACTTGACCACATCGGTGACCGCCAGCTTGCCTCCATCGGTATGGATCCAGCCCTCATCGGCGACCTGGCCGCCGCCTTCCGCGTAGAACGGGGACTCGGCTAGCTTGAGGGCCACCCGCCCGTCATCCAGCATCCTCAGAGCGCGGATGACGGTGAAGACCTCGAGCTTCTCGTAGCCGACGAACTGGCTGCGCAGGTCGGCCGTGTCGCGTTGGAAGTGGTCGACTTCGCTGGGGCCGGCGCCCCACTCCCCGCCGCGCTGCGCGCTGCGGGCACGCTCACGCTGCTCGGCCATGAGATGCTCGAAACGCTCCTCGTCGACGCTCATGTCCTCGTCCTGGGCTATCTCCCGCGTGAGATCGAAGGGGAACCCATATGTGTCGTGCAGCTCGAACGCCACCTCAGCCGGAAGCTCCGTACCGGCGTCGCGGGCACGGCGAAGCGCCTCGTTGAGGATGTGCAGTCCGCTGTCCAGAGTGCGGCAGAAGCGCTGTTCCTCCTCCGCCGCAACGCTCATGATGGCCTCCCGCTGCTCCGCCAGGGCCGGGTAGGCGACGCTCATCTGGTCGACCACGAGGGCGCAGAGACCGGCAAGGAACGGCTCCTTCACGCCGATCGCCACGCCCTGCTGGACTGCCCGGCGGATGATGCGCCGCAGCACGTAGTCTCGGCCCTCGTTGCCGGGCAGCACGCCGTCCACCACCAGGAACGCCACGCCGCGGGCGTGCTCGGCCATGGTCCGCAGCGCGCGCCTGGCAGCGGCGCTGCTCTCGTAGGCCACCCCGCTGAGCTTCTCTCCGGCCTCGATGAGCGGGCGGAACTGGTCGTTCTCGAAGACCGTGACCACGCCCTGCGTGACGGCCGCCAGGCGCTCCAGTCCCATGCCCGTGTCGATGCCGGGCCTGGGCAGCGACGTGACGCTGCCGTCTTCGGCCATGGAGTATTGGACGAACACCAGGTTCCAGTACTCCATGTAGCGGTCGCAGTCGCAGCCCGGCTTGCAGTCCGGCGACCCGCAGCCGACGCCGGGCCCCATGTCGTAGTAGAGCTCCGAGCAGGGGCCGCAGGGCCCGGAGGGGCCTGCCGGCCCCCAGAAGTTGTCCTTGCGGGGCAGCCGCACGATACGTTCCGCCGGTATGCCGTGGTCGAGCCACAGCTGCACGGCCTCTTCATCCGCCGGCACCTCTTCGTCTCCGCCGAAGACGCTGGTCCACACGCGCTCGCGATCTATACCGAGAGCGTCAGAGAACTCGAGCGCCCAGTCGACCGCCTCCGTCTTGAAGTAGTCGCCGAACGAGAAGTTGCCCAGCATCTCGAAGAACGTGAGATGGCGGGCCGTGTGGCCCACGTTCTCTATGTCGCTGGTGCGAAAGCAGCGTTGGCAGGTGGCGGCCCGCAGGCCGGGTGGTGTGGCCGTGCCCAGGTAGAACGGCTTGAACTGCTGCATACCGGCCGTGGTGAACAGCACGCTGGGGTCGCCGGCGGGCACCAGCGAGGCAGGCTCGGCGACGTAGTGGCCGCGCGCGACGAAGAAATCGAGGAAGTACTGGCGAAGCTCGTTGCTGTTCACGGGAACCTTCTGGCAGTAGTGGTGGGTGACATCACGGGGTGGGACGACGACGGTATATCGGCGGTGCCGGCCACCCCACCGTTGCCGACGGCGATGGGCTCGTCTATCTCGCCGATCTCTTCCCGCAGCCGCTCGAGAGAGCGTCGGATCAGCCGGGACACGTGCATCTGCGAGATGCCTACCTTGGCGGCGATCTGCGACTGCGTGAGTCCTTCGAAGAAGCGCAGATACAGGATGGTGCGCTCGCGCTTGTCGAGCTTGGCGAACCCCGGCGCCAGGATGGTGCGATCCTCCATGACGTCGTAGTTCTCCTCTTCCTTGCCCAGGTAGTCGATGAGCGTGGCCTCTTCCTCCCCCTGCTCGCCGCCCAGAGAGGATTGAAGCGATACGGAGTTGTAAGCCTGACTGGTCTCCAGGGCCTCCAGCACATCCGCGGACGTGACGCCGGCGGCCTCGGCGATCTCGTTGATGGTCGGCGAGCGTTGCAGCTTCGGCACCAGCTCGTCGATCAGCTTGTTGATGCGGATGTTGAGCTCCTGCAGGCCGCGCGGTACGCGCACCGACCATCCCTTGTCGCGGAAGTACCGCTTGATCTCGCCGACTATGTTGGGCGTGGCGTACGTGGTGAGTTCCACGCCACGGTCCAGGTCGAAGCGGTCTATGGCCTTGATGAGGCCGATGGCGCCCACCTGCACGAGGTCGTCGAAGTGCTCGCCGCGCGCCGCGTAGCGCCGGGCCAGTGACCTGACCAGCGGTAGATACATGGTGATCAGCTTCTGTCTGGCCTCACGATCGCCGTTGAGGCGCCAGCGTCGTAGCAGGTACTGGTCCAGCTTCTCGGTCTCGTCGCGCCCACGACCGACAACGTCTTCCGCGGGCGCCTCCTCTTCCTGTTCCGTCTCCTCGCCGAACTCCTCTTCCTCGTTCGGCGGGAGGGAGAGATCGAGCGGGTCGCCCCGGCTTTCGCCGTCGAGCTGTGTCATGACCGCGTCACCTCACGACGCTTGGTCATCACCACGGTGGTCCCGCCGTCTGCCGAGCTGCGCACCTCCAGGGCGACCACGCGAGCCACGAGTGAACAGCCTGGCTCGCTGAGGCGCTCCGCCACGGACGGTGCTGTGAACGGGCCGAGCTCCATGGTCAGGACACCCTCGGCAGCGCTCACGCGCATGGAGCAGCGGTCCTGCCCGGACTTCGCATGGCAGGCGTAGAAGACCTCCTCCAGCGCCATGTAGACGTCGTCGAGCTCGTCGACGGACAGGTCGACGCGGGCGGCCATTCCGCCCACCACCATGCGGACCGTTGGAAGGAGGGTTGGCTCAGAGGGGATCTCAAGGAAGACGACATCTGTCATGGCGAAGCCTCGGTCAGTGCTCGAGCGCTGCGACCGCGAGCTCGCGGTCGGCGGCGACCGCCCGCAACTCCGCGGCGTTGAGCCCGTCGAGCATGGCTTTCCGGGCGCGTTCCCGCAGCGCCGGACAGGACCATTCGCCGGCGACCGAGCGCAGCTCCGCGGCGAACGGCTCACCACTGGAAACGCCGCGGCGATACGCGACGACCACCATCACGGTGGCCAGCGCCGCGGCGACCAGGACAAGCAGACGGACGAGCTTCACGAGAGGCGCTCCTCCGCGACGTCGCCGGTAGGCATCTCCATTGTAGTCTCGGTGGCGTCCGGGGTGGCGGCCGGCTCTGCCGCGCCGAACCGCGACCACGCGGTCACGTCCGGCGAGGACTTGTCGGCGGGCTCGCCGGCGACGGGATCCGCAGAGCCGCTCGCAGCGCCCCCAGACGGGTTGCTCACGGTATCCGCGAACGCTTCGCTCGCGGCGCTCGTCGGCGCGTCACCGACAGCGACCGCTGACGCATCGCTCGCGGGACCCGCGGACGTGACAATCGTGCTGCCCTCGGACGCCTCGCCGGCGCCGCCACTCTCGTCGTTGAAGGAAGCCCCATGACGGCTGAAGAAGCTCGAGACAGCCTGCGTGACTCCGCTGGTGAAGGCGGCCGCCTTCTTGGCCGGCGTGGAGAGAGCCGTCTCGACGACACGTGTGGCCGAGTCGACCCGCTCGGTCATCTCTGCCACGCTGGCCGTGATGTCGTTGACCTTGCCGAGCTCGGCATTGACCTCGTCTACAGTGGTGCCAGCCTTGTTGATCACGGGAACCACTTCGGCATCGATGTCCGTGACGAGCTTGTCGACGCTCTGCAGCGCCCTGCCCGCGCGGATGAGCATGTACACCAGTCCGATCGCGACCACCACCAGGAAGAAGGCGGCGGCGTAGCGCAGGACGACACCGGCGGTGCTGTCGGCGAGGATGGTGGGCAATGCATCCATTTGAGGTCCTCCGTCCGCGTGCGCGGATCTGCCGAAGATGCCTGCTGAGAATCCGTGCGCAGGGTATCACACTCGCGCTGCCGCAGGAGCGCCGCGCGAGCCTGAGAGGGCCGTCAACGTGGCAGCGGCACGCACCACCGACCCCTCGTAGAAGACCGCCGCCTGGCCGGCTGCGGGAGCCTCGAAGGGAGCGGCCAGAGTGACGCGCAGCCGCCCCCCGCCCAGCTCGTCGACATCCTCCACCGGCACCGCCGGCGAGCGGTAGCGCAGCTGCACGGAGAGCGACCCCATGCTGGCCCCGCGTGCCGCCCGCAGCCACCGCAGGCCACGGTCGTCGACCTCGTCCACCTCGACGACCGCCGTGCTCAACCTCTCCCGCGGCCCCACGACGACCTCGTTCCTGGTCGCCCGGCGTTCGATGACGAACAGCGGCTTCTCCGCGACCACGCCCAGACCGCGACGCTGGCCCACCGTGTACTCCCAGTGCCCCCGATGCTCGCCCAGCGGCACCCCGCTCTCGTCGACGATCTCTCCGCGGCGGGCGTGCACGCCGCGCTCACGAAGGAAGCCTCGGTAGCCGTCGCAGGCGAAACAGACCTCCTGGCTCTCCTGCTGGTCGGCGAGCGCCAGACCGGCTGTCCGCGCCCGCTGCCTCACCTCTACCTTCGAGAGCTCGCCGAGGGGCAGGAGCATCGCGTCCAGTATCTCGGGCGGGACGCGCGCGAACATGTACGACTGGTCCTTGCCGGGGTCGCGACCGCGACGCAGCCACGCGCCCCCTTCTTCCCGGACCAACGCGGCGTAGTGTCCGGAGGAGATCAGCCCGACCCCGCGTTCGGCCGCCCACTCATGCAGCCGAGCGAAGCGGAAGGGGTTGCACCCCACGCACGGGTTCGGGGTGAGTCCGTTGAGATAGGCCTGCACGAACGGCTCTACCACGCGCGCGTCGAACTCCGCGCGCAGGTCGAGGACGTCGAACGGCCGCCCCAGATGGGCCGCGGCCGCCGCGGCACGGCGCTCGGCCCCCGGCGAACAGCAGCTGCGGGGGTCGTCTCCCGGCCAGAGACGGAGGAAGACCCCGCGCACGTCGTAGCCCGCGTCCCGCAGCAGGAGCGCGGCTACGGCGCTGTCGACGCCGCCGCTGACCCCTACGGCGACCCCTGCCCCGTGCCGCGCCATCAGCCTCCTGTGGCCTCCCCGGCGTCGCGATCCGTGGCCAGAGTGCAGCTCGCGGCGTGAACGGCGGAGACCACTTCCGCAGGATCTTCGCGGCGCAGGCCGTGATGCTCGCCGGCAGGTTCATCGACCTTGCCATCCCTGTGCGCCAGGTAGTCGTCTATGGCCAGATGGAGAGCGTCGGCGGCCAAGTTGGAGCAGTGCATCTTCTGCGGTGGCAGGCCGCCGAGGGCCTCGGCCACGACCTTGTTGGAGATCTCGAGGGCTTCGTCGAGCGTCTTGCCCGTCACCAGCTCGGTGACCATCGATGAGGTAGCCACAGCGGCGCCGCATCCGAACGTCTTGAACTTCACGTCCGTGATGCGCCCGTCATCCACCTTGATCGTCAAGCGCATGACGTCGCCGCACACCGGGTTGCCGATCTCGCCCACCCCATCGGGATCCTCGACCTCACCGACGTTGCGGGGGTTGGTGAAATGGTCCATGACCAGCTCGGAATACATGCCTCACCTCATCGCTGCGCGTACAGCGGGCTCATGGCCCGCAACTGCTCGACGATGCCGGGGAAGACCTCCAGGAAGCGGTCGACCTCGGCGTCCGTGTTCTCGCGGCCCAGGCTGAGCCGCAGGCTGCCGTGGGCCGCGACCGCGTCGTACCCCATGGCCAGGATGACATGCGACGGCTCCAGCGACTGCGATGCGCACGCGGAGCCGCTCGAGGCGGCAATGCCGGCGGCGTCCAGCTTGAGGATCATCGACTCGCCCTCGATGTAGCGTACGCTGACGCACACATTGCCCGGCAGGCGATCCGTGGGGTGACCCAGGCTCTCCACCTCGGGCACAGTCGCCAGGATGCCGGCGACCAGACGATCCCGCATCGCGGCCATGTGTGCCGCCGCCGTCGGCAGGGCCTCCGTGGCCAGCTCGATGGCCACGCCCAGCCCTACGGCCCCGGCCACGTTCTCCGTGCCCGAGCGAAGCCCGCGCTCCTGCCCGCCGCCGTGCAGCACCGGCTTCACCTTGGTGCCGCGACGCACGTACAGAGCGCCGATCCCCTTGGGACCGTACAGCTTGTGCCCGGACAGGCTCAGCATGTCCACGCCGAGCTCGCCTACGTCGACGGGCACCGCGCCGACCGCCTGCACGGCGTCCGTGTGCATCGGCACGCCGTGCTCGTGAGCCACGGCGGCGATCGCGGCGATCGGCTGCAACGTACCGACCACGTTGTTCGCGAGCATCACCGAAACCAGTCGCGTGTCCGGGCGCAGCGCCTGCTGCACCGCCTCGACGCTCACCGTGCCGTGCCCGTCCACCGGCGCGAACGTGACCTCCCATCCCAGCTTCTCCATGAAGCGGGCCGACTCGATCACCGCGGGGTGCTCTATGGCGCCCACCACGAGATGCCCTGGCTTCTGGCCCTGCAGCAACCCGACAATGGCCAGATTGTCGCTCTCTGTGCCGCCGCCGGTGAACACGATCTCGCGCTCGTGGGCGCCCAGCGCCGCGGCGACCTGGGCGCGAGCCTTGTCCAGCCCGGCTCTCGCGAGCCGTCCGGGTGTGTGCACCTCCGAGGCATTACCGAATCTCTCGGAGAAGTACGGGAGCATGGCATCCACCACACGGGGGTCGACGGGCGTGGTGGCGGCATGGTCGAAGTACGCGGTCTTCACCGGTGCGTCTCCTCCTGGTTGAGCTCTTCTATCGTGATGGCGGCAAGCGCGCCGGCGACGGCCTCGTCGAGACGGCGCCAGGCGGAACGGGCGCGACAGGTGGCCGTCCGCGAACACACGTCGGGTCCCTCGAGGCATTCGACGATGGACCGGTCGCTCTCGAGCACGGCCACCACATCGCCGGCCGAGATCTCGGCGGCCGGCCGTGCCAGCTCGTAGCCTCCGGCGACGCCGCGCGTTGTACGGACAAGGCCGGCGTCGCGCAGCTTGGCGAGGATGCGCTCCAGGAACGCGGCCGGCATGTCCTCCGCAGCGGCGATCTCGGAGAGAGGGACCGGCCCCGGTGCAGAGCAACGAGCCATGTACAGCAATGCCCGAAGCCCGTACTCGCTGCGCGAAGAGATCCTCATCCCACCTGCTCGACATGCGCCCGCGGCGTCAGAGAGACAAAACCCGACCTCTTTGGTCGGGGTAAGTCTACCAATCCTCCGACGAGAGGACAAGAGGCCGTGCCTGTACTACACGGCTTGCGACACAGGAGGCGCTTGGGGTAAAGGCAGCTGGGGCTACAGCCGGGTGGCGTTGGCGATGACCTGCTCCATGACGGGCTGGCTGATCCAGCCCGTGTAGAGCTCGTAGACGCCGCCGTCGCTGCGGATGACGGCCAAGATGGGCGGCGCGTTCACGCCGAGCTGGTCGAGGACGTCGCCGGTCTCGGAGACCTCACGCGCCTCGAACGAGAAGAAATCCGCCCGGTCCGCGTACATAGCCTGGACGTTCTCGAACGACATGAGCATCTCGTCGTCGGCGGCGGCACCCTGCACGTAGGCGAGCAGCACCACGCCCTTGCCGTTCTTGAAAGCGTCGTCGATGAACTGCGGCGTGGTCTCGTTCACCTTGACGTAGATGGAGGGATAGCCGGTGAGACCGTAGCTACCGACCGCGTTGTAGTTGGTCTGCGGGGTCGTGGCCGTCGGTGTGGCGGTCTCTTGACCCAGCGCGATGAAGGCGGTGGTCATGCCGAAGATGAGCAGGCCACCCACGACGATGAGCAGCGATACCGCCATCACCGGCCTTCTGCTCGCCAGAGCCTTCACATGACCCCCTCAAGGAGAAGTGCTCCACCTTGCCGTGCTCGCTTGGTCATTGAACCTGCTGACGCAGGTGGGTGCCCTCTCGACCGGTCCAAGGAGCGGCCGACGGCGGGCTCCCGAAGTGGAAGTGTTGGCTCAATGATGCGGCGAGTTGACGCACAAGGTCGAGCGGAGACATGGTAGCACGCGTCCAACCCGCCAACAATCACGGCCGTAGCACCCCGTTCCGAGCCCGGAGGGCATCGCCGACCACTTCTTCGGCCGATTCGCCCCGGAAGTTGAGCGATTCGTGCCCCCGCAAGCCCGGCAGGGCCTGTCGGTGAGCGTGACCAGGGACTACGGGCGCAGCGTCGAGGGCACGGCGGGTGGGCGGTGATCCGCCTCTCAGACGGAACGCAGGCGTAGGTCGCGCAGCTGCCCCGCGTCTACTGCGGAAGGCGCCGAGGTCATGGGGTCGGACCCTGAGGCGGTCTTGGGAAAGGCGATCACGTCGCGGATGGAATCCTCGCCGGCGAGCCGCATGACCAGACGGTCCAGGCCGAGGCCGATGCCGCCGTGCGGGGGCGCCCCGTACTCGAGGGCCTCGAGGAACCAGCCGAAGGCCTCGTCGATACGGGCGTCGTCGTAGCCGAGCGCGCGCAGCACCGCGCGCTGCAGCTCCGGCTTGTGGTTCCGCAGCGATCCGGAGCCGAGCTCGGTGCCGTTGAGCACAAGGTCGTACTGGGCGCCGTAGACCTTGAGCGGCTCGCTCTCCATGTACGGCAGCGTCTGCTCGGTGGGCAGGCTGAACGGGTTGTGTCCGTAGGTAAGGGCGCCCGTGTCGGCGTCGAGCTCGAACAGTGGGAACTCGACGACCCACAGCAGCGACCAGCGGCAGGACGGCTCGGGCGAGAGCAGCTCGATGAGCGCCACGCGCAGCGCCCCGAGCACCTCCGCGGCCACACGGGCGGCGTCGGCGGCGAACACGATGAGGTCGCCCTGCTCGCCGCCCACCCGGTCGACGAGCGCCTGCTGCTCGGCGTCGGTGAGGAACTTGACGATGGGGCCGCGCAGAGCGCGG
>CAZIGT010000014.1:18830-23903 GCA_964538465.1 uncultured Thermoleophilia bacterium | reverse complement strand
CCCGCCCCGCTTGTGGACCCCGCAAACTCCGGCGCCCGCCCGCACATGGGGCCGCCCGCCCGGGTGCTTCCAACGATGTCACGGAGGCCCGCGAGGCTCAACGCCTCCGCGCGCTCGTGAGAGCGAATAGGCGGCGGCAACGATAGACTGTGCCGCTGGACCCGAAAGGGTCATATGGGTCGGGCTGATCCTGCGCATCCCGTCGGGGCGCGCATGCCCAATGGGTCGGGCGAGCAGGGATCGATAGGAGCCAGGGAATGAGAGTCGTCGCCTTCAACGGTAGTCCGCGGAAGAACGGCAACACGGCCATCCTCATCGACACGGTGCTGGAGCGGCTAGTGGCGGCCGGGATCGAGACGGAGCACGTCCAACTCGCCGGCGCCAAGCTGGCCGGCTGCACCGCGTGCCTGCGCTGCCAAAAAACGCGCGACCTGACGTGTGCCGTCAAGGACGACGTCCTGAACGCGTGCGTGCAGAAGATGGTGGCGGCCGACGGGATCATCATCGGGTCGCCGGTGTACTTCTCCGACCTCACTACGAACACCAAGGCGCTCATCGAGCGCGCGGGCTATGTGACGCGGTCGTCCAACGCGGCGCTGAGGCGAAAGGTGGGCGCCGCCGTCGTGGCGGTGCGTCGCGGCGGGGCTATACACACGTTCGATTCCATCAACCACTTCTTCCAGATCAGCGAGATGGTCGTCGTGGGGTCGCGCTACTGGAACCTGGGTATCGGTCAGGAGATCGGCGCGGTGCGCGAGGATGAGGAAGGCCTGGAGCCCATGCGCGTGCTCGGCGACAACATGGCCTGGGTGCTGAGCCGCCTGTACGGACCGGCGCCGGCGTCCCACGCGAAGGACGGCTGACCCGTGCCGGTTTCGCGGGCATGCCCGTCCTGACGGGCCCCACATGAGCGGATGAACGTGGGCCTCATCGGTTCCGAGAGCAGGTCAGCGACGAGGGCGGGAATGTCGAACGAGTCATCGGGTCAGGTCATCGAGGTCGCCGGGCTGGTCAAGCGCTATGGCGACCTCACCGCCGTCGATCGCATCTCCTTCAGTGTGAGGCGCGGCGAGGTCTTCGGCATCCTGGGGCCCAACGGCGCCGGCAAGACGACGACCCTGGAGATGATCGAGGGACTGCGCGAGCCCGACGACGGCCGCATCATGATCGACGGGCTGCCCGTGTGGCCGAACCCCACGCAGACGAAGGCGCGCATCGGCGTGCAGCTTCAGGCCACGGCGCTCTACGATTTCCTGCGGCTCAGCGAACTGGTCTATCTCTTCGGGTCCTGCTACGGCGTGCACCGCACGCCGGCGGAGATCCACGGCCTCCTCGAACGTGTGGGTCTCGAGGAGAAGGAGAGCGCCTACGCCAAGGAGCTCTCCGGCGGCCAGATGCAGCGGCTCTCGATCGCCCTGGCCCTGGTGAACGCCCCGGTCGTCTCCTTCCTCGACGAGCCGACCACCGGGCTGGACCCGCGCGCGCGGCGGGCGCTCTGGGACGTCATCCAGGACATCCGCCGCTCCGGTACCACCGTGGTCCTCACCACCCACTACATGGAAGAGGCAGAGCGGCTGTGCGACCGGGTGGCCGTCATGGACCAGGGGCGCATAATGGCCCTCGACACGCCGTTGGCGCTGATCCACCAGCTCGGCGCCGAGGCCACGGTCACGTTCACGGTGGACCGGGACGTGGACGAGGGTCTCTTCTGCAGCCTGGACGGCGCCCAGAGCTGCCGGCGGGCAGAGCCCGGCTTCGCGGTGGTGGCCGTGGACGCCCAGCACGCCGTGGTCTCGCTGCTCGACCTGGCTCACGAGCACGGCCTCAGGATCCAGAACCTCGACGTGCAGGGCGCGACCCTCGCGGACGTGTGCCTGAGCATGACCGGCCACAAGCTGGTCGACGAAGAGGAAGAGGCGGCGGCCGCCGAGGCGGCCGCCGCGAAGAAGAAGCGGCGCCGCGTGTTCGGGGGTGGCAAATGAGACCGCGTGCCACCCCCGGCCTCTGGCGGAGCTTCGTCGACTTCCTCCGCGCCGACACGCTCATGCATCTGCGCAACCGCGAGGCGCTGTTCTGGACCTTCCTGTTCCCGATCGTCCTCATGGGGCTGCTGGGTATCGTCTTCGGTCGTGGGTACGACATCGGCGTCAAGCTCGGAGTGGTCGAGGGCGACGCCGGCCTGGTGGGCAACGTCCTCGTCAAGGCCTTCCGGTCCATCGAAGGCGTCGGGGCCAAGGTCCTGCCGCGCAAGGACGCCATGCAGCAACTGGAGGACGGCGATCTCAGCGGGGTTCTTGTACTGCCGGACGGGCTCAGCCAGGACTTCGCGGCCGGCGACGAACAGATCGAGCTGCGCTTCTTCTACGACCAGTCGAACGCCATCACCTCCTCGCAAGTGGTGACGATCGCCATGCAGGTGGTGGAGGGCGTCGCCAACCGTCTCAGCGGCTATGAACCGAAGCTCACGCTCCGGCCTGTGGGTATACAGGCGGGGGGCTTCGATTATCTCGACTTCCTGGTGCCCGGCATCGTGGCGCTCAGCCTCATGCAGTCGGGCATCTATGCGATCGGCTTCCAGCTGGTCTTCGACAAGGAGAAGGGCATCCTGCGACGGCTGCGGGCCACGCCCATGCCGCTGGCCAGCTACTCGATGGCCATGATCGTCGTGCAGCTCGTGATCGCCCTCCTGCAGACCGCGATCATCCTTCTCGTGGGCATGATCGCCTTCGGTGTGGACATCAACGGGTCGCTCTGGAACGTGGCCGCGCTGAGCATCATCGGGGGGTGCTGCTTCGTGAGCCTGGGCTTCGCGCTCGCCAGCCTCTCGAAGAACGTGAACACGGCCAACGCTGTGATCCAGGTCGTGTCGATGCCCATGATGTTCCTCTCAGGCATCTTCTTTCCCATGGACAACGCCCCGAGCTGGATCCAGCCGGTCGTCAAGGCCATGCCGCTCACCTACCTGGCCAACGCCATGCGCGACGTGGTGATAGACGCGCACAGCCTCTGGTTCGTCCGCTGGAACATCGCCATCCTGATCGGCTTCACGATCGTGTTCATGGTGATCGCGGTCAAGCTCTTCCGCTGGGAGTGAAGAGCGACACCCCCGTGGGCGGCCGGCAATGAAGAGCTGTCGCTCGCATCTGCGGAGAGCCGACGGTAAGCTTTGAGCACGTCATCTTCCTGCCACGATTCATTCCAGGGGGTGCCTGGTGGCTCGTTTCCGCCGGCCGAACGTCCATGACTACTGGCGCACCGTCGCTGCCACAGTGATCCTTGTGGCGGGCACGGTCTTCGCTCTCACTGTGCTGCGCGAGAAGACTCCCACCATCATCGTCATCCTCTTCCTGATCGCGCTGTTCTGGTTCGTCGTCTCCCTGTTCTCGCGCAAGTACGGGTACCAGTGCGGCAAGTGCAAGAAGGTCTTCACGGTGCCTACCACGGTGAACTTCTTCACGCCATCGGGTGTGGCCAAGAACCCCGACGGCACCTACTACGCGTGGAAGAGCCTCACCTGTCCTCACTGTGGCGCACGCACCAAGGCGCGTACGCTCAAGAAGGCCGACCTACGGGGCAAGGAGACTCTGATCAAGGCGCCGCGCACGAAGCGCTGACGAAGCGAGGCGCCGCACGTAGCGAGGCGCCGCCTGATCGCCGATGACCCTCAGGCGGGTTCCCGCGTCGGCAAGGCTCCCAGTCGCTGCAGATGCTCGCGGGCTGTGGCAGCCACGACGTCTGGGGCCGCGGTGACGACCTGCATGTCCGGCAGGCTCCGCAGGAACTCGCGTCCGTAGTGCTTCTGCGTGAGGCGGTGGTCGAGCACCACCACCACGCCGCGGTCGCTCTCCGTGCGTATGAGGCGGCCGAACCCCTGGCGGAAGCGAAGAATGGCCTCCGGCAGGTAGAAGCCGCGGAACCAGTCTTCGCCCGCCTCTTCGGCCGCCTGGCGGCGCGCCTGGAACAACGGGCCTTGGCGGGGGAACGGCAGCTTGGCGATGACTAGGCACACGAGCGCATCGCCGGGGAAGTCCTGGCCGGTCCACAACGAATCGACGCCCAGCAGGACCGTCGACGGGTGACTGCGGAACTCCTCGGCCAGGGCGGCCGCGCTGCCGTGGAGTCCCTGCGCCAGCAGGAGCACGCCGCCCTCCTCGATGTGCGTGCCGACGGCCGCCGCCGCCTGTTCCATCTGGCGGCGGTTCGTGAACAGTGCCAGCAGGCGACCGCCGGTGACCTCGACAAGCCGGCGGAGCCTCTCGGCCTGGCGGGCGGGGGCCTCGTGGCGATCGTAGGGGATCTCGGGATCGTGCTCGAGCACGAGCACGGCCTGGCGACGGTAGTCGAACGGCGACGGCAGCACACGTTCGACGACCTCGATGTCCGCGCCCAGACCCGTCTGTCTGCGGTAGTAGGCGAACGAGCCGGACGTGGTGAGGGTGGCGCTGACGAGCGCCGCGGCGCGCAGACGGTCCCACAGGGCATCGCGCAGCCCTTGGGCGGGGGAGAGCGGGGCAGCGGCGAGCAGCCACGTAGCCTGTGCTCGCGCGGCGGCGCGGCGAGCGTCGTGCTGTGCCCAGTAGACGGTCTCCGGCCGGGACAACTCAGGGAGCTCGTCAAGCAGATCGGCGGCGGGAAGCGCAGCATCGGCGATCGCGCGGGCCGCCGCCGTCTCGCGGTGGTCGTCGGGAAGGCTCTCGGCTGCGGCTCCGGCCGCCAGCCCGATGCCGGTGAGTGTGCCGGCGGTGTCTGCGCAGGCGGTGGCGAGGGCGTCCCATGAAGGGGATTCCCGCAGGCCGGAGCGCCACCAGAGCGAGCGTGAGTAGCCGGTATCCTCTTCTTCCGCGCCGTCCTGTGCCGCGAGCAGCGCGGCGATCGCGGCGCCGAGGGCGGCCGCATGCAGCTCAAGCGCGGCTGTGCCGCGCTCGAGCTCCTCGGCGGCCGCCGCGAGCGACGCCGCGCTCTCCGGCGGCAGCTTGGCAGCCGCGGCGCGGAGCCGCGGCCCCCCCGGGCGCCGGGGGCGGGGGCCGCCCCGGGGCGGCCGGAGCCCGGCCCCGCGCGCGCCCGCGGCCCGGG
>CAZIGT010000014.1:0-18820 GCA_964538465.1 uncultured Thermoleophilia bacterium | reverse complement strand
GTCGCTGGCGGCGCCGGCCGCGCAGGTCCTGCAGGAGCTCGTCCAGGCTCGACCGGTCGACCTGGCGGGTGAAGGCGGCTTGTGCCTCATCCGGCAGCAGGTGCGCCTCGTCTATGACGGCAAGGTCGCAGGGGGGCACGGCGCCGGGGCCGCTGAGGAGCAGCGCGTGGTTGACGCAGATGAGGTGCGCGGCGGCCGCGCGTGCCCGGGCCAGGCGCCAGTGGCAGCGGCTGCGGGCCGGGCAGCCGCGCCTGAGACAGCCGGCGGCCGAGGAGCGTACCTCGCGGCCGACGTCGCGCAGGGCCGGCAAGACCTGCACCGCCCGGTAGGGGAGGTTGGAGAGATCCACGTCGCCGAGACGGCTGCGACCGATGAGATAGGCGAGGGCGAGCAGGCGGTCGTGGTCTGCCAGGGAGCTGCCGGCCTCCGCGATCGCTGCTTCGAGACGGCGTCGGCACACGTAGTTCTCGCGGCCCATGAGGACGGCCCAGCGCCATCCGGCCGGCGCCAGTCGTTCCACGAGCGGCAGCTCGTGCCCCGCGAGCTGCCGCTGCAGCGCCTTGGTCTTGGTGCTGACGAGGACGCGGCGACCGGCGGCGGCCCCGGCGAAGGCTGCCGGCAGCAGGTATGCGAGGCTCTTGCCCATGCCGGTGCCCGCTTCGAAAAGGCCCACGCCCCCTGTCGTGAGGGTCTGGGCGACACAGCGGGCGAGCTCGAGCTGGCCGGCGCGCGGCCTGTAGCCGGCCAGCTCACCCGCGAGCGTGCCCGCACCGCCGACGCAGCCTTCCCACCCCTCAGGGTCTGCGGGCAGCGCGGGCGGCTCCGTGTCGCTGGGCGCGTCCCAGGGAGCCTCCTGGGACCTCTCGGGGCAGGGCGGAGCAAGGGGGCGAAGCTGCCGCAGCGGCTGCCAGTCCGCCGCCTCCAGCAGTCGCGACTCGAGCTCCGGCAGTCGCGCGGCGCGCGCCGTCAGCATGGCTAGCAGCTCCGCCGTGGCTTCGGCGTCGCGCAGCGCCCGGTGGTTGGGGGCCTCGATGCCGAGCTGCGCGGCGAGCACGCTCAGCCCGTGCCGGTCGAGCTCGGGATAGAGCAGCAGGGCGGCGTCGAGCGTGTCGAGGGAGCGATTGCGCAACGGGGCCTGGCCGCAGCGTGCGGCTTCGGCGGCCAGGAAGTCAAGGTCGAAGGCGACGTTGTGGCCCACGATGACGGCGTCGCCGACGAAGGACGTCAGCGCGGGCCAGACCTCGGCGAACGGTGGTGCCTCATCCAGATCGGCCTGCGTGATCCCTGTGAGACGGGTCACCGCCAGCGGCAGCGGTCGCTCAGGGTCGATGAGCGCGCTGAACCGGTCGACCGGCCGCAGACCTCCGTCGAGCCGCAGCGCGCCGACCTCGACCACCCGCTCGCGCGAAGGGTCGAGACCGGTGGTCTCGCAGTCGAGGACGACGAGGGTGGGCGGCGGCGAGGAGGCGACCATGGGCGGCAGTGAGCTTAGCAGAGCGCCGGGACGCCATCACCGATCGTCGGCCCCCGCGGCGAGCGACCGACCGGCGCGGTGGCTGTGCGCGCCGTCGGGGTCAGAGACCGCTCGGAAGCCGGTCAGGAACCGGCTCTGTCCAGGATGCCTCGCAGGTGCCCGGACGCAGCCATCGTTGCGAACTGTAGCAGCACCAGGGTAGTACTGTTGGGTGGCTGCCGTCGCGTGAGGGTGATCGTCAGGTCGGTCTGCTGGGAATGATCGCGGCTCGTCGAGACGTGCGCGGGCTCGGCGTCGTCGCCCTCCTGCGACGTGGTCGCCCCGGCCGACTGGCCGGCGGCGGCTGCGATGCACGCTATGCAGTCGAAGGCGCGGCACAGGCCTTGAGCCAAGTCGTTCAGGAACTCGTCGAGTGACGTGCTGCGGACTGTGTCCCCCAGCACGGTGCCGAGCTCCACGATCTGTCGCTCGAGCTCGGCGAGCTGCCTCTCGGCGGTGCGGATCTCGGCGATCCTGCGCGCGTTCGCGATCGCCACCCCCGCCTGGGTGGCGATGGCCCGCGTCATGCGGATCTCCTGCGGGGTCCAGTCGCGCCTGTGCTCGTGGTCGATGGTCTCCAGGGCGCCGATCGACTTGCCTTGGTGCACTATCGGCACCATCATCATCGACCTGTCGTTGTCGGCGCGGAGCGTGGCCACCTCGGCGGGATCGGCGTTCGGGTCTTCCGTGTCCACGGTGGCCGTGATCTGCTCGTCGATCACGCGCGCGGTCAACGGGAACTCCTCGAGCAGGTACGGGCCAGTGGCGGGGAAGCGGCCTCCCTGACTGTCGTAGTCGGCCAGCATGCGCACGAGGCGCTCCTGCGGATCATATTCGTAGACTGTGCAGTAGTCGGTGTGCAGGATGCGCGTTATCTGGTGAGCTATCTCGGCCAGCAGCTCCGGGAGCTCGAGCCGTCCTCCGAGAGCGATGGATGTGTCGACCACGGTCTCCAGCTCGTGCTCCCGCGCTGCCTTGGCCGCGAGCACGTCGCTGGAGCCGATGAAACGGGCCAGCTCGTCCAGGTCGTCGGTGCTTATGCGGCGATGTCCGCCCGGCGTGCGCGTGCACGGCAGGAAGCCGCTGGCGGTCCACCGCCTTATGGTGACCACCGAGACACCGAGGCGAGCCGCCGCTCGCTGCACATTCACATACATATGATGAAGTTTAGCGTTTGATTGCCGTCATTTCTCATCTGTCTCGCATTGTGAGCAAGGCGGAGCCCAGATCGGCGGCGAGACCGAGCAGATCGCCCACGGCGCGAGTAGGTGCGCGGCACAGCGTGACGGTGATGCGCACCTTCGCGGGAAAGCTGGAGGACTCCCCGACAACCACGTGAGCGCCGGGCGTACCGTCCGTGCTTTCCGGGCCCGCGGTCCCCAAGGTCACATGCTCCGCCCGCAGGTCGCCCTTCGTGATGGCGCACGACCGCGCGTCGAGCGACGTGCAGACGGTCTCGGCAAGCGCCGACAGGGCATTCTCGGGGGTCGGTGCCTCGACGATCGCGGGCAATGCCTGCCGCAGGTCGCGTATGAAGGCGGTCTGCAGCGCCAGCATCCGGTCGCTCGCGCGACCCGCGGCGATGGCGCGCGCATTGACGATGGCGACGGCCGCCTCATCGGCCACCGCCTGGGCGATGCGCAGCTCCTGGCGGGTGCGGCGGCGGACCTTCTCCAGCCACGCCGCCTCCAGCATGCCGAGCGAACGGCCGCCGTAGACCAGTGGCATGTACATCATCTGGGCGTAGCCGGTCTCCACCAGGTCGGCGACTTCGGCGGGGTCTGCGGCCGGATCGTCGCGGTCTATCCAGACTGTGATGCGTTCCTCGATCACACGGCCGGTCAGCGGGAAGTCGCCGAAACGGTAGGGGCCTTTAGGTGGGCACAGGCGGCCAGAGCCATCGAAGTCCGCCACTACACGCACGAGCTGCTGTTCCGGCACATGCTCGTATATGACGCAGGCATCGCACTGCAGAACGCGGGTCACTTGGCGTGCGATCTCCGAGAGCACCTCGCGCAGATCGTGCTTGCTGCCGAGAGACACCGAGGCATCGGCGACGGTCTCGAGGTCGCGCTCGCGGGCTACCTTGGCCGCCAGTGCGCTGTCGGCGGCGATCGCGCGTGCCAGTTCGTCGAGGTCGTCCGTGTCGATACGACGATGCCCACCGGGCGTGCGGATGCACGGCAGGAACCCCGTGGCCGTCCATCGCCGGATCGTCACCGGCGAGACACCGAGGCGCCGCGCCGCGCGCTGGACGTTCACGTGCATGGGCGGTCTCTCATCTCAGCGGCGGCTCATGCTGCTCAAGGCTGCTGCCGCCGCCGAGCAGATCAGCGTGAGCACCTGTATCTGGCCGTCCGCCGCCGGACCCGGCAGGGTCGCGGTGATCTCCAGCTCGCGGCCCTCGCACGGGGCGGTGGCGGTGAGGAGGTTGGCGGTATCGCTGCGGAGACCCACGGTGGGCACGCTGCTGGGCCGTGTGCGCCACCGCGGCGCCGCCGCGCCTGCGCTCTCGCCGGCGAAGCTGGCCACGCTTGAGGCGGCGGCCAGCGATTCGCACGCCAGCGTCGCCGCCTCCTTGAGGACGCTCGACGCGGATTCGTGGCCCACCAGGCGCGGAAGCGCGGCGGCGATCGCGTCCATGGCGATGCAGACACGCGAGAGGCCCGAGCTCGAGCGGCGCAGGCTATCGACCAGCCTGGCGTTGTCCAGGGCGACGGCCGCCTGGGCGGCCACCGAACGGCATATTCGCAGCTCCTGCGGCGAGTAGCGCCGCTCGTGGGTGCGGTCCTCGAGCTCCAGCAACCCTATCGGCTGGTCGTTGGAGACCAGTGGGACCAGAGCGATGCTCTTGAGCCCCGAGCGCCGTAGATAGGCGACGTAGGCCGCGTCGGCGTGACGATCGTCGACGTTCACTATCTGCATGCCGCTCTCTCCGAAGACCTCGCGGAGGAGAGGATAGCGCTTGACGGGGTATGGGCCCCATTCGGGGATGCGGCGGCCGCTGCGCTCGTAGAAGGCGAGCATGGTGACCATCTGCGCCTCGCGATCGTACTCGGAGATCGCACAGCGATCGCAGTCGAGCAGGCGCGTCATGTGGCGGGCGATCTCGGCCAGCAGGCTGGCCAAGTCGAGGTGCCGGGAGAGTGCGAGCGACGTTTCCATGAGCGTCTCGAGCTCGCGTTCCCGGGCGGAGCGCGCCGCCTCGACCGGCTCGGCGCGCACGAGTGTGAGCATCTCGTCGATGTCTTCGCTCTTGATGCGGCGATGTCCGCCGGGAGTGCGCGTGCACGGCAGGAAGCCGCTCGCGGTCCAGCGGCGGACTGTGTGGGGGGAGACGCCGAGCCGGCGTGCGGCCATCTGTACGCTCAGATACGTGGTCACTCCGCGAAGGTACGCAGGTTGCCGAGCGCGGTCAAGTCTGGGCGGCGCACCCCTGTCAGATACCATGGGCAGGGCGCTCAGGCGCCGGTCGACACACAGGTCGCGAGGGGCTGTCCACCGCGGCCGGTGAACGAGGAGTGGTGATCACCGTGCCGTCAGCCGTGCGCGCGGCGCTGCGTGACCTGCGCGGCTACCCGCGTCAGTTCTGGATCCTTGTGGGCGGCACCTTCGTCTACGTCGGTGCCGCCGCGCTCGCCTTCCCGTACGAGGCGATCTTCCTGCGTCGCGTGTTGGGCGTGTCGCTGACGTGGGTGGGCCTCCTGTTCGGCGTGGTGCCGATCGTCGTCATGCCCCTGCAGGTGTGGGCGGGCGCGCTCACCGACCGCTTCGGCCGGCGGTGGATGATCGTTCTTGCCGGCAGCAGTGCGCTCATCTGGTATACGGGCTTCGCCTTCGCGCGCACCATCTGGCAGGTGGCGCTGCTCGTGGCGCTGGAGAGCGTGATCGGCTGGCCGCTCTACCAGACCGCCAGCGGCGCCATGATCGCCGACCTCATCCCCTCCGAACAGCGTGCCGAGGCGTTCAGCGTCTCCCGGGTGGCCATGAACATCGGGGTGGTGGGCGGGCCAGCCCTCGGCGGCCTTGCGCTCGGGGCCGGCCTCACCTTCAGGCAGCTCTTCCTGGTGGCCGCCGGCGGCTGCTTCCTGTTCACGGTGACGGCCCTGCTGGCCATTCGCGAGACCCAGCCTCAGTCCGCTCGCGAAGGGCGGGCGCATGAGGGCCGCACCGGCTACCGTATCGTACTGGCGGACCGTCACTTCCTCGCCTTCTGCGCGATCGCCCTCCTGCCGGTCGCCTGCTTCGGTGTCTTCGGCGCCATGTATCCGGTCTTCGTCACCGACACGCTGGGAGTGTCCTACAGCACATGGGGCCTCTTGCTGGCCCTGAACGCCCTGATCGTCGCTCTGGTGCAGTATCCGCTCGTGCGCGCCCTGCACCGGGCGGACAAGCTGCTCCTGCTGGCCCTCGCCAGCACTCTGGTGGGGCTGGGGATCGGCCTCTCGGCGTTCGTGCACGTGCTGTGGCCTCTGGCGCTGCTCGTCGTGGTGATGAGCTTCGGCGAGATCCTTCTGGCGCCGATCTCGTCCACGGTCGTGTCCGACCTGTCGCCGGAGAGCGTGCGTGGGCGCTACATGGGGGTCTGGACGGTCATCTGGAACGGTGGGGCTTCACTCGGCCCGGCGTTGGCCGGGGTGGCCATGGACGGCATCGGCAGTCGCGAGACCTTCGCGGCGGTGATCGGTGTCGGCCTGCTGGGCGCGCTGGGATTCCTCCTGCTGAGGATGCGGCTGCGACGCGGCCGCGCAGCCTGACGCGTCCGGCGCGTCTGATAGCATCGATAGCGGCTGGCTTCGACGGCCGTTCCACGAGAGGGCTTCATGAGAGAGCGCAGCATCCGCGGCAGCAGGCAGCATCGCACGCTGCCGGTCGCGCGGCCCCCGGTCCAGAATGAAGAGGCTGTCCGTCCCAGCGAGGACGCCCTCATCCAGGCTCTGCCGTGGGGCGTCCTCATCAGCGACGCGCAAGGCGGCATCATCCAGGCCAATGACCTTGCGGCCGAACTGCTCCGCCGCTCGCCGGAAGAGCTCATCGGCCAGAAGGTCCACGACCCGTCGTGGTGGGCGCCCGTGATCGTCGACGCGGACGGGCGACCGCTGCAGGTCCCGTCCGCCGTCCCCGGGACCATGCACGACTCGGGCGGCGGCATGATCGAGCGCATGATAGGACTGGCATCCACACCCGACGAGGAACCCACGTGGCTCGCAGTCCGCGCCCGTCCCGTCATGGACGCCACGGGGGTCCCGAGCCACATCATCTGCACTCTCGCCCCGGTCGCCGAGGACCATGGGCCGTCGCGCCGGTTGTGGGCGCGCGCCGGGCGGCTGCGCGCCCTGCTCGACGACCTCCCCGACGCGTACCTCGTGCTCAGTGCCGAGGGCTGCATCCTGGAGTGGTTCGGGGCCGGAGGGGCGTTCCTGTCCAAGGAGCGCCAGGGGATCATCGGCACCCATATCGCAGACCTCCTCCGGCCGGAGTACGCCGAGCCGCTCGAGCAGGCCATCGCGGAGGTGCGCGCGGGCCTTGCCGCCACCGGCTTCGACTTCAGCTGGCGGCACGGCGACGAGGAACGGTTCGGTGAGGCCGTCTTCCGTCTTCTGCCGGACGGCCTGGTCACGATGCTGGTACGTGATCTCACCGAGCGCTGGCGCGCTGAGGAGGAGCTCCTCAGGCTGGAGGAGAGCTACCGTCAGATGGCCGAGAACGCCCAGGACGTCATCGCCCGTTTGCGCTGTCGGCCGGTGACACGGCTCGAGTACATGTCGTCCGCCGTGGCACGGGTGATCGGCTATCCGCCAGAGTCGTTCTATGCCGACCCCACGCTCTTCTTCCGTGTCCTGCGACGCGACATGGTACCCGTGGCCCGACGCATCATCTCCGGCGACTGGGACTTCGAGCAGCCGTGGGAGGCGTGCTTCGTCCATCGCGACGGGCGTCACGTGTGGATCGAGCTGCGCATGACACCGCTGCGTGGTGGCGACCGGCGACCGGCGTTCATTGACGCCGTGGCCCGCGACGTCAGCGCGCGCCACGCGCAGACCGAGCGCCTGCGCGAGGCTGAGGCGCGTTTCCGTCGTCTGGCGGAGGAGGGCACAGACGTCGTCTGGCGCGTGCGGTCTCGCCCCGTGGTCGAGCTTGAGTACGTCTCTCCTGCGGTCGCCAGGCAGCTCGGGCACACGCCGGACGAGCTCTATGCCGACCCAGGACTGTTCATCAGGCTCGCCCACGAGGACCAGCGTGGTGAGCTGCGCGCGGCGCTCGCGGGGGACTATGACTACAATCGGCCGCTCACGATCGGCTTCGACCGTGAAGACGGCGTCACCGTGTGGCTGCAGCTTGTGATGAACCCCGTCCACGACGACCAGGGGCGCTTCTGTGGAGTGCAGGGTGTGGCGCGCGACATCACGGCGCAGCACCTGGAAGAGGAGTCTTCGCGTCGCCGGGAAGAGCGCCTCCGGCTGCTCGCCGAGCTTGCCCGAGATGTCGTCTGGCAGGTGCGGGTCTGGCCTGAGGAAAGACTCGAGTACGTGAGCCCGTCGGTCTACGGCCTGCTCGGCTACACAGACTCGGAGCTTCTGGCGGACGGGGGTCTGTGGCAGAGCCTCCTCGCCCCTGAGTCCGCAGCCCTTGTCGAACACATGGCGGAGGAGGACTTCGACGCGAACGAGACCCTCCTCCTGCGCTGGCGGCGCCGAGACGGAGCCGCGGCCTTCACGGAGGTCACCGCCACGCGCGTGCGCGATGCCGACGGGAGGACCATCGCCGTGCAGGGAGTGGCGCACGACGTCACCGAACGAGTCCGGATCGAGACAGAGCTCGAGGAACTACGCAGGCGCTTGCCGCAGGCGTAGGTGGCGCGATGACGCGGGCGGCGGCTATTCCGTGCGGCCCACCCCAGCCAGGTCTGCCAGGCCCTCGGCAGCGGCGGTCGCCCTCTCGCGCACGTCCAGTACTTCCAGCCAGCGGGGCGGGATGGATCGCTCGCCGAAGTGCGCCCCGGCCAGCGCACCGGCGACGGCGGCCGTGGTGTCGGCGTCGTTGCCGAGATTGACGGCTGCGACCACGGCTTCCTCGTAGCTGTGGGCGTGGATCGTGCACCAGACGGCGGCGCGCAGCGTGTCCAGCGCGGCGGCCGATGAGTGGATCTCCTCCGGCTCCGCGATCGCCGCCTCGCGCAGCGTGGCGCTCACGCGGGCGTCCTCCTCGTCAAGGGACTTGGCCACCGAGAGCAGGGTGGACCGGAGCCTGCCGCCGAGAGCCGCGGCCACGATCTCGTTGTAGGCCGCGCAAACCCACCCGGCCATGCGATCGAAGTGGGTCAACCCGGACTCGCGGAGAGAGTAGTCGCGCAGGGACTCGCGGTCGCCGCGGCAGAGCAGAGCGATGGGCGACGTACGTGCGAGGCTGCCGTTGCCGGCCGAGGGCTTGCCGAGCACCTCGAAGGCCCTGCGGGACGCTAGGTCGATCGAGGTGCCGGCGCGCAGACTGAGCAGGGCGGTCCGTACGGTGAGACTGACGTCCTTCGGACCGCCGGCGAACCAGTCGAGATAGCGGCGCACCACGTCCTCCGGATCGAAACCCCTGCTGGCGACCAAGCTCTCGGCCAGGCAGAGGGTCATCTGAGTGGCATCGCTCGTCTCTCCGGGGGCGGCATTGTGCGGGCCGCCCCCCACCATCTCGCTCAGTACGCCCCACCTCTCCGCGATCTGCTCGGGGCTCAGGAACTCCGCCGGCGCCCCCAGGGCGTCGCCCACGGCGTGGCCGAGGATGGCGCCCACGTAGCGTTCGCGGGTTGTCGGCGCACGGCGTGGCACAGTGTCCCCTCAGCGCAGCAGATCGCAGATGACGCGCTCCATGTAGAGCGCCTGGAGAGGGACGTCGGCGGCCGCGATACGCTCGTCGGCGGCGTGCTCGCGGGAGCCCATGGCGGCGGAGTCCTCAGCGAAGAACGGGCAGAAGCCATAGGCGACCGCATCTGGTTGAGTCTCGCGGAACCAGCGGGAATCGGTGAAGCCGCACAGGAGGGTGGGCACCAGGTCGGCGTCGGGCACCATGTCGACGAGGACGCGCTCAAGGGAGTCGCTGAGCGGGCTTGTCGCGGGCGACTCGTTGCCCTCCGTGAGGTCGACGATCTCGAAGCTCCAGCGGTCGCCCAGGGGCGCCAACGCGTCGTCGACTGCCCGACGCACGTCGTCGACCGTCTGGCCGGGGAGCACGCGGCAGTCCACTGTGAGCTCCGCGTGCGAGGGGATCACGTTGACGGCCTCGCCGCCGGCTCGCGCTATGGTCGGTGAGAACGTGATCCCCAGCAAGGGCTCGATGTGATAGGCGGTCTCATCGCCGGCCGCCAGCAGATCCCGGATCGCCGCACGAGCGGTAGCAGGGTCCTTGAGGCGTGCCGCCGTGCGACGATCGGTGACCAGCCTGTCGATGAATTGAGCGGTGAGCGGCGTGATGATGGCGGGCAGCTCGTGGTCGGCCAGGGCGGTGATTGCGCGGCCCATGGTCTCCACGGCGTTCTGTTCATGCAGCGGCACTGAGCCGTGGCCACCCTTCCCGCGCGTGCTGATGCGGAACTGGGCGAAGGCTTTCTCACCCACGGTGTAGCCGTAGAGGCGGCGGCCGTTCACGCGGACGAAGTAGCCGCCGCCCTCGTTGAGCAGGTAGTCGCAGCGCACGAGGTCCGGGCGCTCCTGCGCGAGCCACTTGGCGCCGCAGTAGTTGCCGACCTCCTCGTCGGCCGTGGCCACGTACAGGACATCGCCGGCGAAGTCAGCGCCGGCACGGGCCAGACGGGCGCACGCGACCGCCTGCGCCGAGACCTGGAACTTCATGTCGGTGGCGCCGCGACCCCACACGTAGCCGCCGCTGAGGTCTCCCGAGAAGGGATGGACCGACCATTCTTCCGGCTCCGCCGGGACCACGTCCATGTGGCCGAGCAGCAGCAGCGTGGGTCCGTCGCGGCGGCCGCGGACCCGCGCGACCAGGTTCTTGCGGTCCGGGAGATCGCCGACGAGCTCGGCGGTGATGCCGGAGGCGCTCAGATAGTCGCGCAGAAGAAGGGCGCAGGCCGTCTCATTGCCCGGCGGGTTGGTGGTGTCTATGCGGAGCAGACGCTGAAGGAGGTCTATGGACTCGGCCGTCAGGTTGTTCCAGTCCTGTTCGCCGATAGTTGTCGGTCTCACGTGTCCTGCTTTCTGCCGCGGCTTCGCTGGGCCCATCGTACGTGTTCGCGCGGTCGGCGCCGATCCGCCGCGCGAACGGCACCGGTCCGCGCTCCGAATCATATCCGGCGCGGGCCGAGCTGGGCACCGGCTCCGGTGGCGCGGGTCGTCTGCGCCGTCGTCCCGGAACGGCGGCGCGCCGCGACCGGTGGCGTGTGTCGGCCACCCGGCAGCCCGTAGCGGCGACGCGCCGCGACCGTTTCGACAGCCGTCGTGGCCTGTCGACTATAATCGCCGCGCCGGCTGCTCCGAAGAGACGGCCGGCGCTGGGCCGCGGCGCGGACGTGCCGGCCAACAACGCGCGGGAGGGGATATGAGGATCGCGGTGGTCGGATCGGGCGCTATGGGGCGCTGGGCCGTCAAGCAGTTGGGCCTCACGCCGCAGGTCGACGAGATCGTCGTCGGCGACGTGGACACGGCTCGAGCGGAGGCGGTCGCCGCCGCAATGGGCGAGGGCAAGGCGCGGGGTGTCTTCGTTGACGCCAGCGACGAGAGCCACGCCAGCCTGCGCGTCGCTCTCGAAGGCTGTCAGGCCATGATCAACGCCACGCAGCACTTCTGGAACCTCAACGTCATGCGCGCCGCCGCCGCCGCAGGTGTCCACTACACCGACATGGGCGGGCTCTTCCACGTCACGCGTCAACAGGTCGATCTCGACGGCCTGTTCAAGGAAGCCGGGGTCACGGCGGTCATCGCCATGGGCGGTGCTCCGGGCGTCACGAACATCCTCGCCAAGTATGGCGCCGACCGTCTCGACACGGTCGAGGAGGCGCACGCGCTGTGCGGCAACGTCGACGACACCGACTGGAGCGCCTACCCGGGGTGGGTGCCGCCGTACTCGCTCGAGACCCTGTGCGACGAGTTCAGCGTCATCGCGCCGCAATACGTCGACGGCGCCTGGGACGAGACCATCGTCGGCGGCACCGGCGTGGAGCTCATCGACTTCGGCCAGCCGGCTGGGATCCTCGAGGCGCACCACACCATCCATTCCGAGCCGTTCACCTTCCTCCATGCGTGGAAGGACCGCGGCCTCACGAGTGCCACCTTCAAGCTGGCGCTGCCGGCCGAGTTCACCGAGCAGATGCGCTTCCTCAACAGGCTGGGCCTCACCCGGACCGACGAGGTCGAGGTCAAGGGTGTCAAGGTGAGGCCGCGCGACGTGCTGCTGAAGGTCGTGAGCGAGATCCCGCGGCCGGGCGACGAGGTCGTGATGGACGATGTCGACTACCTCCTGGGCGTGGTGCGCGGCTTGAGCAACGGCAAGAGGGTGGAATGGCGGGTGCGCGCGGTCGTGCCAGCCCACAAGGGCTACGGCGCCGGCGGCGGCGACGTCGACACGGGCATCCCGCCGGCGATCGTCGCCACCATGCTGGCAGCCGGCGAGATCGCCGGTCCAGGCGTCTTCGTGCCTGAGCAGATCGTTCCGTGCGAGGAGTTCTTCCGGCGGTTCGCAACGTGGGGCGTCACCATCGACGCGCAGATGCGTGAGATAGTGGCTGCACCCTGAGGGGCGCGGCCGGGGGCGGCGCTCGCCGGGACGCACGTGTCGCGGGGGCACGCAAGGGGGCACAGCGATGGGTGAGCCGCTTCGTCTGGTGCTTGTGGAAGACTCGGAGGTCGACGCCGAGCTGCTGCTCACAGAGCTGCGCCGCGGCGGTTTCGCGCCTCAGGCCCACCGGGTGGTCGACGAGGCAGGGTTGCGCGCCGCATTGTCCGCCGACGAATGGGACATGGCCATCCTCGACTACCGCCTGCCCAGCTTCAGCGCGCCGGCCGCCATCGAGGTCATTCGCGAGATGGCGGCCGACGTTCCCATCGTGGTGGTCTCGGGGGCCATCGGCGACGAGCAGGCTGTGGAGACGCTCAAGGCCGGCGCCGGCGACTACGTGCTCAAGGACAACCTCGCGCGGCTCGCTCCGGCCGTGCGGCGGGGCCTGGGCGAAGCCGGCATGCGCCGCGACCGCCAGGCCGCGGTGGCCGCGCTGAGCGAGTCGGAGGAGCGCTACCGGCTCCTGTTCGAGCGGCTACGCAAGACGTTCGACGAGACGGTGGAGTGCCTGGCGTCGCTCACCGAGCTGCGCGACCCGTACACCGCCGGCCACCAGCGTCGGGTGGCCGAGCTCGCGGAGGCCATCGGCGAGCAGATGGAGTTCGACCAAGCCACGCTGGACGGCCTGCGAGTGGCCGCGGCCGTGCACGATATCGGCAAGATGCACGTGCCGGCTGAGATCCTCGCCAAGCCGGGCGCTCTCTCGGACGTGGAGATGGCGATCGTCCGCAGCCACCCGGAGGCCGGTCACAGCATCCTGAAACCGGTGAGTTTCCCCTGGCCGGTGGCCGACATCGTGGCCCAGCATCACGAGCGCCTCGACGGGTCCGGCTATCCTCGCGGCCTGCGGGCCGACGACATCCGCCGGGAGGCGGCCGTCCTGGGGGTGGCCGACGTGGTCGAGGCGATGTCCTCGCATCGGCCGTACCGAGCCGCCCGCGGCATCGAGCAGGCCCTCGACCACCTGGCCACAGAGTCGGGACGTCGCTTCGAGCCGGCCGTGGCGAAAGCATGCGCGCAGGTGTGGCAGGATGGCAGCTTCGCCTTCTCGGTCCCGCCGGAGGAGACCGTGTCGGCGTTGCCGCGCGCTGGTTCACCCGGACGCTGACGCCGCCGAACGCCGTCGCACGCGGGCGCCGGTCTGCGGCGGAGCCCGGACGAGAGGTCAGCCCCGCTACTTGTCCTCCAGTAGCAGCGTCATCTGACGGGCGTTGCGCACGCCCACGTCCTGGTAGTTGTTGTTGAACAGCACGTGCACCGCGTCCGCGGCCCTCGCCAACTCCAGGATTCGTGGCGCCCACTCTCGCAGCTCGGCTTCGCTGTAGAGGTAGTTGAAGCGGTCAGATGCGGCCGCCGTGCGCGCGTCCCAGGTGGCGGCGTTGCGGCCGTGGAAGCGGACGTAGGCCAGCGGCGCGGTGACGGCCGTCACCGGCGGCGTGCTCGTCCTGAAACCCTGGGGTTCGTCGACGCAGACGTACGCGAGTCCGCAGCGCTCCAGCAGAGCAAGGGTGTCGGTCGCAGTGTCGGGTTCCATCCAGCCGCCGCCGCGGAACTCCACGGCGATACGATCGTCGGGCAGGTGGTCCGGCAGAGCCGCGATGTAGTCGGCGTTGCGGCGGTCGCGATGGAACCACGGCGCGAACTGGAACAGCAGCGCGCCGAGCTTGCCGGCGTCGCGCAGCGGTCGAAGCGCCCGCCTGTGGATCTCCCAGAGTAGTTCGGCGCCGGCGTCGCTGAGGTCGCGCATGTAGACGTTACGCTGCTGCGCGGCGGGCCGCTCGCCGGTGCGCGGAAGCACCTCCTCCCGCAGCGCCCTGGGCAGACGCTCCGGCTTGGCTCCGTGGCCGGTGAGCAACGCGAACGCCTTGACGTCGAAGACGAAGCCCGGAGGCGTTCGCTGGGTCCAGAGCACGGCATTGCGCTCCGAGGGTGGAGTGTAGTACGTGGAGTCGACCTCGACGATAGGGAACTGCCCCGCGTAGAACGCCAGACGCTCCGCCGCGGACATGTCCTTGCGCGGGTAGAACCGCTCGCTCGCGATCAGCGTGGGATCTGTCCAGGAGCACGTGCCGGTGAGGATCTGGCCGTTCATTCCGCACTCCCTCCCGGCGCCCCAGCGGGCGCCGGTCGCGTTGACCGTGCCGGGCGGAAATCCTATACTGCGGACCCGCGATGGAGGCGTCCATCGTAGTCGCACTGTGTCGGAATGGCGGAACTGGTAGACGCGCTAGGTTGAGGGCCTAGTGAGGGATAACCTCATGGGGGTTCAAGTCCCCCTTCCGACACCACTCTCCCTCAGAGTCCCCACTCAGAGTCCCCGCCACAACGGAAGTCCCGTGATTTCGTCGTGCTCGCGTTCGAGCGCATCGCCGAGCAGTTCCGTGACGACGGCTTCGCAGGCGAAGACGGTACATCCGGCGACCAGATGCCCGCCCACCGCCGTGCCGTCCTCGCGGCTCAGCCCCAAGTGCGCGTGCACCGCCGGCGCGCCGTCGCGGCGCGAGACGGTGCCCACGCAGCAGGTGATCTCCAGGGGCTCGTCCACCGCCAGCTCGCCGTACGCCTTCGCCGCCTGATCGTAGAAGGCGAGGCGGGCGCGGCTCAGAGCCCCTATGGCCGTGAGCCCCGCCACCGTCAGATCGTGTTCGCGCGCCAGCACGGTGAGCGCTTCCAGCAGGTCGCTGCCGAATGGCAGGCGCGCCACGATCACCCGCCCGGTCTTGAATGTCCTTGCGCCCATCTCGGCCTCCCTCCGCCTGTGCCGACCTCGTCCTCCGCCGGCAGGCTACGCCATGGGCGGCCGCCGGCAAAGTCACGGTCGAGGCCACCGGGGCAAGCCATCCCGAGGAGCGGCGCCGGCATACTGACCGGCGGCAGGGCCGGCGGGACCCGGCTTGGCTGAACGGCCCGTAACCGTTAACGTCCGCAGTGGGAAACGGTGGTCGGCGCGCAGGCATACGGGGCCGTATTCCGAAGACGGGACTGATGCGCGGGGCGCGCAGAGGGTGAACGCGGGAACGTAGCGCGGCGATGGCCGAGACAAAGGGGCTACACAGACTGGGCGTTGGCCGAGTGAAACGGGGTGTGGCGCGACGCGTGCGCACCTGGACCAGGCGCCCCGCTCACCGCGGCGGCCAAGACGGTCAGGCGGCCGTCATCGAAAGCATTGGGGCCGAATGGCTGAAGGAGTTCAGCTTCCCGGCGGCTCTCAGCGAGATCCCCACGGCGCGCAGGCGCGTGGCAGACGTCGCCGAAGCTTGCGGACTCACGGGTCCGGCCCTCTTCGACCTGCTGCTGGCCGTTGGGGAAGCTCTCGCCAATGCCGTCAAGCACGGCTCGCCCCGTCGCGAGGCCGATCGCGTGGGGGTCCGAGTGGGCCGGGACGAGGACGGGGTCGTCGTCGAGATCCACGACCAGGGGTGCGGGTTCGGCGTGTCGCGCCTCTGCCCGCCCGAGGTCCTCGAATCGGGAGGGCGCGGCATCCCGTTCATGCGCGCCCTCGTCGACGAGCTCCGCTTTGACTGCGGCACTCGTGGCACCAGCGTCCTTCTCCTGAAGCGCATCGGCTGAGTCCCACCGGCGCCGGCCGGCGCCGGGCATGGCGCCACCCTTCGTCTTCACGCCGGCCGGGCGGGTAGAATGGGCAGCGTACCCTGGGTGATCGGGCGGGGAGGTGCGGCGGAAGTGACAGAGATGACCACGCGTGCTCCCGCGGCATACCCACTCGCGCCCGGCGACGCGCCGCCGGCGCTTCTGTGACGATGGGCGGCCCCGCAGCCGCAGACGACCCGATCAGGGGCCGTCTCTTCCTGCTTGACGGCAGCAGCCTCGCCTTCCGCGCGTTCTTCGCGCTGCCGGAGACGATCAGCACGCGAGAAGGCCTGCCGACCAACGCCCTCTACGGCCTCAGTCAGATGCTGCTGAAGCTCGTCGACGAGTACCGGCCGGGCGCCCTGGTGGTCGCCTGGGACGCTCGCGAGAAGACCTTCCGTCACGAGGAGTACGAGGAGTACAAGGCGCATCGGCCGCATATGCCCGAGGCGCTCTCGCAGCAATGGCCTCTGTTCCGGGAGCTCACCGCGGCATTCGGCATCCCGGACCTCGAGCTGGTCGGCTACGAGGCCGACGACCTGCTGGGGACGCTCGCCGCGCGGGCGCGGGCGAGCGGCATCCGCTCCGTGGTCGTCACCGGCGACCGCGACGCGCTCCAGCTGGTCGACGACCAGATCGCGGTCATGGCCACCGGCCGCGGCATCACGGACGTCAAGGTCTACACCCCGGCGGCGGTCGTGGACCGCTACGGCATCACGCCGGACAAGGTACCCGACTTCATCGGCCTCAAGGGAGACACGTCCGACAATATCCCCGGCATCCCCGGGGTGGGCGAGAAGACGGCGGCGCAACTGCTGCAGCAGTTCGGATCGATCGAGGCGCTTTACGAGCACCTCGACGAGGTCACGTCGGAGAAGCGGCGGGCACTGCTCGCCGAGCACGAGGAGACCGCACGACTGTCGAAGCGGCTGGCGACGATGGTGCTCGACGTGCCGGTCGACATCGACCTGGAGGAGCTCCTGGCGGCCGGCCCGTACCGCATACCGGTGGCCGCCGTCGAAGACGTCTTCCGGCGCTTCGAGTTCGGCAGCCTGGTGCGCCGCCTGCGGGCGCGGGGAGCGCTGGCGGCGGTCGCGGGTCAGGGGGCGGAAGGCGCCGGTGCGGCCGCGGGGGCCGTCGGCAGCGGCCCGGCCGCCGGCGGCACAGCCGGGACCGGGACAGCTGAGGATGCAGTCACGGGCGGCACCGCCGTCCGATCGGCCGCGGAAGCCGGCGTCGCCGCGCCGTCCGCCGTCGAGGCAATGGGCAGGCTCGATCTGGGCCTCGGCGGCCCGTCTGCCATGGCCGGACCGCCCCCGGCGGTCGCCCTGGAAGACGGCGCCGGTCCGCTGGCGGCGTTGCTCGAGCAGCGGGAGTGCGGCTTCGCGGCGACGGCGCTGCCGGACGGCTCGGCGTTCGCCGTGGCCGCGTACGAGGGCGGCGGCCGCGTGCCGGCGGCCGTCGTGAGTGTGGACGCGCTGCGCGGGCTGTGGCGGGCGGCGGCGCACGTGCTCGGCCACGATGTGAAGGCCCAGCCGTACTACGCCGCCGCGCCGACCGGACCGGCCGCCGACACCATGGTCGGCGCCTATCTACTCACTCCGGAACGGCCGGAGAGCGACCTGCGCATCCTGGCCGAGGTGGACGAAGCGTGGAGCGTGGCGCCGCCGGTCGGCCTGACGGAGTCGGCGGCGGAAGCGGTGAGCACGGCCGCCACGCAGGCCGTCCTGGCCCGGCAGGTCGCCGCCGCCCAGCAGCCGCGGCTGGAGGAACTGGAGCTGGGCCGCCTGTATCGCGAGTGCGAGCTGCCGCTCGTGCGCGTGCTGGCTCTTATGGAGGCGGCAGGCGTGCGCATAGATACCTATCGCCTAGGCGAGATCACCGCGCGTCTGCGCGACAAGGTCGACGAGCTGCAGGACCGCATCCACGAGCTGGCCGGAGGACCTTTCACCATCGGCTCGCCGAAGCAGCTCGCCGAGGTCCTCTTCTCGCGGCTCGGCCTGCAGCCGGTGCGCAAGGGCAAGACCGGCTACTCCACGGATGCCCGCGTGCTGGCCACGCTGCGAGACGCTCATGCCATCGTGCCGGCGGTGGAGGAGTGGCGCGAGCTCACGAAGCTGATCAACACCTACCTGGAGCCGCTGCCCACCTACGTCGACCCGGTCACCGGCCGTCTGCATACGACGTTCAATCAGACGGTGACCGCCACCGGAAGGCTCTCGAGCTCCGACCCCAACCTGCAGAACATCCCGGCCCGTTCGGCGCTGGGCGCCGAGATCCGCAGTTGCTTCGTGGCCGAGGACGGCTGCCTGCTCGTGGCCGCCGATTACTCGCAGATCGAGCTGCGTCTCATGGCCAGCTTCGCCCAGGAGCCTGCGCTGCTCGACGCGTTCCGGCGCGGCGAAGACGTGCACCGCACCACGGCCGCCGCGGTTGCCGGGATCCCCGTCGACCAGGTGACGCCAGAGCAGCGCGGCCGCGCCAAAGAAGCCAACTGCGTCATCATGTACGTGCTCTCGGGGTACGGGCTCTCCGAGCAGGTCGGCATGACCGTGGAAGAGGCGCGCGACTTCATCGACGCGTACTTCGCGCGCTACCCGCGCGTCCGGGCCTTCCGCGACCAGACCATCGTGCGGGCGGCCGAGGACGGCTACGTCCGTACGGTCCTCGGCCGTCGCCGCGCCATCCCCGAGCTGCGCTCCAGCGTGCAGCGGGTGCGCTCGCTGGGCGAGCGCCTGGCCGTCAACTCCGTGCTGCAGGGCAGCGCCGCCGCCATCATAAAGCTCGCCATGATCCGGGCGGTCGCCGAGCTGGAGCGCGGCGGCGACACCGCCCTCTACGAGGCCGGCGAGCTGGCGGTGCGCGAGCTGCCCGCCCGGGGCGTCCGCAGCGTCGTGCTCCTGACCGACGGCGAGAACGACACCCACCGCCGCGCGGCGC
>CAZIGT010000013.1:17071-24304 GCA_964538465.1 uncultured Thermoleophilia bacterium | reverse complement strand
AACGCTCGCCATGATCCGGGCGGGCGCCGAGCTGGAGCGGCGCGAGCTGCGCACGCGCCTGGTGCTGCAGGTGCACGACGAGCTGGTGTTCGAGGCGCCCGAAGCCGAGGTCGCGGCGGTCACGGAACTGGCCCGCGACTGCATGGTGGGAGCCTGGCCGATGGATCCGCCGCTCGACGTGCACGTCGGCAGCGGGCCCGATTGGAGAGAGGCCAAGTAGGCCGCGAGCAGCGCCGTCCGCGCACCTGCGTGCGCTGCTCCTTCCACTGACGTCCAGGACTGTCCGGGTCGTCCCGGCGGGGGCCATGGGGGTCCTCCTATGGCCCCCTCTTGTGCAGGATGTATAATCCTCCTCTCGCCGGCGGCGGCGCGGTCACGCCTTGCCGGCTTTCCGCAAGCGACAGGCCGCAGGTACAGCACCCGGGAGGCACGGCGCATCCATGACTGAGATCGAAGAAACCACGAACACAGAGGCCGCCGAGGCCACAGAGGCCCCCGAGGCCGCAGAGGCCGCGGGGGGGCCGAGCGTCGAGCCCGCCGAGGCCCACGACATCGAGGCTGCGCAGGCCCCGAGCGCCGAGGCCCCAGGCGCCGCTCCGGCAGACGCCGTGGACGGTGTCTTCAAGGAAGTGGACGGCGTGCTGGTCCCCGACTACGACGCTACGATGACGCTCTTCACCGAGGGCGACATCGTCACCGGCAAGGTCGTGCGCATCGATAAGGACGAGGTCCTCGTAGACATCGGGTACAAGTCTGAGGGCGTCATCCCGCAGAACGAGCTCTCCATCCGCAAGTCCGCCAAGCCGGAGGACGAGGTGGAGATGGGCGAGGTCATCGACGCCCTCGTCATGCAGAAGGAGGACGCCGACGGGCGTCTCATCCTGTCCAAGAAGCGCGCCCGCTTCGAGAAGGCGTGGAAGCGCATCGAGGGCGCCTTCGAGAGCGGCACGCCGGTCACCGGTACCGTCATCGAGGTCGTCAAGGGCGGCCTCATCCTCGACCTCGGCGTGCGCGGCTTCCTGCCCGCGTCTCTGGTCGACATCCGCCGCGTGCAGGACCTCGGCGAGTACGTCACCAAGGAACTGCTCTGCCGTGTCATCGAGATGACCCGCAATCGCAACAACGTGGTGCGCTCGCGGCGCGCGGTCCTCGAAGAGGAGCGCCGCGAAGTCCGCCAGCAGATCATCGACGAGCTCCAGGTGGGGCAGGTCGTCGAGGGCACGATCTCCAACATCGTGGACTTCGGCGCGTTCGTCGACCTCGACGGTATCGACGGGCTCATCCACATCAGCGAGCTGAGCTGGACGCACATCAACCATCCCAGCGAGGTCCTTCAGGTCAACCAGAAGGTCAAGGTCAAGGTGCTGGACATCGACCGCGACCGTCAGCGCATCTCCCTGGGTCTCAAGCAGACGCAGGAAGACCCGTGGACGCGCATCGTCTCCGAGCACCGCGTCGGCGACGTGGTCGAGGGCAAGGTCACCAAGCTGGTCGCGTTCGGCTCGTTCGTGGAGATCTATGCCGGCATCGAGGGCCTGGTGCACATCAGTGAGCTGGCCAACCGCCATGTCGAACGGCCGGACGAGGTCGTGCAGGTGGGGCAGCAGGTCGCCGTCAAGATCATCGAGATCGATTCGGACCGCCGCCGCCTCAGCCTCAGCATCAAGCGGGTCGACGGCCAGCCGCTGCCCAAGCGCGAGGAAGAGCCGGCCGCCGAGGCAGCCGAGGAAGAGTCGGCGGTGGCTGAGACCGCCGCGGCCGAGACGGTGGCAGAGGAGCCGGCCGCCGAGGCGGCGCCGGCCGAAGAGGCGGCTGCCGAAGAAGCGGCGCCCGCCGCCGAAGAGCCGGTCGCCGAAGAGGCAGCCCCGGCCGAGGAGCCGGCCGCCGCCGAGGCCGAAGAGGCTCCGGCCGCGGAGGAGCCGGCCGCCGCCGAGGCCGAAGAGGCACCGGCCGCGGAGGAGCCGGTCGAGGAGGCTGCCGAGCCGGTGCCGCCGGCGGAGGAGGAGCCCACGCCGGAGCTCGGGCTCAGCGACGACGTGTTCCCGGTGGAGCCTCAGTCGTCCGCGGCTGCCGATGAGGCGGACAAGGACGCGGAGGAACCAGCCACCGAGAACGCCGACGGGGAGGCCTGACCGGACGCAGTCCGGCGCGAGCGTTGTGACTCCTGTGACGCCATCGGCGAGCTCAGAAGATGATGCTCGCGTCTTCCGCCATGCACCGCCGCGGCTCGCCGTCACCGGCGGCATAGGCGGCGGGAAGTCGACCGCGCTGGCGTACCTGGCCGAGCTTGGTGCCGCCACCCTGTCGAGCGACGCTGTGGTCCATGAGGTCTACGAGCACCCCGAAGTCATCGCCGCGGTCGAGGGGCGTTTCGGCTCACAGGTGATAGTCGACGGACGCGTTAACCGCGGTGCTCTGTCGAGGCTCGTGTTCGAGGATCCGGAGGCGCTCGCATGGCTCGAGCGGCTGACTCATCCCCTCGTGCGTCGGCGCGTGGAGCAATGGGCGGCCGACCAGCAGGCGCTCGCCCAGCCGCCGTCGCTGCTGGCAGTCGAGGTCCCGCTGTACTTCGAATCCGGCATGATGGCCGACATGTTCGACTGTGTGCTTCTGGTCACGGCGCCGGCCGAGGAGCGTCGCCGGCGCCTATCGGCGAAGTTGAACGGGGAGGATTTCGACCGCCGCGTCAGCCGCCAGATGAGCGAGAGCGAGAAGGCCGACCGCAGCCACTTCGTCTTCGAGAACACCGGCTCGCGCAAGCGGATGAAGCAGTTCATCGCCGAGGTCTTCGCGTCGATCCTCGCTTGCGCCGAGGCCGGAGAGCATATCTCCACGGTCGCCGCGGGCGGACCGAAGAGGTCGGGTTCTCGAAGCGAGGACGGCGTTTGAACCTGTACCGCTCGGCAGGCGCGCCGCCTCGTGCGGCCGCGTACGGGCGCCGCACGCGCCGCCGCCGGTCCAGGCGGCTGCTGGTGCTCTCCGGCCTGCTCCTCCTGGCGGCGCTCGCCGCCGTCGCCTGGGTCACACTGCCGCGCTGGTATTCAACGTGGATGCCGGCCGGGGTGGGGAAGACGGCGTTCCCGCTCGAGCACGTGGATGCGGTGCGCGCCGGTGCTGCGCGGCACCACCTGGAGCCGGCCCTGGTGGCGGCGGTGATCTACGTGGAGAGCGGCTTCGACGAGACGGTCCAGTCGAGCAGCGGCGCGGTCGGCCTCATGCAGGTCATGCCCACGACCGCGGACGAGATCGCCGACCGCACGGACGGGTATCGCTTCACGCGCGCCGACCTGCTCGATCCGCGCCTGAACGTCCTCTATGGCTGCTACTACCTGCGGAGGCTCCTGTCGCGCTACGACGGTTCCGTGGTGAGCGCCCTGGCCGCCTACAATGCCGGCGCCGCCAACGTCGACGAGTGGCGTGCCGAGAAGGGAGGGAGCCTCTCGGCGGGCGCCATCCCCTTCGCCGAGACCAGGGCATACGTCCGCGAGGTGCTGCGGGCAAGGGCCATCTACCGGCACCTCTACGGCGCGCGGCTGGCGCTCTCCGCCGGCATCGGCGGCGAGTACGTGTGATCGTGTGACCGGCGCCTGCCGCCGCCGCTCCGGGCGGACGGCCGCTCATGCCGCCGACGTACGGGGAGACGCCGCCCGCTGGTGCGTCAGCCCGCCGGACGGGCTTGCGAACATACGTTCGCTTTGGTAGCATCGCGGCGTGACCGAGTTCGCCGTCCAATCCGCCTACGCTCTCACCGGCGACCAGCCGCAGGCGGTCGACGCACTCGCCGAGGGCGTGATGCGCGGCGACCGCTTCCAGACGCTGCTCGGCGTCACCGGCTCAGGCAAGACGTTCACCATGGCCAACGTCATCGCCCGAGTCCAGAAGCCCACCCTGGTGATCGCCCACAACAAGACCCTGGCCGCCCAGCTCTGCAACGAGTTCCGCGAGTTCCTCCCAGACAACGCGGTGGAGTACTTCGTCAGCTACTACGACTACTACCAGCCAGAAGCGTACGTCCCGGCGCAGGACCTGTACATCGAGAAGGACAGCAGCCGCAACGACGAGATAGACCGGCTGCGTCACGCCGCCACCAGCGCGCTCTTCCTGCGCCGGGACGTGGTCATCGTGGCCAGCGTGAGTTGCATCTACAACCTAGGCTCCCCGGAGGAATACCTCTCCAGCATGGTGATGCTGGCGGCCGGCGAGACTGTGGCCCGCGACGACCTCCTGCGCCGCCTCGTCGACATCCAGTACGCGCGCAACGACTTCGAGCTGGCCCGCGGCAAGTTCCGCGTTCGCGGCGACTCGGTGGAGGTATGGCCGGCCGACGACGAGACGGCGCTGCGCATCTCGTTCTGGGGCGACGAGATCGAGAGCATCACCCGCTTCGACCCGGTCAGCACCGAGGTCGTCGAGCGCCTCAAGTACGCCACCATCTACCCGGCCACGCACTTCGTGGTCGCAGGCCCCAACATCGAGAAGGCGCTCGAAGAGATCCGGCAGGAGATGAACGAGCGCACCGCTCACTTCGAGAAGCAGAACAAGCTCCTCGAGGCGCACCGCCTGCGCCAGCGCACGCTCTACGACATGGAGATGCTGCGCGAGCTGGGCTTCTGCAACGGTGTCGAGAACTACAGCCGCATCCTCGCCGGCAAGCCGCCGGGGGCAGCGCCGGACTGCCTGCTGGACTACTTCCCAGACGACTTCCTGTGCTTCATCGATGAGAGCCACATGACGGTGCCGCAGATCGGCGGCATGTACGAGGGCGACCGCTCGCGCAAGCAGACGCTGGTGGACTACGGGTTCCGGCTCCCCAGCGCCCTCGACAACCGCCCCCTGCGCTGGGACGAGTTCCTGGAGCGGGTGCCGCAGATCGTGTTCGTCAGTGCCACGCCGGGCAAGTTCGAGCAAGCCAACAGCCTCAACGTCGTGGAGCAGATCATCCGGCCCACCGGGCTCATCGACCCGGTGGTGGAGGTGAGGCCCACCGAGGGCCAGGTCGACGACCTCATGAACGAGGTCCGGCAGCGGGTGGAGCGGGACGAGCGGGTGCTGGTCACCACGCTCACCAAGCGTATGGCGGAGGACCTCACCGACTACCTCGTCGAGAACGGGTTCCGCGCGCGCTACCTGCACAGCGAGATAGACACGCTCGAGCGCATCCAGATCGTGCGCTCGCTGCGCCTGGGCGAGTTCGACATCCTCGTGGGCATCAACCTGCTGCGTGAGGGCCTGGACCTGCCGGAGGTCACGCTGGTGGCTATCCTGGACGCCGACAAGGAAGGCTTCCTGCGCGGCCAGACCAGCCTCATCCAGACGATCGGCCGCGCCGCCCGGCACGTCAACGGCACGGTCATCATGTACGCCGACAAGATGACCGAGGCCATGCAGACGGCCATCGATGAGACGGAGCGCCGTCGCAGGCTGCAGACCCAGTACAACGAGGAGCACGGCATCACGCCGCAGAGCATCGCCAAGGGCGTCAGCGACATCGCGATGCTCTCGTCGAGCAGTCCCCTGCCAAGCAGGAAAGGGCGCGGGCGAGGCAAGGCCGCCGCGGGGCCGGCCATGCCGGTCGAAGAACTCGAGAAGCTCATCACCGACCTCGAGGCCGAGATGTTCGCGGCCGCCGACCAGCTCAAGTTCGAGTACGCGGCCAAGCTGCGCGACGAGGTGCGCGAGCTGAGCCGCGAGCTGGCGTCGCGCAAGGGTGACGGGCCGGCGCGCGAGCCGAGCCGTACACCGCTACCGGCGGCGTCCCAGCGGCGGCTCGCTGCCACTCACGGCGAGCGGGAGGAAGCTGCTGTCCCTCCGCCCACCGGCCGCGCCGAGAAGCTCGATCGCCGGGCCTCCGGCGGGCGCGGAACCGGCGGCGGAGCCGGCGGGTCGAGTCCTTCGCGGCCCGTCTCCAACCGTCGCAAGCGCGACGTGCGCGGCTGACAGGCTCCTCGCAGCCTGCGCCCCGGGCCACTGGGCAAACGGGACGAGGCGTGTCCCCATTCCGCCCCGGGTAAGAGGTGCCTGGTGGTGACGGTGGCAACGAGGAAGAACGTAGAGGAAGCGGACACGCTCCGAAGGCCGCGATTCCGCACCAGGGCGGAGATGCGGGCCATGCTGGAGCAGGCGCTTCGCGGCAGGGGTCGCACGTGGAGCGACGGCCAGCTGTACGCTGCGTTGCGTCGGGCAGGCGTCGCGCGGCCGTTCGCGGAAGGCCCGCTTTGGCTGCACGACTTCTCCTTCGTAGCCGAGCCAGACAGAGTCCCGCTGGCCCGTCGCCGCGTGGCCGAGTTCTCGCAGGACTGCGGCCTGTTCGGCGAGGCGCTCTTCGACATGGTCCTGGCGGTCGGCGAGGCGCTGGCGAACGCCGTGGAGCACGGCTCGCCCAACGGCGCGGCCGACACCGTCAAGGTACGGGTCGGCATACTGGACCACATGGTGGTCGTCGAGGTGCGTGATTCTGGCGCGGGCATCGCGGATTGCGAGACGCACCTGCCGGGGTCGAACGAGATGCGGGGGCGCGGCATCCCCTTCATGCGGTCGCTCGTCGACGAGGTCACGTTCGAGTGTGGAGGCGATGGCACGGCGGTGCTCCTGAGCAAGCGCAGCAACTGAGCGTCGTCAGACACTGTGGGCTGAGCGAGAGCGGGCGTCCCTTCGAGGGACGCCCGTCGTGTGTCGGACGGCCGGCGACCTCGGTGGCGCGTCTGCGCCGTGAGAGCGTCGGCCCTCGCCGACCGTCGGTCGCCGATGAACGAGTGTGGACTGTCGATGGCCGATCGTGCATCGTCGATGGCCGATCGTGGGCCGTCGGCCGGTGATGGCCGTTCGGCATTGCCGCCCGGGCCGCGGTGCCCCAGGGGGGGCTTGCGAACATACGTTCGTGTTGGTAGCATCACCACGGGCGTCGAGCGTTGCGGGATCCGCCGCGGGATCGGGTGACCGGCACGCGCGGGTGGCGCCGTCACCGGCGGGCGCTATCCTGAACAGGAGCCATGGCAGAGAGCATAGTCATCACCGGCGCGCGGGAGCACAATCTCAAGGACCTCTCGCTCACGCTGCCCAGAGCCAGGTTCATCGTCATCACCGGCCTGAGCGGCTCGGGGAAGAGCTCGCTGGCCGTCGGCACCATCTACGCCGAAGGCCGGCGCAAGTACGTCGAGTCGCTCAGCGCCTACGCCCGGCAGTTCATCGGCCAGAGGGACAAACCGGATGTGGAGGCCAGCGAGGGCTGGTCCC
>CAZIGT010000013.1:4207-17061 GCA_964538465.1 uncultured Thermoleophilia bacterium | reverse complement strand
TGTCCCTCGACCAGAAGACCACTTCACGGAACCCGAGAAGCTCGGTCGGCACTGTCACCGAGTTCTACGACTACCTGCGCTTGCTCTACGCCCGCATCGGCCATCCGCACTGCCCCAACTGCGGGCGGCCCATCGAGGGGCAGAGCGTGCAGCAGATCGTCGACCAGGTCATGGAACTCGACCCGGACACGCGCTTCAGCGTCATCGCGCCGCTGGTGCGTGGCCGCAAGGGCGAGTACGGCAAGCTGCTCAAGCACCTCATCGCCGAAGGCTTCACGCGCGGCCGGGTGGACGGCGAGGTCGTCCTGCTGGAAGAGGTGGACGACCTCGACAAGAAGTACAAGCACGACATCGGCGTCATCGTCGACCGCCTGGTCATGAAAGAAGGCCTGCGGCGGCGGCTCACCGATTCCATCGAGACCGCCGCCCAGCTCGCTGATGGGCTCGTCGAAGTCGAGATCGCCGACGGCCCTACGCTCACCTTCTCGGAGAAGTTCGCCTGCGTGCACTGCGGCATCAGCCTCCCCGAGATCCAGCCGCGCGTGTTCAGCTTCAATACCCCGCACGGCGCCTGTCCGGCCTGCCACGGCTTGGGCTTCACCCAGGAGATCGACCCCGGCCTCATCGTGCCTGATCCCACGCTCAGCATCAGCGAAGGCGCCCTGCTCCCGTACGGCGATATCGAGACCGGCTACATCACCGAGCTCATCAACACCATCATCTCTACGTTCGGCATAGACCCCGACGTATCGTGGGAACGCCTGCCCGAGGAGCACCGCAACCTGTTCCTCTACGGCACCGGCAGAGACCGCATCCGGCTGCGCTACCGCAACTACGAGGGCAAATGGCGTCACTACACGAGTAGCTTCAGCGGCTTCGTCAAGTACCTCAAGCGCCGCTATGAAGAGACCGAGTCAGACCTGGTGCGTTCCAAGATCGAGGAGTACATAGCCGAACGGCCCTGTCCCGAATGCAAGGGGACTCGCCTCAAGCCCAGCAGCCTCGCCGTCACCGTCGGTCAGAAGAACATCCACGAGTTCACGCTGCTCAGCGTGCGCGAGGCGCTCGACTACCTGGAAGGGCTCACGCTCAGCGAGACGGAGCGCCTCATCGGCGGCCGCGTCATCAAAGAGGTCAAGGAGCGCATGCGCTTCCTTGACGACGTGGGCGTGGGGTATCTCACGCTGCAGCGCGCGGCGGCCACGTTGAGCGGCGGCGAGGCGCAGCGCATCCGCCTAGCCACCCAGATCGGCTCGGCCCTCGTCGGCGTGCTGTACATCCTCGACGAGCCCAGCATCGGCCTGCACCAGCGCGACAACCGCCGTCTCATCGACACGCTACTCAACCTGCGCGACCTGGGGAACACCGTCATCGTCGTCGAGCACGACGAAGAGACCATGCGCTCGGCAGACCACATCGTCGACATGGGTCCAGGGGCCGGCGAGCACGGCGGTTGGGTGGTGGCCGAGGGGCCGCCGGAAGAGATCATGGCCCACACCGACTCGGTCACCGGCGACTTCCTGGCGGGGCGCCGCGCCATCAAGATGCCGGGGCAGCGACGGCTGCCCACCCAGTTCTTCACCGTGCGCGGCGCCCGCATGCACAACCTCAAGAACATCGACGTCCCGTTCCCTATCGGTGCGTTCACCTGCGTCACCGGCGTGTCCGGCTCCGGCAAGAGCACGCTCGTGAACGAGATCGTCTACAAAGGCATGGCCAGCCGCCTCAACCGCGGCAGCAAGCTTCGCGCCGGCGACCACGACGGCATAGACGGGGCCGGCGCGCTGGACAAGGTCATCGACATCGACCAGAGTCCCATCGGCCGCACCCCGCGCAGCAATCCGGCCACCTACACGGGGGTCTTCGACCACATCCGTCAGCTCTTCGCGAGCACCCCGGAGAGCAAGGTGCGGGGCTACAAGCCCGGCCGCTTCAGCTTCAACGTGAAGGGCGGCCGCTGCGAGACGTGTCGCGGCGACGGGCAGATCAAGATCGAGATGCACTTCCTGCCGGACATCTACGTGCCCTGCGAGGCATGCCGAGGCAAGCGCTACAACCGCGACACCCTCGAGGTCTACTACAAGGGCAAGAACATCAGCGAGGTGCTCGAGCTCAGCGTGGAGGAAGCCTGCGAGTTCTTCGCCAACGTGCCGCGCATAGCGCGGCGCATGCACACATTGCGGGACGTCGGACTGGGGTACGTCAAGCTGGGGCAGCCGGCGACTACGCTCAGCGGCGGCGAGGCGCAGCGCGTGAAGCTCGCCGCCGAGCTCAGCAAGGTCGCCACCGGGCGTACGCTCTACATCCTCGACGAGCCCACCACCGGCCTGCACTTCGCCGACGTCGAGAAGCTGCTCGAGGTGCTGCAGCGGCTGGTCGACCAGGGCAACTCGGTCATCGTCATCGAGCACAACCTCGACGTCATCAAGTCGGCCGACTGGATCGTCGACCTCGGGCCGGAAGGCGGGGAAGAGGGCGGTCGCGTCGTGGCAACCGGCTCGCCGGAAGATCTCGCCGAGCAGGCCTACGGGTCGCACACGGCCGTGTTCCTGCGGCGCGTGCTCGGCGAACGGGCCGGGCACGCGGCCTGCGCGGCCACCTAGCGCGACCCGGGGTGCGGCGAGCTGGCTCGAGCGGTGGCCGGTTCAGAGTCGCGTGAGCGCCACAGTCCCGTCGCCGGGAGCCTGCACGACGGCGAGCCGTCCCAACACCGTGTGGATCGGCAGCCGATCGGCCATGTGCGCCGTCACTCTGCGAAGCGTTGCGGCCGTGGCCGCCCGGCAGACAGTGAGATGCGGGCGCCAGCCGCCGTCCTTTGCATCCGGGACGCCGACGGCCGCCACGACTGCCGCCCGCAGGTCGAGGATCGCGGAGTCGTCGGCCAGGAGGAGGCAGACCGCGTCGCCGAGCACGCCCACGCGGTCGAGGGTCACAGGCGTGGTCGCCGCGCGCCCGGCCAGGTGGGCGAGGGCGTCTGCGGGCAGCCGGAGAGACAGCGGCCAGTGGCCGGCCACCGTGATGTGGGCCGACATCCCCCGCGCGGCCCACGGGTCGGCGTCGGAGCGCAGGTGGCGCACCGCCGGCTCTACGGCCGGCAGCAACGCCACGACGCTCTGGATGTCCTTCAGCGGACGAGCCTGCATCCCAATGACCCGCGGTGCCCTTCTGGACGAACGGGGGAATCGTATCGGATGTCCGTGGATGTGCCGCGCCGAAAAGGAGGGGCCGCATGGAGACGCGCTGGATCGGATTCGGGGAGATCGAGCTCGACGGCAGGCGCTACGACCACGACGTCGTGATCGATGCCGGCGTGATCGGCAAGCGCGCGAAGGAGCCGTCGAAGGCCTACCGGGGCGAGTACGGGCACACGCCACTGTCCGCCGACGAACACATCCCCTGGGGTGGCGAGCGGCTGATCGTGGGCACCGGGGCGTACGGCAAGCTGCCCGTGGCGCCGGAGGTGGTCGACGAGGCACGGCGGCGTGGCATCGAGGTGGTCGCCGAGCCTACGGAAGTGGCTCTGCGACTTGTGAGCGACTGTCGCACGGAGGACGTGCATGCCGTGTTGCACATCACGTGCTGAACTCGGACGACCGGCGAGAGCCGCTCGCTCGCATCCGTGTATGGTAGCGCTGCCATGAATGACCGGGATCTCGAGGTGCTGACGACCACCGGCGACAGCGTCAGTGGAACGCTGATCAAGGGGCTGCTCGAAGCGCGGGGCATCCCGGCCATGCTGCGGGCGTACGGCCCCGCCGGCTGGCTCTTCCCGGGCACGCCGGGCAGCTTCGGGGCGATGGACGTGCTCGTGCCTGCCGACAGGCTCGACGAGGCGCGTCGGCTGCTGACCGAGGCGGAGTCCGAGGCGGCCAACGCCGATCCCGGCAGGGAGGCCGGTCGCGGGAGCTCGGCCGGGGACGGCGAGCAGCCTGACGCGGGAGAGGCGGCTTCACACGGTGACTGAGGGGCGTCGCACGTATCGCGACGGGCGTGACCTGCGCGAGCGGCTGCCCGACGTGCCGAACAAGCCCGGCGTCTACCGGTTCCTGGACGACGAGGGTCGGCCGCTGTACGTGGGCAAGGCCAAGGAGTTGCGCAAGCGCGTCGGGTCGTACTTTCGCGGCCCGGGCGGAGCACCGGCGGGCCGCATCGGCGAGATGGTGCGCCGGGCCACCGACCTCGAGTGGGTCGTCACCGCGAGCGAGACCGAGGCACTGCTCCTCGAAGACAACTTCATCAAGGAGGCGCGCCCGCCCTACAACGTGCGGCTGCGCGACGACAAGAGCTACCCCTTCATCGAGATCACGCTCACCGACGAGTGGCCCCGCGTGCGCTTCATGCGCGGCGACCGCAAACCGGGCAACCTCTATTTCGGCCCATACTCGAGCGCCCGCAAGGTGCGCGACACGCTCGAGCTGATCGGTCGCATCTTCCCGTATCGGAAGTGCAAGGGCGAGAAGCCGGGCCGCAAGAGCGGCTCACCGTGCCTGCAGTATGCCATCAAGCGATCAGTGGCGCCGTGCGACGGACGCTGTACGCCGCAGGAGTACCGCGAGGTCATCGACCAGGTGGTGGCGTTCCTGAACGGCCGCATGAAGGAGGTCGAGCGGCGAATAGAGCGCGAAATGAAGGAGGCGGCGCGCGCCCGCGAGTTCGAGAAGGCGGCGCTGCTGCGCGACCGGCTGGAGGCCGTACGCCACGTGGCGGAGCGGCAGGTGGCGCGGGTGGCGGAAGAGGGGGCGTTCGACGTCGTTGCCCTGTTCCAGGGTGCGGCGGTGAGCATGGTCAGTGAGGATGCCGCGGAGAAGCCGGAGCCTGCGGACGCCGGCAGGCAGGGTGTGGGTGCCAACGCGCAGGTCTTCCGCGTGCGGAACGGCGCCCTGGTCGACCGGCAGACGTTCTATCTGGAGAACGTGGCCGAAAGGGACCGCGCGGAGGTGCTGGAGGAGTTCCTGCTCGACTTCTACTGGGAGAGCAGCGGTGTGCCGCCGGAGGTCATCGTGGACGCCGAGGGCGATCTGGGCGGGCTGGCGGCGGCGCTGTCGGCGCGGCGCGGCGCTCACGTCGACGTGCGCCGCGCCCAGCGAGGGCCCAAGCGGCGCCTCATGGAGCTGGCGCGCAAGAACGCGGACCTGGCCGGCGAGGCGGAGCAGGAGCGCCTGGCGCGCGGGCGCGAAGCCAGAGAGGAGTCGCTGCGCCGCCTGCGCGAGGCGCTCGACATGCCCGGCCTGCCGCTGCGCATCGAGTGCTACGACATCAGCAACCTGGGCGAGACGAACGCGGTCGCATCCATGGTCGTCTTCGAGAACGGCCGGCCGCGCAAAGCGCACTACCGCACGTTCGCCATCCGCGACGTGACCGGCCAGGACGACTTCGCCATGATGCGCCAGGTGGTGCGACGCCGGCTGTCGCGCCTGGCGGCCGTGGGCGGCGGGGCAGACGGAGGCGCAGGGGCGGAGAAGGGAGGAGCGGCGGCGGAGGGCTGGGACGAGAGCTTCGCCGTCCGCCCGGACCTCATGCTCATCGACGGCGGCAAGGGGCAGCTCGCGGCGGCGCTGGCCGGCATGCGCGAGGCCGGTGTCGAGGTGCCGGCCGCTGGCCTCGCCAAGCAGCACGAGGAGGTCTTCGTACCGGGGCGGCGCGATCCGCTGCCGCTGCCCGCCGACGACCCGGCGTCTCTGCTCCTGCAGCGCGTGCGCGACGAGGCCCACCGCTTCGCGGTCGGCTTCCATCGCAAGCGCCGGGCTACCACGATGCGTGCATCCGTGCTCGATGAGATCCCCGGTGTGGGGCCGGTCAGGCGGCGTAGGATAGTGGAGTACTTCGGCAGCCCGGACGGGGTGCTGGCCGCCAGCGCCGAGGAGCTGGAGGCGGTGCCCGGCCTGCCGCGAAAGGTGGCGAGGGGGATCCATGAGCAGCTCCACAAAGCGGGCCTCTGATGGGGGCCGGGGGAGCGCCGCCGGCGCTCCGCCGCGACTCGACGACCAGCTCACGGTGGCGACCTTCCTCACGCCATGGGGAGAAGGTCGCCTGGCCCTTATCGGCGACCTGCCGTTCGAGATGGAGCTGCCAGACGGTGCGGCCGGCCGCATCACCGGCGAGCCGGCCGGGCGCGGTGGGGCGGGTGAGACCCGGCCAGCACGCGGCGCCAAACCCGCGGCTGTCGTCGAGTCGGCAGCCGAGTGGACGGCGCGCCTCGAGCGCTACTTCCGCGCCGAGCCGGTGGGATTCCCCCTGGACGTGGACCGTTTCTGCGCCGCCCACGGCTTCACCGCCTTCGAGACCTCGGTGTACCGGGCGCTCGCGGCCGTGCCGTACGGCGAGATCGCCTCGTACCGCGATCTCGCCGTGGCTGCCGGCCGCCCGCGTGCCTGGCGTGCGGTGGGCGGAGCGATGGCGCTGAACCCGCTGCCGGTTATCCTGCCGTGCCATCGGGTGGTGCGCAGCAACGGCACCCTCGGCCACTACGGCGCCGATCCCACCTGGAAGGAACGGCTGCTGCGCCACGAGGGAGTGGACGTGGTGCACGGCCCCGACGGCGCGCCGCGAGCCGACGCGAAGCTCTTCCCGGCGGGGCATGCCGGGCCGCATGAAGTCGGCGTGGTGCGTCAGGAACGGGGGGCGCTGTGACCGAGTCCGCCGCCGCACCGCAGTTCGTCATCCTCTCCGGTCTTTCGGGTGCCGGGAAGACGAAGGCGCTCGACGTCTTCGAGGACGCGGGCTTCTTCTGCATAGACAAACAGCCGCCGCAACTGGTGCCCACACTGGTCGACCTCCTCCGTTGTGAGGGCTGTAAGGTCGATCGTGCCGCCGTGGTGTGCGACGCGCGCGGCGGCGAGTACTTCGGCCAGCTCGGCGCCATGCTGGACGATCTGCGCGGGCGCGGCGTCGACTACCGGCTCGTGTTCCTCGAGGCCTCGAACGAGGCGCTCGTGCGCCGCTTCAAGGAGACGCGGCGGCGTCATCCGCTGGCCGGCGACGGCTCGGTCCTCGACGCCATCCGCGCCGAGCGGCGTCTGCTGGCAGGCCTGCGCGAGCAGGCCCACCTCATCATAGACACGGCCGATCTCAGCCTCTCCCAGTTGCGCACCATGCTCGATGAACAGCTCATCAGCGAGGGGCGCCCGACCACCATCGTCTTCGCCTTCGTCTCCTTCGGCTACAAGTACGGCATCCCCATAGATGCCGACCTGCTCTTCGACGTCCGCTTCCTGCCCAACCCGTTCTGGGAGCCGGACCTGAGACCGCTGAACGGCCTCGACGAGCCCGTGCGCAAGTACGTGATGGATTCGGCCGGCACGAGCGATTACTTCTCCTGTCTCCTGCCCCTGCTGGACTTCCTGTTCCCGAGGTACGCCGCCGAGGGCAAGGCGCACCTCACCATCGGCATCGGCTGTACGGGCGGCAAACACCGTTCGGTGACCATCGCCGAGTTCCTCACGCAGCGCTACCGTCAGCAGGGCATGAACGCGATCGTCCGTCACCGCGACATCGCCAGGGACTAGATGCGCCTCCGTCACGCTCAGTGGCTCGCCCCTGGCATAGGGTTCAAACGCTGGGTCGCGCTCCTGGTGGCGGGCGTGCTGCTGTTCGCCTTCGGCGTGTTCGTCGGTGTCGCCGCCGTGGTTTCCTACGACGTCCTCAGGGACGTGGGGCTGGGTGTCTTGTGCGACCACTTCTTCATCACTGGACTGGTCGTGGGCGTCTTGCTCCTGCTCGGCCTGGTGGCGGCCTACTTCGGCCTCCGGGGGGTGGCCCGGTTCGCCCGCCGGAGCGTTCCGGGGATCGAACGCATGCGCTCCGAGGCGCGGCTGGCGCGCGGCGCGCATATCGTAGCCGTCGGTGGGGGCACCGGACTGGCCCCTCTCCTCGGGGGGCTGAAGCACCACACGAGCAATCTCACGGCAGTGGTCACCGTGGCGGACGACGGCGGGAGCTCGGGCCTGCTGCGTCGCGACTTAGGCGTCCTGCCGCCCGGCGACATCCGCCACTGCCTGGTGGCGATGGCCGACGACGAGAGCCTGCTCGGCCAGCTGTTCCGCTATCGGTTCCCCGAGGGCGGCCTGAAGGGCCACAGCTTCGGGAATCTGTTCCTCACGGCGCTCGCCGAGGTCACCGGCGACTTCGAGCGCGCCGTGCAGGAATCCACCAGCGTGCTCAAGGTGAACGGGCGCGTGCTGCCCGCCACGCTCGAGAACGTGCAGTTGCACGGCCAGGTGGAGGGCGGCGACGAAGTGGCCGGACAGAGTTCCATAACGGCCCACGAGCACCTGCCGCTGCGCGTGTGGCTCGAGCCCCGCGCGCCGGAGGCTCTGCCGCAGGCGGTCGAGGCGATCATGCAGGCGGACCTGGTGGTGCTTGGGCCGGGCAGCCTCTTCACCTCGGTGATCCCCAACCTGCTCATCCCCGGCATCAGGGACGCCCTACGCGCCACCCATGCGCCCGTTGTGTACGTGTGCAATGTGATGACCCAGCCGGGGGAGACAGACGGGTTCACGGCCGCCGACCACATCGAAGCGCTCCTCCGCCACGGCGCGCAGGGGATCGTCGATGCGATCCTCGTGAACGACTCCCAGGCGTCGGAAGCGGTGACGGAGGCGTACAAGCGCAAGGGTGCCGGGCCGGTGCCCGTGGACGACGAGCGCCTGAAGGGACTGCACGTGCAGGTCGTGCACGACGATCTGGCCGGGGGCAGCGACCTCTTCCGCCACGATCCCGCGCGCCTGGCGAGCGCGCTCATGAAGCTGACCTCGTGACTGGACGCCGGTGACCTTCACGCAGGACGTCAAGCGAGAACTCGACACCATCGACCCCGGAACAGACCACTGCCGCCGGGCCGAGGCTTCGGGTCTGCTGTTCGGCGCCGGCACCGTCGAGCTCGGTACGGGTGGACGGGTGGCGGTGCGTGTGTCGGTGGCCCTGGCGCCCACGGCGCGCCGGCTGCTGGCCCTGCTGCGTCCCTACGGCGTGGAGGCCGGCCTGCGCACGGTGAGCACCGCGCCCGTGGGACGGCGCTACGAGGTGCTCATCGGCGAGGACTCGCACGGCCTGCAGGCGCTCAACGAGCTCGGCGTCCTGTCTGATGACTTCACGCTGCGCATGGCCGTTCCGGAACGACTTGTTCGCCGGCATTGCTGCCTTGTGGCGTTCGCCCGCGGCATGTTTCTCGGATGCGGATCGGTGAGCACGCCGGGTGCTCCCGTCCACGTGGAGTTCACGCTCGAGGACGTGGGGCTGGCGCGCGAGCTGGCGGACAAGCTCGCGCGCCTCGGCTTGTCCTTCCGGGTGGCCGAGCGCGGCCGCAACGCCGCCTGCTACAGCAAGCGCGGCGAGACGGCCGCCGACCTCCTCACCGTGCTAGGCGCCCACGATGCCAGGTTGCGCTGGGAGGAGCATCACGTTTTCGGCCAGGTGCGTGAGAGCGCCAACCGGCTGGCGAACTGCGACGAGGCCAACGCGCGGCGGGCGGCGGCGGCGGCCCGCCGTCAGGTCGCCGCCGCCCGCCGTCTCATGGCTTCGGACGTATGGAACAGCGCCTCGCCGGCCGTTCGTGATGCCGCTCGCCTGCGGCTGAAGCACCCGTATCTGAGCCTGGAGGATCTTGCCTCCCGCGCACGGCCCCGGCTGACCAAGTCGGCGCTCAACCACCGGTTGCGCCGCCTGGAAGCGCTGGCAGGCGGGGACGACGGCCCGCCGCGCCGCTCCTGAGAATCCCTTTCACCGGACAGTCAGGGGTCGCCGGCGTTGGACCATTCGGGCCGTCCCGACGCACCGGCGTCCACGGCTGCGCCGCAACGCCCTCGGTGGGAATGCTAGTATCCGGCCTTGGCCGTGCGTGCTGCGCGCTTCGGGCGCGCCCGACGGGCGAGGTGAAGAACGAGGGTTGGAGGCAGACATGTCGGTCAAAGTGGGTATCAATGGATTCGGCCGCATCGGGCGCCTCGTGGCCCGCGTGATCCTCAGCGACGCGTCAGACGTAGAGCTCGTTGCGGTCAACGACCTGACGGACGCTGCAACACTCGCGCATCTGCTCAAGTACGACTCGGTGCACGGGACTCTGCCGGGTACGGTCAGCTCGGATCCTGCGACCCTCCGTGTGAACGGGCGCGAGATCGCGGTCCTCAACGAGAAGGAGCCGCGCGAGCTGCCGTGGCGTGACCTCGGGGTCGATGTGGTCATCGAATCCACCGGCCGGTTCACGAAGCGCGAAGACGCGGCGCGGCATCTGGAGGCGGGCGCCGAGAAGGTGATCATCTCGGCGCCGTCCAAGGACCCGGACGTCACCGTGGTCCTGGGTGTCAACGACGACGACTACGACCCCCAGGTCCACCACGTCATCTCGAATGCCAGCTGCACCACCAATTGCCTGGCGCCGGTGGCGAAGGTGCTCGTTGACAGCTTCGGCTTCGAGTGCGGCACCATGACGACGATCCACGCCTACACGAACGACCAGCACACGGTCGACTTCCCGCATAAGGACCTGCGCCGGGCGCGGGCCGCCGCCGTGTCGATCATCCCCACCACCACCGGCGCCGCGCGCGCCGTCGGCGTGGTGATCCCCGAGCTCAAAGGGAAGCTGGACGGCTACGCCCTGCGGGTGCCGGTCCCCGACGGCTCCGTGGTCGACCTCACGGCGCTCCTCACGTCGCGCCCGTCGCCGTCGGAGGTCAATGAGGCGCTGAAGGCTGCCGCCGAAGGACCCATGAAGGGCATCCTCGGCTTCTGTGAAGACCCGATCGTGTCGGCCGACATCGTCCACGACAGCCGCTCGTCGATCGTCGACGCCGCGCTCACCTACAAGAGCGGCGACCTGATCGAAGTCGTCTCATGGTACGACAACGAGTGGGGCTACAGCTGTCGCACGGTGGAGTTGGCTGCGCGCGTCCTGCCCTGACCCCTACCGGAGGAAGACTGTGACGAAACGCTCCATCCTCGACTATCCGCTGGACGGCAAGACCGTTCTCCTGCGCGTCGACTTCAACGTCCCGCTGGATGGCGGCGCGGTGGCAGACGACACGCGCATCCGCAAAGCGCTCCCCACCGTCCGGAACCTGCTCGAGCGCCGCTGCCGGGTCGTTCTCATGTCGCACCTCGGTCGGCCGAAGGGCCAAGTCGTCGAGGGACTCCGGCTGGACCCGGTGGCGGATCGGCTGGCGGAGCTCGTCGGCCGGCCGGTCACCAAGCTGGACGACTGCGTGGGTCCTCAGGTGGAGGCGGCGGTCAAGGGCATGCAGGCGGGCGACCTGGTGCTGCTCGAGAACCTGCGCTTCCATCCGGAGGAGACGGCCAACGACCCCACCTTCGCGGCGCAGCTGGGCGGCCTCGCCGACGTCTTCGTCAACGACGCGTTCGGCGCCGCCCACCGGGCGCACGCCTCGACCGAAGGCGTGGCGCACGTGCTGCCGGCCGTCGCCGGCCTGCTCATGGCCGCCGAGCTGAAGGCCCTTGGCGGCCTGCTGAGCGATCCGGCGAGGCCGTTCGTCGTCGTCCTCGGCGGCGCCAAGGTCTCGGACAAGGTCGGCGTGGTGGACAACATGCTCGGCCTGGCTGACTCCGTGCTCATCGGCGGCGCCATGTGCTTCACGTTCTTCCTCGCCCAAGGCCGCGGCATCGGCGCCTCACGGGCCGAGCCGGAGAGTGTCGACGTGGCGCGCGACGCGCTCGCGACGGCCGCGAGTCGCGGCCGCGAGCTGCTCCTGCCGGTCGACGTCGTGGTGGCCGCCGGAGCGGAGGACGCGGCGAACAAGAAGACCGTGCCGGCGGACGCCATGCCGGCGGACCTCATGGGCCTGGACGTCGGTCCGGCCACGACGGGACTGTTCGCCGCGCGCATCGCGAAGGCGGGCACGGTGTTCTGGAACGGTCCCATGGGCCTCTTCGAGGCCGAAGGGTTCGCCGACGGCACCAAGGCCATAGCCGAGGCCGTGGCGGCGTGTCCGGGCGCATCGGTGGTGGGCGGCGGCGACACCGTCAGCGCGGTACGCAGGTTCAGCGACGAGAGCCGCTTCACCCACATCTCCACCGGCGGTGGCGCGTCGATGGAGTTCCTCGAAGGGCGCACGCTACCGGGCGTGGCGGCGCTGCTCGACGCCTGAAGGGCAGAAGATGGGGAGCGCGGCGCCGCGCCGGCACGCGGCGATCGCGGCGCCGCGCCGCCTTCTCACACGGACAGAGGGGCACTACCGTGAACAGTGAGCGCCGCCCGCTCATGGCGGGCAACTGGAAGATGCACATGACGCGCGCCGAGACCAGGGAGTACATGGGCGCCTTCAAGCCGCTGGTGGCAGATGTCGCAGACCGCGACATCCTCGTATGCCCCCCGTTCACCAGCCTCGAGGCGGCCGCCGCCGCGGCCGCCGGAAGCAACATCGCGGTGGGCGCCCAGACCATGCACTTCGAGACACGCGGCGCGTTCACCGGGGAAGTGGCTGCGGACATGCTGGTGGAGCTGGGCATCCCCTGGGTCATCCTCGGGCATTCGGAGCGCCGGCAGTACTTCGCGGAAACGGATGCCGACTTGGCTCGCAAGCTCACCGCGGCGTTCGCGGCTGGTCTGCGGCCGATCCTCTGCATCGGCGAGTCGCTCGAGGAGCGGGAGGGCGGCCTCACCGAGAAGCGCCTGTCCTCTCAGCTCGACGCCGACCTTGCCGACCTCAGCGACGCCCAGGTCGGCGATCTCGCCGTCGCCTACGAGCCCATCTGGGCCATCGGGACCGGCCGTCAGGCCACGCCTGAGATGGCCCAGGAGACCATCGCCTTCGTGCGCGGGCGGCTCGCCGCGCGCTCAGCCTTCGGTGCTGGCGCCCGGGGCCTGTACGGCGGCAGCGTCAAGGCGACCCCCATCGCCGCCCTGA
>CAZIGT010000013.1:0-4197 GCA_964538465.1 uncultured Thermoleophilia bacterium | reverse complement strand
CTGATGGCGCAGCCCGACATCGACGGCGTGCTCGTCGGCGGCGCGAGCCTGGATCCGGCGGAGTTCGCGCGCATCGTCCGGTTCGCGACGCCGTGAGAGCCCCGTCGAGTCCGTGCCCGGTCCGTCTCTGCGGCCGGGCGTCAGTGTCGGGCGGCGGCCGATGACGGCCGGAGCGTCGCCGTCGGCGACCGGCCGATCCTACCGCCCGGTGGTGCTCATCGTCATGGACGGCTGGGGGGCCGCACCCGCCGGGCCGGGCAATGCCGTGTCCCTGGCTCGTACGCCTGTGTTCGACTCCCTGTGGAACACATGCCCGCACGGCACGCTGCAGGCAAGCGGAACGGCCGTGGGCCTCCCCGAGGGCCAGATGGGCAACTCCGAGGTGGGGCATCTGAACATCGGCGCGGGGCGCATCGTCTATCAGGACCTCACGCGCATCACCCGTGCCATCGCCGACGGGAGCTTCTTCGGGAACCGCGTGCTGCATCAGGCCTTTGTGAAGGGGGTAGGGCGGAAGTCCACCATCCATCTCATGGGGCTGGTGTCCGCCGGCGGCGTGCATTCGGACCTCGGCCATTTGGAGGCGTTGCTGCAGATGGCCGCACGCGAGCACGCCACCGACGTCGTGGTCCACGCGTTCCTCGACGGGCGGGACACGCCGCCGCGGAGTGCCCTGGAGTACCTGGACACGGTCGACGGCTACATGAGGGCGGCCGGTGTGGGACGGTTCGGCACGGTCGCCGGCCGCTATTACGCCATGGACCGAGACACACGCTGGGAGCGCACCAAGCTGGCCTACGACGCGATGGTGTACGGCGACGGTCTGGTGGCGCCGACGGCACAGGCGGCCGTCACCGCCGCCTATCGGCGCGACGAAAGCGATGAGTTCGTGCGCCCCACGGTGATCGCCCCCGACCCCGCGGCCCGGGTCAAGGACGGTGACGTCTGCGTCTTCTTCAACTTCCGGCCGGATCGCGGCCGCCAGCTCACGCAAGGGTTCTTCGACTCCGGGTTCGCGGGCTTCGACCGCGGCGCGCATCCGCCGCGCGTCGACTTTGTGACCATGACCGAGTACAAGAAGGAGTTCCCGGTGCCGGTTGCATTCGCGCCGGAGCGTCCCGCGCACGTTCTCGCCGAGGTGCTGGCCGAGCATGGCCTGCGGCAGCTCCACATCGCGGAGACGGAGAAGTATGCGCACGTCACCTTCTTCTTCAACGGCGGAGTGGAGGCGGAGTTCCCCGGTGAACGGCGCGTGCTCATCCCCAGTCCGCGCGACGTTCCCACCTACGACCACAAGCCCCAGATGAGCGCCGTCGAGGTCACCGACCAGCTGGTCGCCGAGCTGCGCGCCGGCGACCTCGACTTCGCGATCGTGAACTACGCGAACGCCGACATGGTCGGCCACACCGGCGTGCTGCCGGCGGCCATTGCGGCCGTGGAGACCGTGGACGCGTGCCTCGGCCGCGTCACCCGCGCCGTGACCGACCTCGGCGGGGTCTGCCTCATCACTGCCGACCACGGCAACTCGGACGTCATGGTCGCTCCCGACGGCGGCGCAGACACGGCGCACAGCACCAACCCCGTGCCGTTCATCGTCACGTTGCCGGGTGCCGGTGTCGCGGTGCGCGAGGGCGGCATCCTTGCCGACCTCGCGCCAACTGTGCTCCACCTGCTGGGGCTCGAGCAGCCGACGGAGATGAGCGGCGCCGACCTTCTGGTGCGGCGCGGCGGCCTCGCGCGATCCTGAGGGCCGGGATCTGACTGGTCCAACGCGCGTGAAGCGCGAGCCTCGCAGGGTCATGCGCACCTCGAGCCCGCGATCTGGCCGTTGCGGTTGCCCTCTGGGCGCCGGATACAACGAATGGGGAGTGAAATCGACCGGAAGTCGGTAAGATGGTATAGACGCTTTGCATACTTGCATGCTGCGGCTATGCTGACGCTGGCCGCCCATACGGGCGGCGCCGGGACAAGGAGAACCACGTGATCAACGCGATACTCATCACCGTCCACCTCATCCTCTGCGTGGCGCTCATCGGCCTCATACTCCTGCACTCGGGCAAGGATGCGGGCATGGGCAGCGTGACCGGCTTCTCGTTTGCGGCGCAAGCCAGTGTCATGGAGCGTAACCTCACGCGCTACACGATCATCGTCGGCGTCCTGTTCTTCATCACGACGTTCTTGCTCATCTGGAGACTGTAGGAATCGCGGTGCCGCGAGCCCATCGAGGGGCCACGGCACGAAGGGAGGTGTCGCGCCGCTTCGGTCATATGGTAGGGGTGCCCGATCGCCCGTCGCGCTATCGCTGGGGATGATCCCGACGGGCGAGGTACGACCACAGCAAAGGAGGACGCAGTGGTAGACGTCTTGCGCAAACGGCGTGGCACGTTCATCGTGCTCGCGTTCATCGTTGCCGCCATGCTCGTGCTGGCCGCCTGCGGCGGCACGGAAGACGAGGGCGGCGGCGGAGGCAGCACCGGCGGCGGCACCGAGCCCAAGGCCGGCGGAACGTACAACTTCCCGCTCACCGCCAACCCCGTGTGCATCGAGCCGCTGAACGCGCAGGAGTCTGAGGGTATCCAGGTCGCTCACCAGGTCTTCGAGGGCCTGGTCAAGTACGAGCTCCAGGACGACGGCTCGATGCAGGCCGTGCCCTGCATCGCCGAGAGCTGGACGGCCAACGAGGACTCCACGGTCTTCACCTTCAAGCTGAAGAAGGGCGTCATGTTCCAGCCGCCCGTGAGCCGTGAGGTCGTGGCCCAGGACTTCGTGGACTCCTGGAACCGCGTCACGACCCCCGACAAGCAGTCACTCGTCTCCTACATCCTGGCGCCGGTCGAGGGCGTGGACGACGGCGGGTATCAGACGGACACCAAGAAGGGCGTCACCGGCGTGAAGGCCATCGACGACTATACGCTCGAGGTCACGCTGCGCTATCCGTTCGCGGAGTTCCCGCAGACGCTGGGTCACACCGTGACCGCGGCGACCCCGGTCGAGTACATCGAGAAGGTCGGTGACAAGGCCTACGGCCAGAAGCCCGTCGGCACCGGTCCCTTCATGGTCGAGAGCTGGAAGGCGAACCAGAAGGTCGAGCTCGTCAAGAACCCGGACTACTGGGACAAGGAGAACGCCGCGTATGTGGACCGCGTCCACATGCCCATCATCACGGACACGAACACCGAGTGGCTCGAGTTCAAGAAGGGCAACATCGACTACTCGAGCGTACCCCCGGGCCAGGTGAAGGCGGCCGAGAACGACGCCAAGGTCAAGTCCGGCGAATGGATGGCGAAGAAGTGGCCGTCTCTCGCCATCTACTACATCGGCATCAACATGACCGACAAGGTCCTCGGCGACCCGGCCGGCGAGAAGGGTGCTATGCTCCGCCAGGCGCTGACGTACTCGGCCGACCGCAAGGCGGTCATCAACATCGTCAACGAGGGCGTGCCGCTGGAGGCGACGGGCATCGTGCCGCTGGGTATCCCGGGGTACAAGGAGGGTCAGAGCCCGTACCCTTACGACCCGGAGAAGGCCAAGGAGCTCATCGCCGACTACGGCGAGGTCCCGACTCTGCAGTACTGGGACAACACTGACCTGGGCCACCAGAAGATCGCCGAGGCGCTGCAGGCCGGCTGGAAGTCCGTGGGCATCGACGTCGAGCTTTCCAACTACGAGTGGGGCACGTTCCTCGACAAGCTCGGCAAAGGCGACAAGGGTTCCGGCGACCAGCTCTTCCGCATGGGCTGGATCGGCGACTACCCGTCGATGGACAACTTCCTCTACCTGTTCAACAGCGAGGCGTCGGGCTATCTGAGCTACACGTTCTACAAGAACGCGGAATACGACAAGCTCATCAACGACGCCCGTCAGATCTCAGACGCCGCCGAGCGCGAGGCGCTGTATCAGGAAGCCGAACGGATCCTCATGACCGATGCGCCGTGTATCGCCCTGTACACGTACCGCGACTTCCGCGTCATGAACAACCGGGTACAGGGCCAGGTCCTGAATCCGATGGTCTTCGTCGACATGTGGAAGGTGTGGGTCGCGAAGTGACACGCATCGACTGCGTGGTGCGTGTCGCAACCTCGGCTGCGCCGGGTTGTGACCACCACACTTCGCGTCTTGCGCCGGTGCTACTGAACTGCTTACAGTAGCGACGCGTTGAGGGGCGGGTCACCGCCGACCACGACGGTGACCCGCCCC
>CAZIGT010000012.1:14750-24431 GCA_964538465.1 uncultured Thermoleophilia bacterium | reverse complement strand
CCCCAGGGGGCCGCCCGACCTGGGGGTTGAGCTCGGCCGCGGCGAGTTGGGGGTGGGCGGCGGCGAACCGCGAGAGACCCCCCGCCGCCCGCGCCGCTGCCCCTAGGTCGAGGGCCGGCCGACCGCGTACGCCGGTCAGCAGGGGGGCGCCGCGCAGCTCGCGGAACAGGGCTTCCGCCTGCTGCTCCGTGACCGGCGCCAGCGCCGTGCGCACATCGCGCAACAACTCGGTGTAGATGCCGCCCAGGCCCACGAGCAGCACCGGGCCGAAGCGCGGGTCCTGCCGGCAGCCGATGATGACCTCCGCGCCCTCTGAGAGGGGTGCCATGCGCTCCACTGAGACGGTCTTCATGCCGAGACGCGCGGCCATGTCGGCCACGGCCGCGCGCAGCTCCGCCTCATCGCTCAAGCCGAGGGCCACGCCGCCCGCGTCCGACTTGTGCAGGATGCCTTGCGCTTTCACAGCGACGGGGTAGCCGATCTCGTCTGCCGCAGCAGCGGCGGCCTCCACCGCGGCCGCGGTCAGACGGGCCGGCACGAACCGCATACCGGCCCGCGTCAGGATCTCGCGCGCGGCCCAGTAGGCGACGGCACCGCCCGGCTCGGCAGAGAGCGGCTCTTTCGCCGACGGGACGTCAGGCACGCCGCTCGGCTCGGTCAGCGCGTGGTCCGCCAGGCGACCGAGGGCCCGCGCAGCGGCCGTGATCTCTCGATACACGGGCACGCCGTTCTCACGCAGCGCCCGCGCCGGCGTTGCATCCGGATACACGGTCGCCACGACCAGAGGCACGCCGGCCTCGCGGGCCGCGGCCGCCGCCCTGCGAGCACCCTCCGCCTCCGCCTCCACCTGCAACTGGAACTCCGGGAACCGCGTGGCCCAGTAGCCCAGCTGGCCCACCGCCAGCAGAGCGTCTATCTCTCCCGATCGCGCGAGCGCCGGGATGGTGCGCTCGTACGCGTCGGGATCGGTGGTGCCGATGGCGAAATCGATAGGATTCGAGCCCGCGCTCGGCGGGTGCCCTTCACGCACCGCCGCCACGGCGGCAGCGCTCAGCCGGGGCACCTCCAGCCCCACCGCGACGCAGGCGTCGGCCGCCATGCTGCCATGGCCGCCGCCCTCGGTCACGATGCCGACCCGCCGACCCGCCGGCCGCCGTATCCGACCACGACTCGGTCGCGTGGCAGCACCGCGGGCACCGCTTCCGCAGGGACGCACCGATTCGGCCGCGTGCAGCATGGCCACGGTGGTGTCGAAGAACCCCCCGGGGTCTTCCACGCGCACCATGCCGGTGGCTCTCGCCACCGCGTCCAGGACCGCCGAGTCCGGCGCCAGGGAGCCCGTGTGCGAGCGCGCGGCCGGCGCGCCCGCCGCGCTGCGCCCCGGCGCCATGAGCACGACCGGCTTCCCGGCCTCCTCCAGCTCGGCGACGGCGCGGGCCAGCCCGCGTCCCTCCTTCATGTCCTCCGCGTACACGGCGACCACGTGCGTGGCTTCGTGGTCGCGGTAGTCCCGCAGCACATCGGCGATCGACACGTCAGCCTGGTTGCCCACGTTCACGAAGCGGGAGAAGCCCACCGACGCCGCACGGGCACGCATGGTGAACTCCTCACCCATAGCACCACTCATGGCGACCCAACCGATGTGACCCGGTGGGATGTCGAGACTCGCGACGCCCTGGAAGGCCGTGGTCGTGTCGGCGAGACCCATGCAGTTGGGGCCGACAAGCAGCGCGCCGGCCGCGCGCACGCGCTCCGCCGCGGCGCGCTCGCGCCGCTTCCCCTCGGCGCCGGTCTCGCCGAGCCCGGCCAGGATGGCCACGATAGCCTTGACGCCCATGCCGAGCGCCTCCTCGAGCGTGGTTTCGAAGGCAGCCGCCGGCATCGAGAGGTACACCATCTCCGGCACTTGCGGGAGATCAGAGAGCGAAGGGTACGCAGGCAGGCCGCATATGGTGCCGCCCTTGCGGTTCACGAAGTACAGCGGGCGCCGCTTCTCGGTGCGCGCGAAGCGGAGGGCCATCTCGCCGCCCCACTTGGTGGCGTCCGTTGACGCACCCACGAGCGCGATGGAACGTGGGTCCCAGAGCGCGGACAGATCGCGGCGCGATGGGGCAGGCGCCTGCGGACCGGACGGACGGTGCAGCGGCGTGGAGGGTTCAGGCATGGGCACCCACGAGGCCAATGGATATCATCAGGACATACACGCGTACAAGTGACGGCGTGCTCGCCGCGCGGCGGCCCCGTCCGCGCGGGCTTCCAGCTTCGTCGAGAGGAGATCATCGTGAGCGCCAAGACCGACCAGCGACCGCGCGTGGTGGCCGTCCTCGGCAGCCCGCGCCGCAAGGGCAACTGTGCCGCGGTGGTCGGCGCAGCGCAGGCCGAACTGGAAGCGCGTGGCGCCGAGGTCGAGGTCATCCACCTCAGCGCCCACAAGATCCGCTACTGCTCGGGGCACGACGACTGCGCGGAGCGCGAGCTCTGCCCCACTAGGGACGATGCCCCCGAGCTGCTCGAGCGCGTGTTCGCGGCCGACGGCGTCATCCTCGCCTCGCCTGTATATGCGGACGACGTGACGGGACAGATGAAGGTGTTCATCGACCGCGCCTGCCACCCGTATGGGCGCGGGCGCAGGCTGGCCGCTCGCGCCATCGGCCTCATCACCGTCGCCGATAGCTCCGGCCTCGACGACACCCTGGCCACGTTCAAGCGCGCCCTTGTCTACTTCTGCAAAGGGCGCGCGCCCGTGCCGACCTTCGAGGCCAAGGGCTACGCGACGCTCCTGGGCGAAGCGGCCGGCAACGAGGAGCTCATGGAGGCGGGGCGGGCGGTCGGCCGGCAGATGGCGGACGTGCTTCAGTCGTCCGCTTCCTGAGTGCGCAGGGTGTCGAGGTAGTCGGCCACCTCGCGCGCCTTCTCGGGCGAGCGCGCGAACAGCACGCACGTGTCGTAGCCCGCCAGCGAGCCCGCTACATCCGCCAGCTGCAGGCGGTCGACGGCCGTGGCCACAGGCCCGGCCGCCCCCGGGCGACAATGGACAATGACGTTCGTGGCGGCGACGTCCATGTACGTGCAGAAGGCGTGCAGCGTTTGGACTACGCGGCCCTCGGCATCCTTCTCCTCTTCGCGCGGCAGCACATACCGCGACCGGCCTTGAGGCCCGCGGACCTTGTACAGGCCCATCTCGACGATATCCCGCGCGATGGTGCTCTGTGAGACGGGGTACCCCCTCTCTTGGAGGAGGTCGACGAGGGCGCCCGGTGCGTTGACCTCCTCGGCGCGCAGGAGCGACTCGATGAGGGCGTGACGCTGCTTCCTCTTCTCTTCGTCCTTCACAACGGCTCTCTCGTATGCTCGTGCAGTGGCGACGGACGCGCGCGGGGCAGTCCCCGGCTCAGCGCGGGTGGGATTCTACCCCGTCCGTCGACACGGCGGCCGGCTATGCGAGTGACTCGGTCCTCTCGACGAACGCGATCCCCGCCGCGGCGAGCTCGTCGAGGATGGGACCGTAGATGCCCGGTGTGACCGGGCGGATCACGCCTCTCTCCGTGATCCGCCCATCGAGGATCATGGCTGCCGACACGGCCACAGGGGTGCCCACCGTGAGGGCCATGGACGAATCGCCGCCCGGCTCGCCGTAGGCGATCAGGGTCGCCGAGGAGCGCTCCCGTTCGCCCGATGGGTACGTGGTCTCGATCTCGTTGTACTGCACGCACAGGTCGCGCTCACCCTCGTCGAACATCATCCTCTCGAGCATGCGGCCGCCGAGCGCCGCCAGAGGCGTGTGCGGATACCCGGCCGGCCAGACGATCGGGTCCGCGTCGGTCAGGCCCAGCCATGTGACCCGCGTAAGCGGATCCGATCGCGGGTCCACGTCCATGGCGCGCGCCAGGTCCTCGACGAGGTCGGCTCCCGGCATCGAACGGATCAGTGTGCGCGTGAGCTCCTCATAGGTGCGGATGGACTCGTCCACCACGTCCACGCCGAGGTAGCCGATCTGCTGGAGCTTCAGGCCGGTGAAGCTCCAGCCCGGATAGCGCAGAGTGGCCCGGACGAAGTCCTGGACTCCCTCGAGCCCGTATATCCCTACATACGGGAGGCTGTCGCCGTTGCAGTGTGCCTCCAACTCCCCGAACCCGGGAACCGTCACGAACCAGTGCTTCGTGAACAGGCGCTCGCCGGGCAGCACCACCTCGCGCCCGCCCTCCAAGTAGCGGGCGCCGTCCCGCATGCTGCCGACGGCGCCCATGGGATTCCACGAGAACTTGTAGTCCCACGGGTTGGTGCACGCCTCATAGGCGGGCAGGCCGCCACAGCAGGATCTGAGGGACGTCACGGTCCCACCGCGCTCGTGCGCCCTGGCGATCATGCGCGCATTGGCCATATGGTCGAGGCCGGGGTCCAGGCCCACTTCGGGCAGGAACGTGAGGCCGGCGGCGCGTACGTCCTCGTGCAGCTCGTTGAAGCCGGCTTCTTCACCGTACGAGGCACTCACAAGATGGCAGCGGCTAGCGAGAGCCACCTTCGCGACCCCCGGCTCCAGCTGGAACGGCAGGACGCTCACGCAGAGCTCCGCTCCCTGCAGCACGTCCCTGACAGCGGAAAGGTCGCGGGCATCGACGGCCCGCGCCGTGCCCCTCTCGCTGCCGGCCACAAGAGCCTGAGCACGGTCACCATCCACGTCGGTGACCGTGAGCGCGATGTCGCTCCGGCCGAGCAAGTACCTCACCAGCGGACGCGCCACCATCCCCGATCCCATGACCACGACGCGCTTCATCTTTCACCACTTCCTCGTTGGGGCTTCAACTGAGAGGACTCACTCCTCGGCCTCGGAGGACCGCCGCCGCGACCTCAGCACGAGCCATACGCCAGCGCCGGCCACGACCACGACGGCCAGGATGATGCCGATCCACGCGCCGGCGCTCAGTCCCCCGTCCCCCTCCTGGGCCACGCGCGGCAGTAACTTGTAGTAGGCCCAGGGGTTGATCTGGTTGCAAAACGCCGGGCCCTGCCCGTAGTTGCAGCGGGTCCAGCCGCTCCACTTGTCCGTGCGGTACGCCTCCAGCTTGAGCGGGAACACGGTCACAATGGTCGCCGCATCCTCCCACATGACCTCCTGCATGCGGCGGATGAGCTTGGCGCGCTTCTCGGGGTCCAGCGCCTGGTTCTGCTCCACGTCGAGGCGGTCGTACTCGGCGTTCGACCACGCCATCTCGTTCCAGCCCTCGATCTGCGAGGTGGTCCAGCAATCGAGCGTCTGGCCGGGGTCCATGTAGCCGTCCCACTGCCAGTAGTAGATGTCGAAATCGGGGACGAACGTATCCCCCTCGTAGTTCCAGATCTTGTCGTAGTAGACGCCGTCGTCCTGCACGGAGTAGTCGATGTCCAGGCCGATGTCCTGCCACCAGCCGGCGATCAGCTTGCTGGCACGCTGGCACTCGGGCTCCTCCGCGGACGCCCACAGGCGCAGCTTGATGGGCTTTCCGGTCTTGTCTTCGCGGATGCCGTCGCCGTCGGCGTCCACGTAGCCGGCGTCGTCCAGTGCCTGCCGGGCGGCATCCAGGTCGAAGTCGCGCCGCTGGCTCGCCGTGGGCTCCCAGTGATAGTCGGGGTCGCGCCAAGTATTGGGCGGGATGAAGCTGTAGCCCGGCCACGCGTGGTCGGCATAGGCGATCTTGACCAGGGACTGACGGTCCACGGCATACTCGAGGGCGGCCCGGAAGCGCTTGTCGCGGAGCACCGGGTTGCCCAGCGACTTGCCGTCGTAGCAGTTGATGCCGAGGTAGTCCCAGTTGAACCAGGAGAACTCGATGGCCTTGATACCCGCGGTCTTCTTCAGGGTCGACCACTGCGCCTGGGGGAACATGTAGGCGGCATCTATGGCCCCCCGCTTGAGATCCTGGGCCATGGTGTCGCCATTCTGGTAGACCACGTACAGCACTTCGTCGACGGTGGGAGCGCCGAGGAAGAAGTCCTTGTTCGCCTTCAGGCGTAGGTAGCGTCCCTTCTTCCACTCCACGATCCGGAACGGCCCACTGCCCACGACGGGCGGGGAGTTCTTGTAGCTGGTCCCCGCCTCCTTGCCCGAGAGCTCGCCCCACACATGCTCGGGAAGGATGGGCAGCCACATGGTGACGAGATTGGCCTTGGGCTTGCTGCATATGATCTTGCAGGTGAGGTCGTCCACCGCCTCGGCCCGCACAACGCCGTCGAGGAACCCGATGTACGCGGACATCTCGTTCTCGATGATGTAGTTGTAGGTGAACGCCACGTCCTTGGCCGTGAGCGGCGTGTCGTCCTGCCAGGTCAGTCCCTCGTTGAGCTTGAACGTCCAGGTCAGGCCGTCCTCGCTGACCGTGCAGCTCTTCGCCACGCCGTTCGGACCCGGCTTGAGGTCCTTCATAGTGGTGTCCATGAGCAGCAGGTAGGCGTTCGACCAGACCTCGAAGACGTTGTTGCTCCACCCGATGAACGGGTTGAGGTTGTCCACGTCGCCCTGCCAGCCGATCTTCAGCACGACCTTGCCGGAGTCTTCTGTGGCGGCAGAGGCCGGGGCCGCGGCCACCATCAGCGCGAGGACGGCCGCCACGACGACCGCCAGACCAAGCCGAACGAGCTTCATTCTCATCGTAGACCCCCCGTCTCTCGATCGGTTGCCGGCGCGAAGCGGGGCGACCGGATAGCCCATCCCCAGCTTCGATATGGATTGAGACGAATAATACTGCCACGGCGTGCGTCGTCAAATGACAGTATTCACCATGAGTGGCGCCGGTCGCCTTGCGCGCCCGGGGCGATGCGTGGCCGATCCTCCGGCGCCCGTCACCCCCGCGTGGAGACGCTACGCGGCCGGATCGCCGGCACCATGCGTCATACTGGCGGCATGACCGAGCGCAGCGCAGGACTCCTCATGTACCGCCGTAGCCCGGAGCTACAGGTCTTCCTGGTCCATCCGGGAGGTCCTTACCACGCTCGCAGGCAGACCTCCGTGTGGTCGCTGCCGAAGGGCCTCGTGGAGCCCGGCGAGGATGATCTGACGGCGGCCGTGCGGGAGTTCACGGAAGAGACCGGGTTCAGCGTGGAAGGCCCGTACGTGCCGCTCGGCGAGGTGGTGTACGCGAGCGGCAAGCGGGTCGTCGCCTGGGCCGTCGAGCACGACTGCGCCGCCGCGTGCCTCATCTGCAGCAACACGTTCACCATGGAGTGGCCGCCGCGGTCCGGGCGGCAGCAGGAGTTCCCGGAGGCCGACGACGGAAGGTACTTCGGCCTCTCCGAGGCCAGAGAGGCGATCCTGCCGGCGCAGGCGCCGTTCCTGGATCGCCTGGCTGAGCTCGTCGGGGAGCGGTAAGCAGCGGGGCCGGCGGCGCCTCCGCTGCGCCTTCATCCCGCTTCCGTCGACTCCCCGGCCGTGAGCGTGGCCAGAGCGGCCGCGAACATGGTTTCCAGCTTGTCCCACACCTCGGGGTGCTGGAAGTCCGGTCGCCACTCCAGATCGGCCAGCGAGTCGCTGATCGTGAACACGGCGGCCGCCTCGACGTCGCGATAGGCGGCCACGGCGAACAGTGCGGCCGCCTCCATCTCCACGGTGGCCACACCCTCGTCGCGGTAGGCTCGCGCCTCGTCGATGGTCTCCCGGTACACGGCGTCGGTGGTCCACGAAGCCCCCGTGACTGGTGCGTGGCCGAGCAGCTCGAGCGCGGAACGCAGGCGAGCGGTGAGTCCCGCCGACGGGTACGAGTACTTGGTCGGCGGCTGGTAGTGGTACGACGTGCCCTCGTCTCGTATGGCCCGGTCGCAGACCACCAGGTCGCCCACGGCAAGATGCTTCTGGAGCGTGCCGGCGGTGCCGATGCTCACGAACCGCCGGCAGCCGACGGCGACCAGTTCCTCCATGACCGCGGCGGCGATCGGCGCGCCTATGCCGAAACCGCCGCCCACCACCACGCCCTCGTGGCCGGGCAGCGTGAACAGGTAGTGCCTGAGCAGGCCGGAGGCCGGCCGGATGCCGTGCGTGGTCTTCAGGCGTTCGACCAGGTCCGGCTCGTAGCACAGGATCGCGCCCTGCAACGGCGGCAGGTCCGGGCCCTTACCCTCACGGCACAGGTAATCAAGGTACGCGCGTGGCTCCACCAGCGCCGGAGCCCTGAACTTGTGGGGCATGTTCGGGAAGGGCGTCATGGTCTCGCGACCCGGCAGCACGTGCGCTGCCGGCTTGCAGCCGCGCACGGCGCCGATGTGTCGAAGCGCAGTGTCATGCCGGCATCGTACAGGAGCGGCGTAGGATAGCGGCATCATGAGCCGCACATCAGCCACCGTCGCGCGACGCCTCACGGCCGTCGTCGTTCTTCTGACGGCGATGGGAGCCGTCGTCTTCGTGCTCCACCACGCCGGCTACATCGGCAGCCCACACGGGACCGACAGCATCGAGAGCGGCGCCGCGGCGCAGCCCGCCGGCGGCGCGAGCGGCGACACGGTGCAGGCAGACGTCACCGTCCCATCGTCCGCCCTGTCCTCTGCATCCACCTCCGCCTCACCGGCGCCGGCACCGCGCCACTTCAAGGTCTGCGCCTGGAGTCGCGGCAGCTCGGCCTCTCTCGACCGCGCCATCGCCGCCGGCGCCATCGACCAGGTCGACTTCGACTGGTACCACTCGCTCAAGGACGGCGGCCTGCGCCCGCAGGGCCAGGACCTAGCGCTGGTGCGGCGCGCACGGAAGGCCGACGTCGAGGTGCTCGCCACCGTCACGAACCGCCTGAGCCACACCGCCGCCTTCGACGGGGCGATCGCGAGCGCCATCCTGGCCACGCCAGCGTCGCGCTCAGCCCACATCGCCAAGCTGGTCACGCTTTGCACCAGCAAGGGCTTCGACGGGATCGACATGGACTGGGAGGAGATACACGCAGCCGACCGTGGGCGTTTCTCCGCTTTCATGCGCGAGCTCGCCGGCAAGCTCCATGCCAAGGACAAGACCCTCTCCGTCGCCGTCTACCCCAAGACGAGTGAGCCGGGTACCTACGACGCCCAGAAGGCTGAGGACTACCGGGCGATAGGCGCAGTGGTGGACGAGTTCAAGGTGATGACCTACGCGTTCAGCGGCCCGTGGAGCAAGGCCGGGCCGCAGATGCCGCTCTACTGGGCGCGGCAGGTGCTGGACTTCGCACGAAGCAAGGTGCCTGCCGGGAAGGTGTACATGGGCATGCCGTTCTTCGGCTTCGACTGGCACGGGAGCACGGCCGACTATGTCTTGTGGAAGGACGTGGCCGCCGCCCGCGCAAAGTACGGCGGCAGGCTCAGCCGCCATGCCGGCTCCGGTGAGGCGGTCCTGCGATACAGCGGTGCGGGCGGAGCGTCCCACACCGTGTACTACCAGGACCGCGTCGCCGTGCGCACCAAGCTGCGCTGGATGCAGCGCAAGGAATCGAAGACAGCCGGCGTGGCCATCTGGGTCATGGGCGGCGAAGACCCCGGCTTCTGGAAGGTCATCGCGGATCAGCTCGGCGACGCGGCCCCCTGAACCTGTCTGCGAGCGGCCGGCCGTCGGCAACCCACGTTCGAGCCAGTCGGCGCGAGCGGCCGACCGCCGGCGTCCGGCTCAGTCCGCCGCGGCGGTCGGGCTCATCCCCGGGCTCATCCGGCGGCCGCGTCGCCTTCGTGCGCGGCAGTGACGTACTTCACGTCGGGCGAGTC
>CAZIGT010000012.1:0-14740 GCA_964538465.1 uncultured Thermoleophilia bacterium | reverse complement strand
GGCGCCTCCCGGGCCATCGCTGTGCGCCCGCAGCGCATACTGCTGAGCCGCGGCTGCCAGGCGCTGGTCAGCCGTCCATAGCTCGCAGCCGTAGCTCTCGGCTACCGCGATGTAGTGTGCGTAGTACACAGCCGGGAGCGAATGATGCCGCGCTGTGCTGGCCGCGCGGCGGTGGGGTTCAGGGCCGGTCTCATCCGGCGGCGGCTTCGACTTCGGGCGGGGCCGCGCGGCGGGCGCCCCCTCCTTTGCAGCAGACGACTTCCCGGCGGCCGTCTTCCCTCGAGCCGTCTTCCCTGCGGCCCGCTTCTTGGCCACGGCCGGCTTCCTGGCCGATGGCTCCGCGTCTGCCGGCTTCTTCGGCGCCGGCTTCTCATCGGCCGTCTTCTTCACCGACGCCGACGTGTCCGCGACCACCGGGCCGGCGGCCGGCACCGTTGTGGCCGACGCGACCCCTGCGCCGGCAGCGGCCGCCTGCGGCTCGCCGCCCGGCAGCCACGACGGCCGCCGCCCGCCGACCAGCACTACGGCGATCTCCCACAGCGCCAGCAGCACGATGACGGCGATGGCCCCGCCGAGGGACGACGACACGAAGAGCAGGAGGACGATCGCCACAATCAGGCCACCTGCCTGCAGGCCGGAGCTGTGCGCGCCGGTCCAGGTGGCCACCGGCCCGCGAGCCCGCCCGGCGCCACTCACGCCGACGCGCGCCGCCTTCTTCAGCCAGCCGCCAAGTCTCTTCATCCAGCGCGGTGCCGTGGACAGGTACGCCACGACCGCCAGCGCTGCGGACAGGCCCAGCATCACCCAGAGAACGGTGCGCAGGCTGCCCACTATGCGCTCCACCGAACTGGAGATCAGCGGTAGCAGACCCTTCACGGCCACGCTGTCGACCGCCCAGCTCTTGAGCTGCGCTATGACCACGAAGACGAGAACCACAGTGAGCGCCGCCCCCAGACCGAGCTGGATGACCGTACGCCAGCGACGCGGCGAGAGGACCACCGCCGTAGCCGCGAAGAGGAGGGTCACACCGAGCATGACCCAGATGAGGACGTCGTAGGCCTTCACCGCCGTCTGGGCGGTCTGGACCTGCTTGCTCTGGAACAGCACTACCTGGCCGAAGGTCGGCGAGACTGTGACACCGAGCGCGTCGGCCAGCTGCTCCCGCTGCGTATCAGGGTCGGCGTTCGGGTCGATCTCTGGCAGATCCACGCGCTCCCCGATCACGCCCGGCATGATCCTGTCGAGCTTGTTGATCCCAACGGCTATCAGGGGCACGAAGTCCACGATCACCTTCTCGCCCTCCAGACGCACCACGGTGGTCTCGTTGCGCAGCAGCGCAAGGGCCTGCTTGTGAGCGAAGGTGAGGATGTCGATCCATAGGCTGTAGACCTTCTCGCTGCGCAGCGTCTTGATCATGCCCTTGCGCAGCAGGTCGTCCAGCTCGCTCGTGAGAGTAGAAGCCAGGAAGTCGATCCTGTCGGGAAGCGCCTTGCGGATGAGGCTCTCGACCTCGGTGACTTCGATGACCTTGTCGGCGACGTACGTGCCCACGGTGCGGGTGACATTCCTGTCCTTGAGCACGGGACCCACGGCTCCCACGAAGTTCCCGGTGTTCATGAAGAGGCCGTGCGACCAGAAACCGATGGCTGTGACCAGGCCCGCTACGCAGGCAAGGATCACCAGTATCGCGGCCAACCAGGAACGGAGGCGGCGGTGCTTCATCTGGATACCGCCGCCAGCTTCTCGAGAAGCAGCCGGCGGTGCCGATCCGAGTCTTCCCTGAGATGTTCGAGCGTGCGGGCCACCCGCGGGGTGTCCTCTTCCGCGGCCGTGAAGGCGTGCGATTCGGCCAGGCCGCGCTCCAGCTCTATCGCCTCGCGTAGGGCGTCCCGCAGGCCCGTCGACGAGTACTCGGCCACCGCCACCTGCTCGCGCATGCGGCTCGTGGCCTCCCTGAGGTCGCCAGCGTTGAACCTGTCGACGTCTGCGAAGACCTGCAGGTCGGCCTCGTCGTGGGTCAGCGCCCTCAGCGCCTCACCGTGGCCGTACTCCTGCCCCGAGAGCTCCTGCCAGAACGCCGACTCGTGGGAGAAGCGCAGGGCGTGGGCGGCGTAGAGGTCTCCCACAGCATCCTCGAAAGCCGCCAGCGCCTTCACTACGCCGGCCGCGTCGTTGCCCGACTGCACGATGCACCTCCTGGGTCGTGCGGGCGGCGCGTCTCCGAAGCCGTCGCGCCGCGTCGGTCCGCCTGCACTCTATCCATCTCGCGCGCCGCGTGCCACGGGTGAATCTGACTGGGTTCGCCGCCGCTGGGAAGCGCAGCGGCAGAGGCACGGCTTCTGCCACCCGCAGCGCCACTCGACGTGACGCATCCCGCCGCCCGCACGCGCCGCTCGTGGGCGCGCCGTCTTCACGTCGGCGTAGCCGCTCTCACCTGGCGCCCACATGCGCCGCTGGCAGTTGACGACGGTGAGCGATGTGTTACGATAGGTCGTAATAGTTCTCTGACCCATCGCAAAAGGAGACACTATGTCAGGACCAGGAGGAGTGTTCGGAGGAGGCGGTGGCCACCATCGTCACCGTCGCTGGGCGGGAGCGCCGTTCGGACCTCCCTTCATGCCGCCCTTCGGGCCGCCGCCGCGGCGTGCCCGTCGGGGAGACGTGCGCCTGGCGCTGCTCGCGCTGCTCGCCGAGAAGCCGATGCACGGCTACGAGATCATCGGCGAGCTCGAGCAGCGCAGCGGCGGCGCCTGGCGCCCCAGCCCGGGTTCCATCTACCCCACTCTGCAGATGCTCGCCGACGAGGGCCTGCTCTCGTCTACCGAGCAGGACGGTCGCCGCGTCTACTCGATAACGGACGCCGGCAAGGCGGAGCTGGAGAAGCGTCAGGCGAAGGGAGGGGGAGCGCCGTGGGACCAGGGCGAGGCGGCGGACGAGGGAGCAGTCGGCTTGCGCGACGCCGTCTTCCGTCTCATGGGAGCGGCGCGGCAGGTCGGCGAGGCCGGATCGCGAACGCAGCTCGAGGCCGCGGCCACCATCTTGGACGACGCCCGACGGAAGCTGTACACGCTGCTCGCCGAGGACGAGGCGAAGCCCGAGGACGCCGGCTGAGTACTCGTGACGTGCACTCGGGGCGTGAGTCAGCTGGTCTGTGACCGGCCCCACGCCCCGAGTGCCTCCACCGCCTCCGCGGCCGTCGCCACCGGCCGCGAGGTCAGCGCGCGAAGAATGACCAGCGCCGCCTCGTGCGTCTCCGGGTACACGCACGCCACGCAGTCCTCCACGACGCGCACGTGATGGTCACGCTGGTAGGCATCGCCGCAAGTCCAGAGTACGCACCAGCCGGTATCCATGCCGGTGACCAGGAGCGTGTCGACGCCCAGGCCGCGCAGCAGCAACTCCAGGTCGGTGTCGAGGAAGGCGCTGAAACGGCGCTTGATGATCACATGGTCACCCGGCCGCGGCGCAAGCTCCGGAATGATGTCGATGCCCGGCGTGCCCTCGACGCAGTGCACGGGATCGTCTTCCGCTTCGAGCCCGCAGTCGACCTGGCCGGGACGGTGCACCTCCTGTGTGTAGATGACGGGTGCGCCGGCCACCCGGGCGGCATCCAGCAGCCACGCTATGCGGGAGGCTATGACCGCCGCCTCCGGCGCCGGCTGCGCCCCGCCCGGCGCGAAGTCCTTCTGCATGTCGATGACGAGCACGGCCGGCCGGCCGACGATGATCTCCTGCATCCTCTCCTCCCACGCCGCGGGTGCGGTCCTCACGGAACATAGAATACGCGCTGGGCATGGCGGGACCGGGGACGCCCCGGACGAGGCGGCTGCGGATGCTCCCTGAGCGTGGTCGCGGTGCCCGGGCGCCACAGTCGATCGAAGGATCCGCATGAGTGCTGAGAACGCTAGGCCAGATGCGTTCCAGGAGTCCCGTGACGACGGCGAGGTCGCGGCGCCGGCGCTCCGGCCCGGCCCGGACGGCCGTTCGCGCTGCTGGTGGTCGGTAGGCACGGACCAGTACGTCCGCTATCACGACGAGGAGTGGGGGCGACCGGTGCTCGACGACCGGCTGTTCTTCGAGCACCTCTGTCTGGAGACGTTCCAGTCCGGCCTCGCGTGGATCACCGTGCTGCGCAAGCGCGAGGCCTTCCGGGCGGCGTTCTCGGGCTTCGACCCGGCCGCGGTAGCCGCGTTCGGCGAGCAGGATGTACAGCGTCTGCTCGCCGACGCCGCCATCGTGCGCAACCGGCGCAAGATCGACGCCGTGATCGCCAACGCGGGCGCCGCGCTGGACGTGATCGCCGAGCACGGTTCGCTGGCGGCGTTCTTCTGGCACTTCGTGGACGGCGTCGGCCGCCAGTCCACGGCGGCAGGCCGGGCCTACGCCGCGCACGACCCCAGCTCAGCCGCGGCCATCCGCCGCCGCGAAGACATCCCGGCCAGCACGCGTACATCCGCGGCTCTGGCCGCCGAGCTCAAGCGCCGCGGCTTCCGCTTCCTCGGCCCCACCACGGTCTACGCTCACATGCAGGCCTGCGGCCTGGTCAACGACCATGTGGCCGGCTGCTGCGTGAGACATGACGTTCAGCGGCAGCAGGACGAGGCGCGACGGACCTTGGGTCTGCCGTAGGGTGATGGACGCGGCGGCTGCCGCGGCGGGTCTCCACCTGCTGCGCCCGCCCGCACAGATGCGATGACGGACGCGACCGGCGCACGCCGGAGAGAGGAGCCGAACCATATGAACCACCCGGTGATCCAGTGGGAAGACCTGCGCGGCTTCCCCATGAAGGTCGGTCAACAGGAAGGTGTGTTCTTCGACCTGGGCACGGCGACCGGCAGCGTCACGGTGGGGTTGCGCCGGCAGCAGATAGCTTCCGGCAAGCGGGCGACCCCGGTCCACCAGCACACGGGCGAAGAGGAGGTCTTCTACATCCTCGACGGCTCCGGTCTGAGCTGGCAGGACGGCGCCACGTACGAGGTGGGCCGGGGAGACTGCCTGACACACACCCCCAACTGGGAGGCGCACACGTTGATCGCCGGCCCGAACGGCCTCGATGTGCTGGCCTACGGTGAGCGCACGCCCACGGAGGCCGGCGTGCTGCCGCGCGCCGGCGTCGCCTGGGTGGGCCGCACATGGGTCGAGGTCGGCGCCGGTGACAAACCCTGGGATCGCGACGCGGCGGCCGGCGAGCTGCCAGTGCCGGAGCCGGGCGAGCGGCCGGCGAACATCGTCAACATCAGCGACGTCGAGCCCATCGTCTCGGACCAGGGCGGCTCCCATCTCACCCGGCGCATGCTCACGCGGGGCAAGCTGGCTCGTACCGGCCTGCAGCACGTGACCCTCGCCCCCGGCAAGATGGGCTTCCCGCCGCACTGCCACTCGGCCCAGGAGGAGATCTTCGTCGTGCTGGAGGGCGACGGCGCCCTGCTCCTCTACCCGCCGGCTCCGGCCGGCGCCGAGCCCGCCGCGCAAGAGCACCCGGTGCGGCCGGGTAGCGTGATCTCCCGGCTGGCGGGCTCCGGCGTGGCGCACGGCTTCCGGGCCGGCGACTCCGGCCTCACATACCTGGCCTACGGCACGCGCCAGAGCTGGGACATCACCTGGTACCCGCGCTCGCAGAAGCTGGGCCTGCTCGGCCTGCAGGTGGTCGGCAGGCTGGAGCGCTGCGGATACTGGGACGGCGAGGAGTGACCGATGGGCGGGCGGAGCGCTGAAGCGGAGCGCGCGGCGATCGGTGACGCGGCGCGGCCGGGCGCGCGGCGGCCGTCACTCGGCGGCGAGCGCCCAGTGCGTCGTGTGGAAGCGCCAGGTACCGCCGTCGCGGACGAGCACCGCTGAGAAGGTGAGCGGGCGGCGGTAGCCGGGGGGCGCGGTGAGCTCGCGCAGCCGCGCCGCGCTGACCGTGGCCGCTTCGCCCAGCCGCTCTTCTGGCGTGAGGCCCTCGTCGGCCAGAAGCTCACGCAACTGGGGCAGTACCGTCTCGGCGGCATTCCGCAGCGCGCCCTCGCGCGAGCGCTCGGTCTGCACCAGCGACACGGGCAGCGTGGCCCAGGCCACATCGCCGCGCACCGTGATGCGTGCTGCGTCCAGCTGGAAGCGCACGTCGAACCAGTAGCGCCAGTCCCACTCGGTGATGGCCCGCACCCCCGCGCGACCGTGGCCCCAATCGAAGTCGCCGCGGGCCGTGGCTTCGGTGCCTATCATCTCGGGCTCGTCGCCTTCCACGAACAGCTCCATGAAGGCGTCGAGCCCGCTCACGTCGCGTTCGATGTACGCCCATTGCAGCCGTTCCAGGACCCCGCGGACGGCTTCGGCTTCGCGTGTCGGGTCGGCAGTCGTGGCTCCGGCCGGATCGGCAGCGCCGCGATCGCGGTCGGCAGTCGCAGCATCAGCCGTACCCGCCACTTCGCGGCCGGGATCGGCGCTGTCGGCGCTCACGCCCCGCCCCCGACCCGCTGCAGAAGGCCCTTGCCCACGTCCCAGGCGGTCGCCAACCGATCACCGAGCGACCAGTACCCGCGGCTCGGCATGTCGAAGAGCAACGGCCGCACTCTGGCGAAGTCGATGCTGCCGTCCGTGAGCACGGCCGGGTCGGCGTATGTGGCCACGACTTCGCCCACGAACAGGTCGTGCCGTGGGAAGTCCACCACCCGCTCCAGACGGCACTCCATGCAGAGCGGGCACTCGGCGATCATCGGCGCCCGCTCCAGCTTGCCGTAGAACACCTCGAACAGCTCGGCCTTGTCGAGCTTCCTTCCGGACGCCAGCCCGCAGACATCGGTCTTCTCCATGAGGCTCTGGGAGGGCACGTTGACGCTGAAGCACCCGTTCTCCTTGATGCCGGCATTGGTGTAGTGGGCCTTGTTGATCCCAAGCGAGATGCGCTCGTGGTCGCAGATGCCCACGTGAGCGATGGTCACGAAGTTGGGCTTGTTCCGCACGGTGGCTCCGACCACCACCGTGAGCGATGGATACAGCGTCGTCCCGGCCCCCAGATCGACCTTGTCCATGATCGCCTCCCTCTGCCGCCGCGTAATGTGTCGCCGACCTGGCACACTCTATCGCTGCGGGCGACTGAGGGGGCTGCCGGGCATCGCGCACGCCCACGTCGTCCCGGCGCGCGTACTCCGCTTGGAGTACGCGGTCACACCCCCGCGGGGGGTGGGCCGGCGCCCGCCGATGGCCTAGCATGACCGCGTGCGCCTGGAAGACCTTGAAGAGCATTTCTTCGGCATGCCGCAAGCGGCCAACGCGATCGTCACCGTGGGGTTGGCCGCGCTCGTCTGCCTGCAGGTGTGGACGCTCTCCCTCTGGCACTACGCCGGCTCCACCGGCCGGACGGACCCGGACACCCTCGCCTATCTGCTGGCGGCCTTCTCGTTCCTGCCGCTCCTCGTCCGCCGCCGTTGGCCGGCGCCCGCCCTGGCCGTCACCGGCGCCTGCGCGGTCGCCTACCTCTCCATGCACTACCCGCCGGCCTTCGTCATCGCGGGCCCCATGATCGCCATCTACTCGCTGGTGGTCTACGGGCGCCGCTGGATCCCCGCCCTCGTGGCGCTGGCGGCGCCCGTTCTCGTAGTGGCCACCTTCGCCACCGCCGTGCCCGGCATCTCCTGGGTGAGCGAGGCCAGCGAGGCGTTCTCGCTGCTGGCGGCGGCCGCGTTCATGGGCGCGGTGCAGCGCTCACGCCGCGCCCAGGCACGCGCCGCCGAGGAGCGGGCACTCGAAGCGGAGCGCACCCGCGAAGAGGAGGCTCGGCGGCGCGTGGAGCAGGAACGACTGCGTATTGCCGCAGAGGTGCACGACGTGGTCGCTCATTCGCTGTCGGCGGTGATCGTCCAGGCGGACGCCGGCCTACAGGCGCTGGGCGCAGAGCAGGCCGGCAGCTCGACCGATCAGAAGGCCGGCAGGCAGGCGGACCCGCAGGCCGCCCGACAGGCCCTTCGGACCATCGCCCGCAGCGGCCGCGACGCGCTCGCGGAGCTTCGCTCCACCGTGCGATTCCTCCGCACGAACAGTGCCGATGCCACGTTGCATGAGCCGGCTCACGGCATCGGCGACATACCGCGGCTGCTCGACCCAGCGCGCGAGTCCGGGCTGCGTGTGGACCTCGACCTCCCGAGCGAAGACGGTCACGTGCCGGCGATCGTCGCCCTCTCTGCGTACCGCATAGTCCAGGAGTCGGTGACCAACGTCCTGCGGCACGCCCACGCCGGGCAGCTCACCGTGCGTCTGACGACCACCCACGACGATCTCGGCATCGTGGTACGCGACGACGGGCAGGCACGACGAGCCGATGCAGGTGAAGGCGGCGGAGGGCGAGCCGCGCCGTCGACCGACCGGCCGGTCGCGGCCGGACACGGCATAGCCGGCATGGCCGGCCGCGTGGCCGCGCTCGGCGGTAGCTTTGCCGCCGGCCCTCTGCCGGAAGGAGGCTTCGAGGTGCGCGCCACCTTGCCTCTGGGGGCGTATAGATGAGCGGTCGAACGGAAGGTGGACCGGCGTTAGGCAGCAGCGGCGGGCCCACGAGCCCGATCCGCGTGCTCATCGTCGACGACCAGTCGCTGGTGCGCGCCGGCTTCCGGGTGCTGGTCGACAGCGCCGACGACCTGGAGGTCGTGGGCGAAGCCGGCGACGGCGATGAAGCCGTGCGCTGCGTCGCTGAGCGGACACCGAACGTGGTACTCATGGACATCCGCATGCCTGGCTGCGACGGCATAGCCGCCACCCGGCGCATCGTGGATAGCCTCGGCGATGCCGCCCCGCGCATCGTCATCCTGACCACCTTCGACGTCGACGAGTACGTGTACGAGGCCCTGCGGGCGGGCGCCAGCGGCTTCCTCCTCAAGGACGCCGAGCCGGCACAGCTGCTGGCGGCGATCCGTGTCGCCGCCGCCGGCGAAGCCCTGCTGGCGCCGTCCGTCACCCGCCGCCTCATCGAAGAGTTCGCCTCCCGCCCGGAGGTGCGGCGGGCGCGGCCGGCCGAGCTCGACGCTCTCACGCCACGCGAGCGCGAGATCCTTATGCTGGTGGCGCAGGGGCTGAGCAACGGCGAGATCGCGGAGCGACTCGTGCTCAGCCCCCTCACCGCCAAGACCCACGTGTCGCGCATCCTCATGAAGCTCGGCGCGCGCGACCGCGCTCAGCTCGTGGTGCTGGCCTACGAGACCGGCCTCGTGGTCCCCGGCCCGCAGGCCCGTTGAGCGTCTGAGAGCCGCCCAGACCGCGCGCCGCTCTCGCGGCCCCGCCGCCTCCGCGTGGTAGCGCCGCTCGGCCCTGTCAGGCCGTCGAACCTCCTGCCTCACCGTCCTCGTCTGCTCTAGCAGGAGTACACGAAGAGCCTGCGCCACGCCGACGCCGGCGCCGACGCTCCTTCCTAGGCTCATGCCGCCCGGTCCACAGCCCGTGCTTCGTCGCGGCCCCGTTCGGGACCGGCCGGCACAACGAAGGAGCGCCCATGAGAGTCAAGATGATCCTGCCCGCACTGGCCGACCCGGCCGGCCCCGACTGGCGCCCGATCAAGCACTCGCTCTTCCCGCCGCTCGGCCTGATGGCCCTGGCCGGCTACCTCGACCAGGACGACGACGTTATGGTGCAGGACGGGAACGTCGCCGCCATCGAGCTGGACGATGAGCCCGATCTGGTCGTCATCGAGGCGTACACGACGTCCGCACGTCGCGCGTACGTGATCGGCGATCACTACCGCGAGCACGGCGCGCACGTCTGCATGGGCGGCGTACACGTCACCGCGCTGCCTCAGGAGGCCGCCGCGCATGCAGACACCGTCTTCCTGGGACCGGGCGAAGACACCTGGCCGGCCTTCCTCGCCGACTTCCGCGCCGGCCGGCCACGCTGGGTCTACCAGTCCACGCGGCCGAGCCTGCACGACGCGCCGGCCCCGCGCCGCGACCTCATCGCGCCGGGCCGCTACTTCTGCCCCAACGCCCTCGTTGTCACGCGCGGCTGCCCCCATACCTGTGACTTCTGCTACAAGGAGTCGTTCTTCCGCTGCTGCCCGTCGTTCTTCACGCAGCGCGTAGAGGACGCCCTGACGCAAGTGGAGGGTCTTCCCGGCCGCCACCTGTTCTTCCTCGACGATAACCTCTTCGGTAGCCCGCGCTTCGCCGAGCGCCTCTGCGAGGGCATGCTGGGCATGGGCCGCATCTGGCAGGCGGCCGGCACTCTGGCTGCCATCGAGCAGCCCGGCCTGCTGGAGAAGGCTGCGGCGGCCGGGCTGCGCAGCCTGTTCGTCGGCTTCGAGTCGCTCAGCGCCGAGAACCTGCGCGCCCAGCACAAGCTGGGCAGCCTGCGCAGCACGCTCGGGGCTACGGCCGCAGACGCAGACGGCACTGAGGCGGCCTGCTCGGCCGCACGCCGCGATCCCCGTTCCCGCTACGAGGCCGCCGTCCGCCGCCTGCACGACCTCGGCATCATGGTCAACGCGAGCTTCGTCTTCGGGCTCGACGAAGATGACGCGTCGGTCTTCGACAGAACTGTCGAGTGGGCGGTCTCCCAAGGCGTGGAGACAGCGACCTTCCACATCGCCACGCCCTATCCCGGGACCGCGTTCCACAGCCGCCTGGCATCCCAGAGACGCATCACGACCACGGACTGGGACCTGTACGACACCCGTCACGCCGTCTTCACCCCGGCTCGTATGGACGCGGCGGCGCTCGAAGAAGGCTACCGCCGCGCCTACCGCGACTTCTACAGCTGGGGATCGATCCTGCGCAGCAGCCGCGCTGCCGACGGTCTGCGCTCACAGCTGCGCCATTTGGCCATGACGGTGGGCTGGAAGAAGTGCGAGCCTCTGTGGAACACGGTGATCCGCGCCGGCCACCTGGCCCTCACGCTCCCGCTGCTCGAGACGGTGCTGAGCGACGGCGGCATCTCAGCGGTCGGCGAACACCATGATGCTCCCGCCGTAGCAGGCCACCCAGACGCTCTTCGTGGGCGCCTCGTAGGTGATGCCGATGGGGTGCCAGGAGGTCGACACCGTCTGCACGATCTTCATGTCCGCGGTGCGGATCTTGCTGACCGAGCTTGACTCGTAGTTCACAACGTAGAGCGATTTGCCGTCCGGCGCGATCGCCATGCTGCGCGTCTGGTTGCCGGAGTAGACCTTGGACACCAGCCGTCGCGTGCGCAGATCGATCTTGCCCACAGTGCCTTCGGCGTTCAGCGTGACGTAGAGCCAGCGGTCATCAGGGCTTATGCAGAGGTGGCGCGGGCCGGCTCCTACGCCGGTGATCCAGTCGAGGTGGAAATCGGCGAGGCGCAGGCGCGCCACGTTGCCCGTGCCCATCACGGCGATGTAGGCGTAGTGCGACTTCGAGTCAACGGCTATGCCGCGCGGGAAGGCACCGAGCTGTATGCGTCGCGTCGCCTTCCCGCGGGCCACGTCGATCACGCTCAGGTCCCACGAGACCCAGTTGCTCACCAGCACGTACTTGCCGTCTGGCGTGGTCGCCAGGAACTTCGGCACGGCGCCCACACCGATGACCTGGTCGATGCGCAGGTCCTGCAGGGCTATGCGGTAGACGAAGCTGTCGTCCACCCCGCTGCCCGGGCCCAGGTCGTCGTCGCCGGGGTGAGCGTAGCCCGGTCCGTACATGGAGTAGTTGGACACGTACACCGCGCTGGAGTCGGCGGCCACGGCCGCTTCGACCGGCGCGCCCCGCACTGCGGCGCCGCCCTTGATGCCGTACTCACCGAGGTCCACCGAATCCTGGATCGTCTTCACCAGCTCGTACGTCTGCGCGTCGTAGACCGTGACGGTATGCGTGTACATCATGTTCTGGGCGAAGACGTAGCCTGTCTGGGTGGCGACGACCGACTTCGGCGAGATGGCGCCGCCGATGGTGTGCACCAGCTTCAGGCGCAGGATGGAGGACGCCGGGCCGGTCCAGGCTTCCGCACTACCTGGGCTGAGACTCGGGCTGGGAGACGGCGACGGGCTCGGCGACGGCGATGGGCTCGGCGACGGGCTGGGCGAAGTGGACGCCGACACGCCGTCTGGGCCGGCGGCCGAGCCGTGGCGTGTCAGCAGGAAGGCGGCCCCGGCCGCGCTGCCCACGATCAGCACGGCGGCGATCGCCACCGTGAGCCGGATGCCGCGGCGGCGACGTGCGGGCGTGCGGGCGCCGACTGCGGCCTTCCTGGCCACGGCTCCGGCCTGTCCCTTCTGCCACGACGCGGAACGGTACGTGCGGTACCGTCGTCCATTTCCCTCTCGCATGGAGGGGAGTGTAGCGCCCAGGCGCCGCTGGTTCCTCCCGGCGGCGCCCGGGTGCTGCGATGCGCGCCACCCGGACAGGTTGCGGAACGACGCCCGCGGGCCATCAGCAGGGAGCGGGGGCCGCCTCCGGACCTCAGCGCCGCGTAGACGGCGGCCGGTGGGGCGCCGTCGTGGGGGCGTGTACACTTGACGACCAGCGGCCACGCCCGAGCACGCTCGGCGTCGGCAGGCCGTCCCGGCCGTGGGCACGCCCGCGGCCACGCCGATCACCCCGTAACAGAGCCGGTCCCGCCATGCATGCCGCCGAGAAGATCCGCAACCTCGCGAGCATCGCCCACATCGACCACGGCAAGACGACGCTGATCGATGCGATCTTCCGCGCCGCGCACGTCTTCCGCGAGAACGCCCGCGTGGAAGAGCGGGTCATGGACAGCCACGACCTGGAACGCGAGCGCGGCATCACCATCCGCTCCAAGCACTGCACGGTGGAATGGGACGGCTACCTCATCAACATCATCGACACCCCGGGCCACGCGGATTTCAGCGGCGAGGTCGAGCGGGTCCTCAGCATGGTCGACAGCGTGCTGCTGCTGGTCGACGCCAACGAAGGCCCTATGCCGCAGACCAGATACGTGCTCATGCGGGCACTGCGTCTGGGATTGCGGCCGATCGTCGTAGTGAATAAGGCCGACCGGCCCAACGCCGATCCCTCCGGCGCCCTCGACGCCACCTTCGACCTGTTCGTCGAGCTGGGCGCCGACGACCATCAGCTCGACTTCCCCGTGCTCTACGGCAGCGGCCTCGAGGGCTGGATCGTCAACGACCTCGACGAGTACCAGCGCGAGGAGCACGAGCGCGAAGAGCATCAGAAGGACGGCGGCGGCCTCTCCCCGGTGATGCTCGCCGAGCTGGCCGACGCCGGTATGGGAGACCTCTTCCAGACCATCATCGACCGGGTGCCGCCGCCGCGCGTGGACCTCTCGGCCCCGTTCCTCATGCAGGTGAGCACCCTGGCCTGGAGCGACTACATCGGCCGCATAGGCTGCGGCCGGGTGCTCCAGGGCGTGCACCGCGCCGGCGACCAGCTGCTGCGCACGGTGACGCGGCGCGCCGGCGGGCCGGCGGCCGCCCGCCATGATGGCGACCGCGTCGCCGCCGCCCCAGAGGCCGCCGGCCCCTCGACACAGATGCCCGGAAACGCGTCGACCGCGCGCGCGGACTGGACCCTCGTCTCCTCCGAGCAGGCTCGCTCCACGCACCTCTGGGTCACGCGCGGCCTCGAGCGACGCGAGGTGGAGGTGGTGGGGGCGGGCGACATCGTCTGGCGCGCCGGCCCCGACGACATCACCATCGGAGATACGCTGAGCGCCGTGGACCTCACGGACGTGGCGCTCCCCCCGCTGGAGATCGAGGAACCCACCGTCTCCATGTTCTTCCTGGTGAACAACGGCCCGTTCGCCGGCCAGGAGGGACGGGCCGTCACGCTGCGGCAGATCAAGGAGAGGCTGGAGCGCGAGCTGCGTGTGAACGTGGCGCTGCGCATGGAAGACCTGGGGCGGCCGGACGGGGTGAAGGTCTCCGGCCGCGGCGAACTGCACCTGGCCATCCTCATCGAGGAGATGCGCCGCGAGGGCATGGAGCTGTGCGTGAGCCGACCGGAAGTCATCACGCAGCACTACGAGCACGGGAAGCTGCTGGAGCCCATCGAGCAGCTCATCATCGACGTTCCAGAGGAGTATCAGGGCACGGTCATCCAGGAGCTGGCCGCACGCAAGGGCGAGCTTGTCGGCGTGCATGCGAGCGGCACCGGACTGGTGCGGCTGGAGTTCACCATCAGCACGCGCGGCCTCATCGGCTACCGCTCGGACTTCCTCACCGAGACGCGCGGCCTGGGCGTCATGTCCTCGCGCTTCGTGGGTTACGGGCCGTGGCGCGGCGACCTGCCCGGCCGCAGCCGTGGCTCGCTGGTGAGCCAGGCGGACGGCGAGGCCGCCTCGTACTCACTCGAGAACCTACAGCAACGGGCCGTACTCTTCGTACGGCCCATGGACCGCATCTACCAGGGCATGATCGTCGGCGAGAACGCGCGCAGCGGTGACATGCTCTGCAACCCCACCAAGAAGAAGCAGATGGGCAACTATCGTCAGTCCACAAAGGAGATCGACACCGGCCTCAAGGTGCCGCGCACCCTCACACTCGAGGCGGCCCTCGAGTGGATCGCCGACGACGAGCTCGTGGAGGTCACGCCGCAGAGCGGGCGCGTGCGCAAGCACACCCTGCGCGCCGAGGAGCGCAAGCAGGCGGAGAAGCAGCGCGGCTGAGGCCGCAGACCGGGCCTGGCCCGCTGTCGTGCGTACAGAGCAGCGCGGCGCGTCGCCTCCTCCTCGCCGGTCCGCGGCGCTCGCCGGCGGGGCCGGGGTGGAGCGTGCTGCTTCCGGCCCGCGTCGATCCTTCCGGCCACTGCATCCGGACATGCGAAGGGCCCGGGACGGCTCATGCCGT
>CAZIGT010000011.1:0-24508 GCA_964538465.1 uncultured Thermoleophilia bacterium | reverse complement strand
ACCGACTGGTTGCTGGCTTCTGCCGGCTACTGGACAAGCTACGCGGCCGGTAGCAACGCGATCCTCACGGTCTGGGGCCAGAACACTGACGGCCAGCTCGGCCTGGGCACGACCACGAACGTGAACGTGCCCACGGCGACCACCTTCAAGATCGACGTGACCGGGCCCAGCGCCAGGGCGCAGAAGAACGTCACCGTCAAGTACGGCAAGAAGGCCAAGCTCGGTTACAGCCTGGCCGACGAGTTCTGCACCAGCTGCACGCTGGTCAAGATCCGCATCACCAAGGGCAGCAAGACCGTCAAGACGTTCAACCTGGGCACCAAGGCGTGCGGCATCCAGTTCACCAAGAGCTTCACCTGCAGGCTCAAGCGCGGCACCTACAAGTGGAAGGTGTTCGCCACCGACACGGCCGGCAATGTACAGAGCGTGCAGAACACGAAGAAGCTGATCGTGAAGTGAAGGCCGGCCACAGATAGCGGAGGCCCGGGGCACGGACTCTCGGGGGTAAGTCCGGCCCCGGGCTGAAGCGGACCATCGCGGCTACCGATGGTCCGTGCTGTCTCGTCGCTCGTTCTCAGTGCACCGCCACCGGATGGCCCCGCCGCACCGGCTCGTGCGTACTCTTCGTCTCGCGGGCGACGGTGACCGGGCAGGATACCTGCCCTATCACCTGGTGCGCCGCGCTGCCGTTCCGGAAGGCTCCCCAGCACGACTGCCCGTGGGAACCCATGACGATGAGGTCGGTCCCCTGCTCCTCGGTCACGCAGAGGATCTCCTTGGCCGCGGCGCGATGCGGGGCCGTGACGATGCGTCCTTCAGCCCACACGCCCCTTCTTCGCAGCTCATGGGCGTAGTCCGCGGCACGATCTCTGTCGCCGACCGCGACTAGGATCTTGTTCACCATGACGCTTTCATGTCGTTCGCTCCTCGAAGCGGGAGTCCCCGTCACGGCTGACCAACAGGCCCGCCGCCGTGCCCCCATGCTCTTGCTTCTTACCCATTATCGGTCGCAAGACTGCCGTTCGCCCAGGAGTATCACGTGAGTTGAATGATGGTTTTCCCTCTCATTGTTGGCGCCGCTCGTGCAAGGATCCCGGTGACTGCGCCCGCCCGCGAGAAGGATGCCTGCAGAAGCGGGGTGACGAGGTGGACCGGTGAGCGCAACGGAAGGCCGCACCGCATCCCAGGAGCTCAGCGAGACCAGACTGCGGGCGTTCGTGGATGCGGTACTCGACGCCTACTACGGCTGGCACGTGCAGACCGGCTACATGGAGATGTCGCATCAGATGGACTCGCTTCCGCGCCTGCGACCGGGAGCCCTGCCGCGGTCCTTCCACGCCTGGCTGGATCGCGTGCACCCGGACGACCGGCAGGCGACGCTCATCAACAACCAGCGCGCCATCGAAGACGGCGGCATCTACGACGGCGAGTACCGCCTACGCCGCGGCGACGGGCGCTCCCGCCAGGCCGCAACGTCCGTGAGCCGCCCGTGGTGCCGGGCAGCCGAACCGCATCGCCGATGTCCGCGAGCACGGTCACGTCGACGACGTCGGCAGCATCGGTCAGTAAGCGAGCGTCCTCCATGGCACGGGTGAGTAGCAGCCGGGCCACGAAAGGTTCGGTCGCATGCGACTCGTGGGACCGGCGTCACTCTCCCGAGGAGCTCGCCCTCAGGCGCAGCGCGCGATGCCGCGAGCCCAGAGGCAGTCGCCGCACACCGGGAACGGGTTGCCGAAGCAGTCCTCGGTGTTGCTCTCGGCCAGCTCGCAGCCGCCGCAGTCCGAACACGGTGGGAAGTCGAAGCTCGAGATGCGTTCGCGCAAGTCCCGGTACGCACTGCCGTCCCATACCTCACGAAGCGGGCGATCGCCCAAACGGGCCAAGCCGCAATGGACGAAGCGCTTCTCGCGACCCCGGATGAAGCACGAGTGCGTGTGCAGGAGCGGCGGGCAGGGAGAGACGACGCCGTCCCAGCGGATGGCGATCGCGCCGTCCGCCACGAACGGACAGAGAGCGTTGTTCCTGTCCATCTCCATTCCGGCGAGCGACACGCTCTGTCCAGACTCTAGCAGCCTCACGATCGCCTCCGCCGTCTCGCCGATCAAGTCCATTCGCGGCAGCCTCCACAGCGGCGCCTGTGGGACGCCGGGATTGCGCAGGGCGGACAGCCCGCGGTCGTACAAGGTCTCGTCGATGAGGTCCTGATGGTAGGGAACGACGTTGCTCACGATCACGAAGGAGGCAGCAAGCGTCGACGCCACTTGCGCGAGCTGCGGCAGCTCGTGAACGTTGCGCCGCATGGCGACGAACTCGATGCCTATGCGCAGCCGCGGCACGAGGCACTCCCCGTCGAAGACGCTCAGCAGCCGCACGTTGCTGACGACACGGTCGAGGGAGGCTCCCGAGCGCACGTCGGCGAATGATTCCGCGCCGGCTCCGTCGATGGACACGACGAACTGATCCAGGCCGGCGGCGCAGAGGCCGTCGGCAAGCTCGGGAGTGAGGAGGAGGGCGTTGCTGGTGACCTCCGTACGGTAGCCGCGCTCGTGCGCCAGTGCCACCATATCGACGAGCTGCGGGTGGAGAAGCGGTTCGCCCACGCAGAAGAACGCCATGGTCTCGACACTGGGGAAGTCCCGCAAGTCGGCGACCAGGCGCTCAAACGTGGTCCAGGCCATGCGCCCGGGGGGCTCCTCCCACGTCGTCCTCACGCACGTACGGCAGGCGAGATTGCAATCGTTGGTCGGCTCGACGAACACCTTGCGCAGTCCGCCGTGGGAGGTGGGCTGTGCGGCGCAGTTCATCCGCCTGCCCCACCGCCCGTCGTCAAGCCGCGCTCCCCGAGGATCTCGTCGATGGCGGAAGCGATCTCCCTGGCGACGACGCGCACGGCGTCGCCATCCGCCGTGCCGGCCGACCGCGAGGACCGCTGACAGAGAGCCGCGTCCGGCCCCAGGATCTGCGACACGACCAGAGCGCGTGCCACCGGCCCGCTGTGCTTCTCCGTAGCCCACCGCGCACACTGCTTGTCGCACCCATCGACCGTGATGGTGGGATGGGTGCGCGCGAAGTTGCGCAGGCCCGGGTCGCCGGCGAGGAACAACGGCAGGCAGAGGGTCGCGCCCATGTTGGGCCGCTGCGAGGAGAGAGCGCGGAGGGTGGCGAGGCGGGATATGGTCCCTTCCGGGATCTCTTCGCCGCTGCAGCTGATGACGCCGACCTTGGTGACGGCTGTGTTCTCCGCATCGCTCACGAGTCCGCCTCCTCTCCTGCAGGCCCGCGCAGACGGGCCACTTCGTCGGCGACCGCCTCGGCTACCTCGCGGACGATGGTCCATCCGTCTTCCTTGAGCGCCACCGCAGTGCCCGGCTCCGCACCACGATGATCCTTGAAGAAGCGCACGACCTGCAGGGCTCTCTCGGGACGGCCGCCCGCTGCCTCCACACTGGTCTTCGCGCAGACCTTCGGGCAGCCATCGACGGTGATGCATCTGTGCGAGCGCACTCTGGCGCTGGCATCAGGGTCGCCCTTCACCAGAAGGGCGAGACACAGCGTGTCGGTCTCTTCCGGCGCGATCTCGTCCGTCACCGCGTAGGTGGCTTCGCGACCGATGAGTCCGTGCACCTTGCCGATCCCGCTGCATGGTATGACCAGGACGAGGTCTTCGTCTGCCACGCGTTCCACTCGGTCGCCCTCCTCTAGCCTCTGGAGCTTTCGGCCGCCTTGGGAGCGAGCGTCTCGCTGTAGGCCCGGCCGTCCAGCAGGAACTCCGACTCCTCCGGCCAGGCATTCAACTCGAGTTCCGCCAGCCAACCCTCGCCAAAGGGGTCCTCGTTGATCAGCTCCGGGTTCTCTACGAGCGCCTGGTTGACGGCTACCACGGTACCACCGACGGGCGCGACGATCTCGAAGACCGCCTTGCTCGACTCGACGGATCCCACCTCCCCGAACTGCTCCACGAGCGTGCCGACCTCCGGCGCGTCGTAGTAGTGGATGTCGGTGAGATTCTGCTGCAGGTAGTCGGATATGCCGACGCGCGCGCGATGGCCCACGACGCGCGCCCACACGTCATTCTCGTTGAACCAGTACCCTTCTTTGGGGACGCGGAACTCGAACTGCTCGTAGGAGACGACGAAGTAGTCACCCGGCGCGCTCCATCCGGCTACCGGCTCCGCCGGTGCGACGTGGGCAGAAGAAGCGGTGGCCGTACCCTCCAGAGCCGCGACCAGGTCGGCCGCGATGTCCTCGGCCAGCGCTACCTCCGCCGACCCCAGGCGAAGCGAAGCCTCGAGTGGCTCGCCGGAGGCCTTGACGAGGTCCGACACGAGGAGCTTCCGCTCCGGCTTCGCCCCATTCCCCAGAGCCAGCTTCGAGGCGCAGCGCGTGGCACAGCCGTCGACGACGATCAGCGCATCCGCGCCCAGAGCCTTCCTGTAGCGAGAAGGGGAGCGGTTGAGCAGCACCGGGCAGATCACGTCCGCCCCGATCGCCTCAGCGACCCTGATCCCCACTTCCCGCGCCAGAGAGCCTTCGGCCTTGTCCATGCCGCTGCAGGCCAGGATCGCGTGCTTCATCCTGCCTGCCCCCGCTCCGCGTGCGGCTCGCGCGGCTCCTCCGCCGCTGCCCGCTCCTGTTCCTCGCGCAGCTGCTTGATCCGCTTGATGGTCTCGGGCTTGTCGGGGAAGGAGATGGCGTCGGGACCGCAGGTCTTGGCGCACGCCCTGCAGAACACGACGCAGTTCTCGGGGTTGGCTACCACGAGCTTGACCTCGCCCTCCCGGCGCTCGAACACACGATGCGGGCAGAACTCGTCGCACTCCATGCAGAAGTCGCACTTCGCGTAGTCGATAGTGGGAGCCCAGGCGATCCTCGCCCTCTCCACTCCCATGAACGTAGTCTCAGACATCGTCCTGCACCCCCACGTCGCGGAGTGCAGCCGCAACCTTGTCGACAGCCTCGTCTGTGGTCATGTCGCGGATGTCGAGAGGCACCATGTCCTTCTTGACGTCCATGCCCCGCGCTGCGAATGCGTCGCGAAACAGCTTGTACTGCATGTTCGGCGCGCACCCTGCGATGACCAGAGGGCGCCCGGCCTGAAGGTAGTCCGCCAGGAAGCGGTCGCCGTCTTCCTCGCAGAGCTGCGGGTGTATCACCCCGAACTCCACCTGCAGTTCCACCCGTGTCCGGTTGATGAAGTCCCAGATGTCCATCTTCTCGAAGCCGGGGCACTTGCCGGTGCACACGCACATGATGAGGCCGGGACGTTGCGCCTCCATCTTGCTGCCTCCTTCTCCTCGCCGCCGGGCGTCGCGGATCGCTCCGCGGCGCCCATTCATCGACGATGCTTTATATAAAGATAGGCTGACTAATGCGGGATGTCAACGCGGCATGCCGCACGGCAGACCGGCCACGTGGAGCAGCCCTGTCGGAGCGGATGGGCGCAGCCTGAGAGCACCCGAGGCATCCATCCGCAAACCCACAGGTCCCTGGACCCAATGGACCGGCCTTGTCGGGGCGGCTCCCCGAGCCTACACCGACTTCACGACGCCCGGTCGCGGCCGCCGATGTCACGGCCGGCACGAGTGCAGCCGCCGGCATCCTCGGCGGCGGCGATCATGGCCGCCTCGTCGACGTCCGTGCCGACGCCCGCCGCAGCCGGCGCGGCCGCCCAGAAGCGTCGCCGGAAGTAGAGCGCCACATTGACGAGGCCGATCAACACCGGCACCTCGACGAGCGGCCCGATGACGGCCGCGAACGCCTGGCCGCTGCCGATGCCGAACACGGCGACGGCCACGGCGATGGCCAGCTCGAAGTTGTTGCTAGCGGCCGTGAACGAGAGGGTCGCCGTCTTGGCGTAGTCCGCGCCGACCCTCTTCCCCATCCAGAAGCTCACCAGGAACATGACCACGAAGTAGATCAGCAGCGGGACGGCGATGCGCACCACGTCGAGCGGCAGCTTGACGATGTAGTCGCCCTTCAAGCTGAACATGACGAAAATGGTGAACAGCAGCGCGATCAGTGTGAGGGGGCTGATGCGCGGGATGAACTTCGATTCGTACCACTCACGGCCCTTGGTCTTGAGTGCGATGAAGCGCGTGAGCATGCCGCCGACGAACGGGATACCGAGGTAGATCAACACACTCTGGGCGATCTGCCCGATGCTCACATCGACCGCAGTGCCCTCGAGGCCGAAGAGCGGCGGCAGCTTGGTGACGAAGATCCAGGCGAAGACGCTGTAGAAGAGCACCTGGAAGACACTGTTGAAGGCGACCAGCCCGGCGCAGTACTCGGTGTCGCCCTTGGCGAGCAGGTTCCAGACGATGACCATGGCGAAGCAGCGCGCCAAGCCGATCATTATGAGACCCTGCATGTACTCCGGCTTGTCGAACAGCAGGCCGATGGCCAGGAAGAACATCAGGAAGGGGCCGATCAGCCAGTTCTGCACCAGCGAGAGACCGAGGACGCGGTAGTCGCGGAAGGCGTCGCCCAGCTCCTCGTACTTCACCTTCGCCAGCGGCGGATACATCATCACGATGAGCCCGACGGCGATCGGGATGTTGGTGGTGCCCACCGAGAGGCTGTCCCAGAAGCGTGCGACCCCGTCGTAAGCCCAACCGATGAGCACGCCGGCCGCCATGGCCAGGAAGATCCAGGCAGTCAGGTAGCGATCGAGGAACGACAAGCGCTTCAGGGTGTGCTCGGGCATGGAGTCCTCCGTCGCTGCATGCATGCTCTCTGAACGGCTCCCTCGACACCCATTCTCTGGTCACAAGGAACACTCGTCAAGCTCACGTTTATATAAGCGGCTGTCTATGGAGTCCGACGCAGCCCTTCGGGACTGACGGCCGGATGGTCGCTGCGCACATTCGCAGCCTTTGCAGACCCCCCGTCGGAGTCAATACACTACCGTTTATATAAGTGTACTTTGACGAACATCAGACGTCGACGTATACTTCCAGCAGACACCCTGCCACGGAGTGACGCTTGCCACAGGACGAGACCAGCCTTCAAGACTACGTGCCGTTCTTCAAGGCATTCTGCAACGAGACGCGCGCTCGTATCGTCGAGCAGCTGCTCGAAGGGGAACGCTGCGTGTGCGAGATCAGCGCCGAGCTTGAGCTCAGCCAGCCGCTGATCTCGCACCACCTGGCCATCCTCGGGCGTACGGGCTTCGTCACCCACCGTGAGGAAGGCACGCGCAGCTACTATGCCATCGACTGGGAGTGCCTGGACGAGCGTGTAGACGGGTTCCGGCGGCTTGTTGAGGCGCGTCGGTCATCCCCCGCTCCCGGGCCAGGTTGCCCGGTCTGAAGCACGAAGGGCGCCGACAGCACCTGGGAGTCCGCGCGCCCGTTGCGCTCAGTCACGGCGACAGTCGCACGGGTCGCCTCCATCGTGCGGCTCGGCGTCAGCGCGACGTGAGTCCCCGCGTGCGCACTCCGACCGGCGGGCTGCGACCCCGTCAGGCGCTTGCCGGCTCGACACGAGATGTGCGTGGCGCGCGAGCACTCCCGCCGACCCGGGGAGCGCTGACTGCGGTAGCGGCCTAGACGCCGGACAGCTCGGCGTCTGCGCGAGCGACGATGGCGGCCAGCTCGGCGAGCGTGTCGTTCGGCAGCGGATCCGGCCGGTGCTCTGCCAGGATCCGCTCCGCCATCTCCTCCGCCTTCTCCAGCGCGCCGGCTTCGCCGGCCGCCAGCCACTGCTCGTAGCTGCTGCGGTCCCAGATCGTGGGCCGCCAGACTTCCTTCAGATGGCGGCGCGTGTGCTTCTCGCCCAGGTACGTGCCGCCCGGGCCGACACTGCTGATCGTGTCAAGGGCCAGCGTCTCGTCGTCCACCGTGATGCCCTCCGCCATCTTGGCAACGATGGCGAAGATCTCGCTCTCCATGACCAGATGGGCGTAGGAGAGCGTCTTGGACCCGGCCAGCAGTCCGGCGCCGTTCATCATGTCGGCCCAGCTCATCACCGAGACGGCGGTCGAGAGAGCATCGTCGACGGCCGCCTGCCACCCCGGCCGCTTGGCACCGCTGGCCATGGTGCCCATGGCCATGGGCAGGCCGTAGAAGTGGGCCATCTCGACGGCGGCGGCGGCCAGCAGGTGGTCCTCCGGGCCGCCGCCGGTGTAACCGCCCGTCTTGAGGTCCACCACGCTCGGGGCGGCGGCCATGAAGACCGGGGCACCGGGACTCGCCAGCTGGAGCATCACCAGGTCGGCGAGCACGGCCGCAAGGCACACCACGAGATTGCCGGCGAGCGTGGCCGGCGCCGTACCGCAGCCGAGCGTCAGCGACAGGAACCCGCACGGCACTCCGTGCCGCGCCGCCACCAGCCCCGCCGCCAGGCCGACAGCGTCGTTGCTGAGCGGATCGACGGGACACTGGATCATGCTCACGATCGGGCGGCGGCGGAGCTCCTCCGCTCCTCCGGCGACCGCCGCCGCCAGCTCCACCAGGTAGCGCGCCGGCCCTTCCCCCACTGTGGTGACCGCCTGGTAGTGCTTGCTCGTGTTCGCGAGCACCGCCGCCGTCTCGTGCACCGCGCGGCTGGCCATCGGCGTGTCGTTCGCCGCCACGATCGGCCCCCAGTAGTACGCGAGGCCGGGCAGGGCGTCGACGAACCTGGCCGAGTCAGCAACGTCCGCCAGCAGCGACGGCCGCGTGCCGCCATCCGGCTGCAGCACGTCCACGCCGCTGGCGTCGTTGGACAGGTACGAGTGGTTCAGGTCGAGCGGCAGGTCGCAGCGCGGATCACGCGCCGCGAGCACCACGTCGCGCGGCGCCCAGCTCAGCGCTTCTTCGACGACCGCTCGCGGGAAGCGCGCGATGCCGGTGGCTTCGTCCACCCGGCAGCCGCCGTCGCGCAGCACCCGCTGCGCCTCCTCGAGCGGGAAGGCAACACCCACATCCTCGAGCACCGTCATGATCGCCTGGTGGATGCGCTCGACGTCGATGACGTCGAGGACCCGCCAATGCAGCCGCGGGGCCACCCTGACGATGCGCTCGTCTGCTTGGTCCCGCGGGTCGGTCGAAGTCTGACTGGTCATTGATTCCCTTCACTCCGTCGAGGTCGCCTTCTGTCCGGTCCGCCCACTCCCCGATGTGCTCGACCCGGCTATTCCTGGATGAACGCCAGGCCCAGCGTGCCGGGGCCGGAATGCACGCCGATGACCGACCCGACGATGCTCGACGGCAGCAGGCGGATACGGCGATCGGTCGTCATGATCAGCTCCTGAAGCTCCGCCAAGCCGGCGGGATTCATGGCGTGCGAGAGGGTCACGTACGTGTCCTTGTCCGGCTGTGTACGCTCCAGGAACCCGTCTCGCAGGGTGCGCATGGAAGCTCGTGAGCCGCGGGCCTTGCGGTAGATCTCGGTGACACCGTCGTCGAGGATCAGGATGGGCTTGATGCGGAGTGCGTTGCCCAGCAAATACGAGGCGCGGCCGAGGCGACCTCCCATGTGGGGGTAGTAGAGGTCGCCGATGAGCATGAAGAAGGTCTCGTTGCAGCGGAAGTACTCGATGTAGGCCTGGAAGTCCTCTTCGGGCGTGCCGGCGTCCAGCTTGGCGAGCAGGCGATAGACGAGGAGCGCTTCGCCGCCGGAGACCAGCTGAGAGTCCACGGTCACCACGCCGTCGATCTCGGCGGCAGCAGCGCAGGCGGTCGTGTAGCTGCCGCCGTAGCCGGCGTTCATGTGGATAGAGTAGACCCGGGCGTACCGCTCCCGCAGCGCCCGGTACGCCGTCATCCAGTCTCCTGGAGAGGGCTGCGACGTGGTGGGCAGGCGGGTCGCGGCCGCGAGCTTCTCGTAGAACTGCTCCGGCCGCAGTTCCACCCAGTCCAGATAGGTGTCGCCCTCCGCGAAGAGCACGGTGAGCGGAACGATCGTGATGTTGGGGTCGTTCCGCACCTCGTCCGGCAGGTCGGCCGTCGAATCGACGACCAGGGCGGTGCTCTCTCTGTCGATGATCATCGCGGCCTCACTCTAGCATCGGCCGCGCGGACGCCGTTACCGCGCGGCACGCCGGCGGAGGCGCGGCCTCTGGCGCCGAGATCTGGCCCCTTCTCGGCCGGCCGCGCGCCGCTGCCGCGCAGCCCCCCCGTCGGGGACGCGGCCGCGGCGCCCAAGGCCGGTCCCTTCCCGCCTGGTCGCGCCCCGGCCGCCGCTTCTATGTGCTGCCAGGCACGCGGCCGCCCGCGCTCGCTGGAGCCGGGCCGGCCACCGATGGCCTCAGCGCACGTACTTGACGATGGCGCCGTCCAGGCCGCGACCCGGGTACACCGACGAGCCGGCGGCGAACAGCCACCTGGAGCCCAGCAGGGTGATCGCGGAGAAGCCGTCGTCCCTGCGGCCGGGCCCTTCCCAGCCGCTCGCCCACAGATTGCGGCCGCCGGCCGTGTACTTGCAGACAAGCCCTTCCTGGTCGTTGCCCGGATGGGCGCTGGTCATGAACCCGGCGCACCAAGCCGTGCCCGCGCCGTCGATGACCACATCGTTGAACGCAGCCGAGCGGCCGCCGGACGAACCCCAGATCCGCCCCCACATCAGCGTCCCGGAGGAACGCCATCGGGCAACGATGCCCTTGGAGCGTGTGTTCGCCTTGTTCCACATGGTGCCCGCCACGTAGGGGCTGTTCGACTTCCCCACGCGCAGCGCAAGCCCCAGGTTGCTCCAGTGAGAGGTGTCGTCGAGGGTGCGCAGCCATGTCTGCGTCCCGCCGGTCGAGAGACGGACCAGCAGGATATTGGCATCGGTGCGGGAGGAATCCGGCCGACCGTCCGTGGAGCCGGCCACGAAGAGGGTCCCCGAGCAGCCCAGCGCGATGTCGTTGGCGTTGTCGCCGCCGTGACGCGGGCCGTCGCTGCGTACGACCCACTGCTGCACGCCGTTGCCGTCGTACTTCACGGTGGCGACATCGGTGCTGCCGCGACCGGCGTCGGCGGCCGTGTTCCGCGAAGAGCCGGTCACGTACACGTTGCCTTGCCCGTCGAGACAGATCGCGGTCGCCATGTCCCGGCCGCCGCCGTTGCTGTACGTGACCTGCCAGACGATGCCCCCGTCGGCGGCGTCCAGCTTGAGCGTCCAGTAGCGGTATCCGGTCGCGTCGCCGTACCAGCCGGTGACATACACGTTGCCGTAGCCGTCGCAGCAGACGTCGCTGGCGCAGTCGTCGCCGAAAGCGCCGCCGTCGAGCACCGCCGCCCACAGGGGCTGCGACGCGGCGGTCAGCTTGAGGACCATGAGATCTCTGTCGCCCACGCTGATGCCCTGTGTGCTGCCGCACACGACCACTTCGCCGTAGTGGTCGGTGGCCATGTCGTAGACGCTGTCGCTGCCCTCCTGCGGCCCGTCCCAGTAACGGGATCCCAGAGTCAGGTTGGCTGCTGAGTTCTTGTAGATGACGACATCGTAGCTGCTGCCGACCGTGTAGCCGGCCGCATACACCCCGCCGGGGGCCGGGAGGACCGCCTGGAAGGCGTCGTCGCCCGGCCCGCGGAACGTGTTCCAGTTGATGATGGAGCCGGACGCCGCCTGAGCAGGAGCGGCGGTGATCGCGAGACTGAAGGCCAACGCAAGCGCAATCGCCGTGGCATGCCTCCCGTGCGCTTGGCGCAGCCTTCCTCGCCACAGGCTCGCAGTCACACTCGAGTAGCGCGCTTCCATCTCCGCCCCCCAACGCCGACGGTCACGACCAGCCCCGCCCGCGATGCTACACCGCGTGCGGCGTGGCCACGTGACCCCGCGTTTGGCCGCAGTACGAGGCCGCGTGCGGCACGGGTGTCCCGCACCGTCTTCGACTGCGGCGCGACGTCCAGCTCGGCACGAGCGAGCGTGTGCATGCCGGACGACAGGCGCGCGCTCGCCGAGGAGATCGATCACCGAGCGAGTACAGTTGGCCCATGCCCGCGTCGCGCTTCGAGAGGATCAGGAACAGCCCGGCCATCTACCCCGGTGTGGCCGACACGCTCGGCGCGAGCTTCCCATGGCACACGCATGCGGCGAGCGCACGCTCCTCGCAGGCGCTGTGCCTGAGCGCCTGGGTGCCGCTGAGCGAGACGGAAGCCCGGCACGCCGTGATCGAACGCCTGCTTGAGTCGGCATGGACGGCGGCGGCAGAAGCCGGAGACGCCATGACGCACGACGAGGGAGCTGACGCCAAAGGCGGCAAGGCGACCGGCGGCCTTTCCGCCGCCGTTCCACCACGCGACGACCGACGCTGGCGGGTGAGTGTCGAGGTCGCCCGTCCGGCGGTACTCGGCGAGCAGCGCGGCGGCCGGCCGAGCACCATCGACGTGCTGCTGGAGGCGGACGACGTCGTGGTATGCGTCGAGTCGAAGTACCTGAGCGACGCGGCCCAGGGATTCGGCCGCTGCAGCCAGTTCCCGGGGAGTTGCCGGGGCTTCTACGGGCCGGGGTCGGACCTCGCAACGGCTTCCCCGGCCCCGTGCCGGCTGGCGGCGCCCTCAGGCGGCTGGTCGGCGCGGCGCTACTGGGAGCTCGCCGCGCCGCTGTTCACACCCGAGGCCCTCGCCTACCGCGACGAGCCCGGGAACTGCCCTCTCAACCGCTTCTATCAGCTCGCCCGCAACCTCCTGTTCGCGGCGGAGTGCGCGCGGCTGGGCGGCAAGCCGCATTTCGCCGCGCTCTGCCTGGTGCCGGCCGCGACCGCCGAACGCGTCGAACGGCAGACCCTGGAGATGCGCTGCGACGTTCTGCGGCCTGAACACGCCGGCCGCGTGGCCACCCTGCACTACGAGCGGCTCGCGGTGTTGATGACGACGTGCGGCGACGAAGCGACGGCGGCTGCAGGCCGTTTCGTCGCCGCCCGCCTGCCCTCGCCGCCCGCTGGCCAACCTCGTCGTGAGACGGTCCGGGAGCTTCGCCGCCGCGCCGAGGCGGAGCGGCGGGCCCGTCGTAAGGCGCGCCGATGAAAGCGGGCACGGCGCGCGCCACGCTCGGGCGCCCTTGGAGCACCGCGTAGCCGGAGCACGCACATCGGGGCTCGTCAGCGCACCGGATCGACCCGACGCACAGGGCCCGCAGCCGCCCGAGGGCGCACTTGACGTAGAGTAGCGCCGGGAAGCGCGGTACGACCGCGGGCGGCGCCGCGCGCGGCGCGGATGCCGGGCGTCGCCACCCGCACGCGCGGCGCGGATGCCGGGCGTCGCCACGGGTAGGCGTGGAAGACGCCCTGCGGACGCGCGCCACGGCGAGCCGTCAGGGCGCGCCAGAACGGGAGTGGACATTGACAGACGACCGCCAACCTGAAGACGCGGCAGAAGTCGTGGAGCAGCGCTTCGAGGGCCGTGTCTCGCTGCTCCCGGAGGCCATCGCTTTTGTGGCCGAACAGGCCGAGCAATGGGGCCTGCACCCGCAGCGTCTCATGCAGCTCCAGCTGGCCGTCGAAGAGGCCGTCGTCAACATCTGCGAGTACGCTTACGAGGTGCCGCCGGGCGAGTTCACGGTGCGTATCCGGCCGGAGAGTTCACGCTTCGTCGTGGAGATCGTTGACGAGGGCGTGCCGTTCGACCCGCTCAACGTCAAGGAGCCCGACCTGAGAGCGGGGGTCGCCGACCGCCCCATCGGGGGCCTCGGCATCCTGCTCGTGCGGCGCGTCATGGACGAGGTCTCCTACCGCCGCGACGGTAGTCACAACATCCTCACATTGGTCATCAAGCGCACGTGACGCGCGGCGGGGCGACCGCTGCCGCGCGCAGCCACACACAAGGGGACAGCCCATGCAGCTTCAGGTACTGGGGGACGTGACCGTCATCAGACTCCCGGCGAGGATAGACACCATCAACGCCAAGGAGGTCGAGACCAAGTTGAACGATCTGCTCGACGGCGGCGCCGGCAAGCTCGTCGCCGACTTCGCGGACACCGAGTACATCTCCAGCGCCGGCCTGCGCGTCTTCCTGGCGGCCCTCAAACGCCTCGAGAAGACCGAAGGGCGCATCGTCCTCTGCGCCCTGGCGCCCTTCATCGCCGAAGTCTTCGAGATCTCGGGCTTCTCCGGCCTCTTCGAGATCGTCGAGACACACGAAGAAGCCTTGGCGGCGCTCACCTGAGGAGCCCGGCGGCTGCCCTCAGGCGGGTTCCGGCACGCGGCGCAAGGCGACCATCGTGATGTCGTCGTACTGCTCCGCGCCGGCGGCGAACGCGCCGATCGCCGCCCGCACGGCCGCCAGCATCTGCTCGGAATCCGCGCCGCCGTCCGCGGCCAGCACGGCCTCCAGGCGCTCGGCCCCGAACATCTGCCCCGCCGCGTCCATGGCCTCGGTCACACCGTCGGAGTAGAGCAGGAGACGGTCGCCGGGCTCCAGCCACGCCGTGCCGGCATCGAACTCCACACGCTCGAAGACGCCCAGCCCGGCGCCGGCGGTACGCGGCAGCGGCTCCGGCTCGCCGCCGGCGCGCACGATATACGGCGAAGGATGGCCGCCGTTCGAGTAGCGCAGCTCGCCGGTCCGCACGTTGTAGACGCCGAAGAACAGCGTGACGAACATCGCCGCGTCGTTGTCCCGGCAGAGCGGCGCGTTGAGGCGCGTGAGGACTTCGTCCGGCGCCGCCGTCCGCCGGCTCACGGCGCGCAGCATGGTGATGCTGACGGCCATGAAGAGCGAAGCAGGCACGCCCTTGCCGGACACGTCGCCGATCGCCACGTAGAGGTGGTCGTCGTCCAGGAACTGGAAGTCGTAGAGATCCCCGCCCACCTCACGCGCCGATTCCAGCGACGCGTGCAGGTCTATCTCCTTGCGTTCGGGAAACGGCGGGAACAGCTTGGGGACGATTCCCAGCTGGATGTCGCGCGCCACGTTCAGCTCGCTCTCCATACGTTCCTTCTGCGCCGCGACGGAGCGCTCGCGCTCCTCGTTGCGCACGATGAAGACGAACAGACCCATCCCAGCCGCGTTGACCAGGACCATCGGGATGATGATCTGGCTCACGAGGTCGAGCGCCTTGTCGAACGGACGCGCCATAAGCAGCGTGAGGCCCATGTGGAAGGACTCCGTGAAGACGGCCAGCAGCATCGCCGCCCAGATGGGAGGAAGTCGCTTCTTGAAGATGAGGAAGACCACGCCGCCGGAGAGGCCCGCCACGACGGTGGCCAGCGCGCAGGGCATAGCGGTGAACCCGCCCATGGTGAGGCGATGCACGGCGCCGATGACACCGGCGCCGAACCCGACCACGGGGCCGCCGAGCAGACCGCCCAGCGCCGGCCCCAGGTCGCGCGTGTTGGCGATGGCGCCCATGACCTCGACGCCGGCGAGCGTGCCCCAGATGGAGAACACGCCGAACAGGAGGATCAGGAAGACGCGGCCCAGCCAGGTGAAGCGGCGGCCGATGATCTGGTGGTACAGGCGCGTACGGATGAGCAGGTAGGCCACGACGATGACCACCGCCATGGCCTCGACGAGATCGACTATGAGATCGACGACCACCGGCTGAGGGCCTACGCGGCCTGGGGGTCGTTGCCGCGGATGTAGTCGAGCAGCTCGCGGGAAGCGGGTTCCTCGACCTTGATGGCGTCGTAGTCGACGACGACGCCGTTGAAGTACTGCAGGATCAGCCAGTCGGCCGAAGGGCCGCCGGGCAGGATGCCCGTGAACACGAACCCGAGCTCCTCGAGCTGCGGGGCGATGCTCTCCGTACCCGATCGGCGCAGGTCGAGGAAGACGTTGACGACCTTCACATCCTCGCGCTTCAGGCGGTACAGCTCCTGGCGCAGGCGCGAGATCAGGTCCGAGCCATACACCGGGATGTGGATGCCGGCCGCGCCGCGCCTGGTGTTCAGGCTGACGTGCAGCTCGGTCTGGGTGGCGAGGCCCGCGAGCGGGGCGCCGGCCGCCGCCGGCGCGGCGCTGGTGACGGCCGCGCCCGCCTTCGCCGCCGCGGCAGCTTCTTCCCCGTCCGCGAACACCGTGGGCACACCCAGGCGCTCGTAGATGCCCGCGATCACCGCCCGGTGGCGCGCCGGCGCGTGTACGGTGACCTCAGCGGGCGGTCGCAGGTGCCTGAAGCCGACGATCACCGAGCCGCGGTCGTCGCGTTCCTCGGCGATGCCCTTGAACGAGGTCGTGGCCGGCGAATACGCGAGCAGGAAACCGCTGTCGATGAAGCCGAGCCGGTGGCAGAAGCGCTGCGTGAACGTGTGGACCGTCACCTGCTCGATGAACATGCCGTGCAGGCCGCGGGCAAGTGCCTCGTCCTCCAGGTACTCGCCGAGCCGCCGCGCTATGGATTGGCCGCGGAACTTGGCCTTGGTGGCGACGATCGCCAGGTCGGCGATCTCCTTCGTGTCCTCCGGGAAGACGAGCGCCGCATGGCCGGCGACCTCACCGTCCGGCGTGCTGGCCACGGCCGAGACCATGTCGCCACTCTGGTTCAGCGCCACGACGCGGTCCGGGAAGTACATGTGCTCGTTCACGTAGGTGTAGCGGTACGCGTCGTATATGCAGCGGCAGACTTCGATGGCCTGTTCCGGCCGCATGGGCCCCATCTGCAGCTCCACCCGTTCCGCCTCCGGCACCACGGGGGGCTCCTCCAGCGGGGCCTCCGCGGCCGGCGGCCCCGCGTCCGCGACCGACGCGCTCTCGAGGTACTTGACGAACACCGTCTCCTTGCCGCGCGCGCCGAGGTTCCGGAACTCGACGGTGTCGGCGATCTGCCGCATGAGGAAGCTGCCCAGCCCAACACCGGTCTGGTCCTCGAGGTCGGCATCGGGCCGGTACTCGGGCGTCAGCGACGGGTCGTAGGGCAGGCCCTCGTCGTGCACGCGGACCTGCACACCGGCGGGTACGCGCTCGCAGATGATGTCGAAGCTGGCGCGCTCGTCGGGGGCGAAGGCGCCGTGGATGACGTTGGTCGCCGCTTCCTCCATGAGCAGGTCGAACCGCGCCTGGTCGGCGGCCGGGAAGCCGACCCCCGCCACGTAGTCGCGCACGAACCCCTGGATCATGCCCAGGAACGCCAGGTCGTTCGGTACGGTCAACTGGCAGCGCTGCGGGTCGAACGACGGCTCGGTCACGGGCGTTCCCCTCCTTCGGGGCATCCTTCAGGGCGCGACGCAGTCACGTCTGGCGTCGCCGGGAGACTGTGACACATGGCCGACATGGGTCGCGACCCGGACGCGGGCGGGCTGATCATCACGGGCGCGGGCCGGCTGCCCGTCAAGGAGGCGGGCAGGCAGCTCGTCACAGGCGCGGGCCGCTTGCCCTTCACGCGCCCCGCTCGACGCGGTCGAGGAACTCGCCGACGACGGCGCGGAACGCCTCCGGCTCCTCGGCGTGCGGCAGGTGCGAGCTCTGCTCGAAGATGTGCTGCTCGGCGCCGGCGATGCCGGCGCGCAGCGTCTCCTGCATCGCCGGCGTCGCCTCGTCGTAGCGGCCGCTCACGATGAGCGTCGGCACACGGATCTCGCCGAGACGCTCACTGACGTCCCAGTCTTTCAACGTCCCGGTGGCGGTGAACTCGTTCGGCCCCCACATGGTGTTGTAGACCTCGGCGTCCTCGTCGAGAGCGGCGAACGCCCCCGCTACGTAGTCCGGCATGGGATCGCGGCGGCAGACATGGCGGCCGTAGAAGACGTTCATCGCCTCGACGAACTCCGGGCTGTCGAACGTGCCGGCCGCCTGGTGCTCGGCGATCACGCGCCGCACGTCCTCGGGCAGCCCTTCTAGCAGCCGGGTCGCCTCGGCGACCCACTGGCGCATGCTCGCCCCGGTGTCGGCCAGCACCAGGCTGACGAGTCCTGAGGGCCGGCGCAGCGCGTACTCCAGCGCCAGCATGCCGCCCCACGACTGGCCCAGCAGGTGGATACGCTCCAGCCCCAGGCCGGCGCGCACGTTCTCGATTTCCTCGACGAAGAGGTCGACCGTCCACAGCGACGGGTCGTGAGGCCGCGTGGACTCACCGCAGCCGAGTTGGTCGTAGAAGACGACCGTGCGCCCATCCCGCGCCATCTCGCCGATGGAATCGAGGTAGCCGTGCGGGATGCCCGGGCCACCGTGCAGGGTGAGCAGGGGGATCGGGCGGGCCGGCGGCGCGCCTTCGACAACCTTGTACCACGTCCGCCAGTCGCGGAACGGCAGGTAGCCCTCGCGCATGCCGGAGATGCCGGCGCCGGAGTAGCTCGTAGGGGTCCCACTCATGGCAGCCTCCTGATCGCCGCGCCGGCCATACCCCGTCTGTCTCGCCGGTCAGTCGACGACGACCTGGAGGGGGATGCGCACCTCGTGCAGGCGCGAACCGTCTTCCGCGGACTCCTCGTACACGACGAGCGTGACGCTCGCCACGCTCTCGTCACCGCCGCTGATGACCGCGGGAAGCTCGAACTCGACGGAGTCCGAGAACGTGCCGCGGGTGCCGGACCCCGATGTCGCCGTGACCACCGTGCTGCCCAGCTTCACTCCGCTATCATCGACCACCTCGGCCACGAACGTGGCCTCGAAGGTGTTGGCCGTGCCGCTGATGGCAAGCGGTTCGGTCGCGGACTGGCCGAGGGCCGGGGACTCCACGAAGATGTACGGCGTGACGTCGTCGAAGTCGGCTCGTGTGAGCAGCCGCTCCATGGTGCCCGTCTCGCCGGACGGCAGGAGCTGATCGCCGTCGAGGGTGACCACGGCGCCGTCGACGGTCGCGAACTGAGTGATCGTGTACACGATCTGCGCCAGAAGCCGCCGCGCACCGGCTGCGGTCTGATCGACGACAGCAGTGGACGTGAGATCGACGAAGGCCGTGCCATCCTTGATGGAGACGGAGTCGAGCTCGTACTGGGTGGGGATCGCAGTGGTGAGTCCGGCCTTGCGCTCTGGGCGGTCGGGGCCCTCCAGGAGCGCATTCATGGCGGCCGTGGCCGGCATGGTGGTCGCCGGAAGCGTACGCTGGGCGACCCCGATCATGCCGTCGCGCAGGAAGTAGACGTTGACGGTCGTGGTGTCCGCAGGCGACGACGCCGTGTCCGTGGGGGAGGCCGTGGCGGTACCGGCCGCCCCGGTGGCAGCGGGTGTGGACGACGATGTGCCGCCGTCGTCGGTGCCGCAGCCGGCCGCCATCAGCGCCAGGGCGGCCGCGATCGTGACGAGGGCGGCGACCGCCGTCTCCGGCAGCCGGCGTCGCCGGCCGGCGTGGCCCTGCGCGACCTCGCGATGGTCCCTGATCGTGCGCACCCACTGCATGCCAGCAGAGTACACCACCGGGCGCACGACTCCTCTGCTGGAACCGAGACATCGAACCGATGGCGACCGGTGTTCCCGCCGCCCCCTGCGGCGACGGCGTCGCACCGGTCGCCTCCTACGGCCGCCAAGCGGGTTGGGAGCCGCCGCCCACAAAGCGGCTGTTGTCGCCCGCCTCCGGCCCCGCTATCCAGACACTCTGACCCTCGCCCGTCACCACGTCGTAGGCGATGCGGCGGCCGTCCGGCGCCCAGGACAGCGCCCCGAAGCCGGTGTCGCGCTCGGCGGCGCGCACGACCTCCTGGGATTCGCCGCCCGCCGCAGGCCCTACCAGCAGCCGCGCGTACCCGCCGGTGTAGGGAGTGAGCGTGAACGCGATCGTCTCACCGTCGGGCGAGATGCCCACCCCTACCAGCACCCTTCCGGATGGAGCGGTGACCCCGACCTGTACCTCTCCCGTCCGCACGTTCACCGACCTGAGTTCGGAGACCAGCTTCGCGTTGCCCTCGCCGCCGGCGACCGGGATGTTGTCGATGGTGAACAGGATCTCCGTACCGTCGGCCGACCACGCCAGCCCTTCGATGAGCCGGTTCTGGGGGAAGCGGAGGACCTGCGTGGCCTCCTGCGTCGTGACGTCGTAGACGAACAGAGCTTTCGAGGTGTTCTGATCGGCGGTCTGCGAGCCCATGATGTTGATGAACGCGATGCGCTCGCCGTCCGGCGACCAGGCCGGGGCGGCGGTGAGAGCGTAGATGCTTTCGGCGTCGCCGAGGACGCCGTCCGGCAGCAGAGGCTCGGCCGCCTTGGTCTCCATGTCCATGGTCCAGAGGCGGCAGCCCATATCGTTGGTGACGCCCTCGTAGTCGACGTAGGCGAGGGTTCTGCCGTCTGGCGACCAGGCCGGGCCGAGCTGCGTATAGTCGGTGCTGGTGGACTGCGTGAGCCGCTCGCGCGAGCCGTCCTCGACGTTGTACAGCCAGATACTCCTGTTGTTCACGACGCAGGCGATCTGATCCTCGTGGCTGGTGGGCGAGGGCGAGGGCGAGGTTGTAGAGGGCGACGGGCTCTTGCGCATTGCCGCCGCGCCTCCGGTCGCCGTGCTTCCGTTCCCGGCCGAGCCCTTCGAGCGGTCCGTGTCTGGCCCGCCGGTGAGCAACACGACCGCGACGACAGCGGCGGCGATCACCGCGACCGCCCCTCCGGCGACGGCAGCCAGCTTCTTCCAGCCCCAGCGGGCGGCCCAGTTCTGGCCGCCGCCCGCGGCGCCGGCTTCTCCGGGTCCGCCGCCGGGCGGACCGGCGCTGGGACCGGGCGGACCGCTGCCCGGGCCGCCTCCTGAGCCGCCGCCGGGTCCGATCCCTCCGACGCCGGGCCCACCTTCACCTGCGCCGTCGCGTGCCGCGCCCGCTCCGCCAACGCTCGCACGCTCGACCACTGCGGGCGACGCTGCCGGCGGCTCCACGGTGGTCGCCGCCGCCGTGCCCGACGGCTCGACTGTGGTCGCGGCGGCGCCCAACGGCTCCACGGCCGCAGGCGCGACGCCTTCCGCCACCACCTCCGGCTTGGGCGGCTCGGCGGCGACCGACGAGGCGTCCGCCGTGGGCGCGACGGCGGGCGGTTGCTCGCCGCTCACGCCGCCCGCGGCTCGGGCAGCCTCCGCGCGCGGGCCAGCGCCGGGCATCGCGACTCCCACTGCGCCCGCACCCGCCGCGGCGCTGGCGCGGCCGCCCTGCCTGGCGCCCGGTATTTGCGCGAGCGCCGTCGCCAAGGCCTTGGCCGTCTGGAAACGCTCGTCCGGCGACTTGGCCAGAGCCGTGTGTAGCATGCCGTCGACGAGCGGCGGCAGATCGGGGTAGAGCGGCCAGATCGGCGGCACCGGCGCCGTGATGTGCTGCATGAGGATCGTGGCCAGTGAGTCGCCGCCGAACGGCGGCTTCCCCGACAGGCACTCGTACAGCACGACCCCCAGCGAGTACACGTCCGTACGCCCGTCGATCGTCAGGCCCTGCGCCTGCTCGGGCGACATGTAGTGCGCCGAGCCGAGCACGGCGCCGGTGGCCGTCTGACGCGTGGCACCGACGATGCGGGCGATGCCGTAATCGGTGATGACCGGCTCGCCCTCGGCCGTCAGGAGGATGTTGGCCGGCTTGATGTCGCGGTGGACCATGCCGTGGCGGTTGGCGTAGTCGACCGCGGAGCAGAGAGGCTCGAACAGCGCCAGGGCGTCCGCCAGAGACATGCGGACGCCCTGGTCGGCCAGGGTCTTCAGACGCTCGGCGAGCGTCTGGCCGTCGATGTACTCCATGACCATGAAGTAGCGGCCGTCGATCTCGTCGAAGTCGATGACTCGCACGATGTTCGGATGGCGCAGCGCCGCCACGGCCGTAGCCTCGCGGCGAAAGCGGCCGCGGATGTCCGGATCGGCCGCGAGCTGTTCGTGCAGGACCTTGATCGCCACCGTCTGATCAAGGCCCGGGTGCGTGGCCTTGTACACGGTGGCCATGCCTCCGCGACCCACCAGCGCCGTGATCCGGAACCGCCCCAGCGTGCTCCCGACCAGGTCCTCCATGCTTGCCCGCCCTTCGCTGCCGTCGCTGCTGCTTATACCCGCGCGGCCTGCTCGACCAGCTCAGGCACGTTTCGGCACGGCAGCACGCCGATCTCGCGCAGCAGGCCGCCGGCGTCGCTGGGCTCCGTGTCGCCCTCGAGGATGGCGTTGAGCTTGCCGCCCAGATACACGTCGCAGCGGCAGTCGCGGGCGGCGAGCAGATCGACCAGGCGGCACGAATAGCCCAGGCACTGCCTGTTGTGCGTGCTGGCGGCGATGGCGCGGCCGTCCGGCAGGTCTGGTGGTAGCTGGAAGACCGGCCTCACGGCCGCGCCCCCCGCATCATCGACGGTCCCCGTACGCCCTGCCGTGGCCGTGGCATCCGTCCCTTTCCCGCTGCCGGCAGCCCGCTCGTCCCCAGCGCTCATGCGTACCCTCCCCCCGCGTGTTCGCGGCATCCCAGCGGTTCGTCGGCAGGCCGAACCGCGGGATGCGCCTGTGGATCCTTCCGGCTGCGGGGTCCTGGGCCCGGCCGTCCAGCCAGGACCCCCCCATCCGCCGCGACGATTATGACGGGGTTTGGGCGTTCGGCAAGAGGCAGCGGGCAAACCAGACGCGGCGGGCGCTCTGCCGGCCGCAGACAGGTGCTCCATCACCCTCGTGCGGCCCTCCGGGTGTAGCCGCTCGGCAGCCTCGACCGGCGATTGAGGCTCTGGCCTGGGAATCGCAGCGGTGTCCATGGACCAGACCTCCAGACGGCTCGGATTCGCCCACATATCAATGAAGGGCAACCCTGCAGCATGCCCGGATCACGAACGCCCGCACGCGGCACAACGGAACCGATTGTAGGGAGAGAGGCGCATAGTCGATGTCAGAGGGTGTGAGTCGCCGAGGAACGTCGACCGGCGACCCATGCGGCGGCGGTGGACATGGCAGCGACCCCGCCACCGCCGATCCGGCAGCGGGTCGACCGCACCCCGAGGGTGAGCATCTTGAAACGCGAGCGAGCACGAGAGACGAACGACAGGCCCTGCCGAGCGGCTGTCGTGGCCTTCATCGCCGCGGCGCAGGCCGGGCTGATCGTGACCATCGTCCTCTGGTCGCTCCGCCTGCCGCAGACCACCCGCTCCGGCGTCATCGTGCTGCTGGCGCTGATCATCTGGGCGGAGGCGATGTGGGCCCTCTTCCGCGTTGCCTCAAGAGTCGACCGGCGCCTCGCGGCGCCCGGCCCCCGCGCCGCGCGCGGCGAGTGGCGCGGCCCGGGTCGGTCGCGCGGCCCGCGGTCGCCGGCCCCCGGCCGCGCGCGGCCCAAGGACCAGACGCTGAACGAAACCCGTTCGCGACGCGAAGACCGGTCGCCGCGCCACTGACAACGCGTTTGCGGCGCCGAGACCCGCCACCGCACGGCTTCCGACGGCGCCACCCAGACAAGCTGCCATCCCCTCCGCAGGCCGCCACTCACTACTACCCAAGGTGTAGTATCCGCGTGCCTCGACTCGAGAGACGGCGCGGACGGTGACGGGCCGGTAGCCGGCCGACGGCAGCCGGTTCGCCGTGAAGGGGGGTCTTCATGCCACCAGAGGCTGCTTCGCGGCCGACTTCGTCGCGGCCCGCTGCCTCACGACCCCACCGCCTCGCAGGCCGGTACGCCACAGGCCGCAGCCTCGCAGGTCGCAGCCTGGCAACCGCGCCGTGCACGACCCGGCAGCGCATCCAACATCATGACGCCCTGATCACGCTGTCCGCTGGACCCACGACCGGTGTGTCTGCATGAGCTCACAGAGCACCGTTCCGCTCCTGCCGCTGCCGCACGAGGAAGTGCCTCTGCTGCAGCGTCTGCTGCCGGCGACCGCCTGGCTGCCGTACTATCGGCGTTCCTGGCTGACCGGCGACCTGATCGCCGGCCTCACCGTATGGGCGCTGCTGGTGCCGGAAGCGCTGGCGTACGCCGGCATCGCCGGTGTGCCGCCTCAGTACGGCCTCTACTGCGCGCCCCCGGCGCTCATGGCATATGCGGTCTTCGGCGGCTCCCGCACACTCATGGTGGGACCGTCATCGACCGTGGCCATCGTCTCGGCCTCGGTCGTGGCGCCGCTGGCCGCCTCTGGTTCGGACCACTACCTCGCGCTGACGATCGCCCTGGCGCTCATGGTCGGCGGCGTACTCATCGTGGGCGGCCTGGCGAGACTCGGCTTCGTGGCGCGGTTCCTCGCCAAGCCGGTGCTGGACGGATTCATCATCGGCCTGGCCTTCACCATAGCCATAGGCCAGGCCGGCAAGCTGCTGGGCGTGCACGCCTCCGGCGATACCGCCCTCGACAAGACCATCAGCCTGTTCGGTCAGGTAGGCGACTGGACCTGGCTGCCGCTCGTGGTGGGCGGCGCCTGCCTGGTGCTGCTGTTCCTCCTGGCCCGATTCCTTCACTGGCTGCCGGGCGCCTTGGCAGTCCTCGTGGTCGCCACGCTGGCGGCATACCTGCTGCGCCTCGACGACCACGGCCTGCAACTCGTGGGTCACATCGACGGCGGCCTTCCCAGTTGGGACCTCAGAGGCCTGAGCTGGGAGGATCTCTACGAGCTCCTCCCCGGGGCCTGCGCCGTGGCGCTGGTCGGCTTCACGGAGTCGATCGCCATCGCCAAGGAAGAGGCGATGCGCAACGACTACGAGGTCGACGCGAACCGCGAGATGATCGCCAACGGCCTGGCGAACGTGGGTTCCGGCCTGTTCCAGGGCTTCGCCGTGGACGGAAGCCTGTCGAAGACGGCCGCCGGCGAGAGCGCCGGCG
>CAZIGT010000010.1:0-24903 GCA_964538465.1 uncultured Thermoleophilia bacterium | reverse complement strand
GCGCTGGACGCCGACGTCTGCGAGATCTACACGGACGTCGAGGGCGTATACACCGCCAACCCGAGCATGGTGGCCAAGGCGCGCAAGATCCCAGCCATCTCCTACGACGAGATGCTCGAGCTCGCCGCCGCCGGCGCGCAGGTGCTGGCGGTACGCTCGGTCGAGTACGCCCGCAAGTACAGCATCCCCATCCACGTGCGCTCGAGCTTCACGCGTGTCGAGGGCACCTGGGTCAGAGAGATGGACGAGACCATGGAGAGGGCCTGGCAGACGCCGGCATCAACGTCGACATGATCATCCAGAACGTCGGCGAGGCCGAGCACAGCGACATCTCCTGCACCATCCCGGCCGAGGAGCTCGCCGGCGCGGACGAGGCCTTGCGCGGCATCGTCGCCAAGCTGGGCGCCAAGAGCTTCTCCTCAGACACCAACATGGCCAAGGTGAGCGTGGTCGGAGCGGGCATGCGCACCAATCCCGGCGTGGCCGCCACCATGTTCAAGACGCTGGCCGACCTGGGCATCAACCTCGAGATGATCAGCACCTCGCCGATCAAGATCAGCTGTGTGATCGACAAGGACCGCGTCGACGACGCGGTCCGCGCGCTGCATGACGTCTTCGAGCTGGACAAGGAGCAGATCGTGCACGAGACGGCCGACAGGGCGGCGCCCCATGCCTGAGCACGCACTCAACGTAGCCATAGCCGGCGCCACCGGCGTCGTCGGCGGCACCGTCCGCCAGATCCTCGAGGAGCGCCGCTTCCCTGTCGCCGAGCTGCGCCTGCTGGCCAGCGAGCGCAGCTGCGGCCGCACGTTGCCCTTTGCCGGCCGGGACGTGGAGGTCGGCGTGCTGTCGGCCGACGCGTTCGCCGGCGTAGACCTGGCGTTCTTCGCCTGCGGCGGCGCGGCTAGCACGCAGTTCGCGCGGGCGGCCGCGGCGGCCGGCGCGCTGGTCATCGACAAGAGCAGCGTGTTCCGGCAGAAGCCGGACGTGCCGCTCGTGGTGCCGGAGGTCAACCCCGACGCGCTGAACGAACACCACGGCATCATCGCGACACCCAACTGCTCGACCATCCAGATGGTCGTGGCCCTCAAGCCCATCTACGACGCGGTGGGCATCGAGCGCGTCGTTGTGAGCACCTACCAGGCCACGTCCGGCAGCGGCAAGAAGGGGCCAGACGAGCTGCGCCGGCAAACAGCGCAGGTGCTGGCCGGCGAGCCGGTCGAGACCATCGCCTATCCTCACCAGATCGCCTTCAACCTGCTGCCGCACATCGACAGCTTCCTGCCCAGCGGCTATACCAAAGAAGAGCAGAAGATGGTCGACGAGACGCAGAAGATCTTCGCCGACCCGCAGCTCAAGGTGTCGCCAACATGCGTCCGTGTGCCGGTGTTCACCGGGCACTCGGAGGCCGTCAACGTGCAAACCCGGAAGAAGCTGAGCGCCGCCGCTGCGCGTGAGCTGCTGGCGGCAGCCCCCGGCATAGAGGTCGTCGACGACCCTACCGCGCTGACGTATCCCATGCCGTTCGACGCGGCCGACCGCGACCCGGTCTACGTGGGCCGCATCAGGGAAGACGACACCATCGAGAACGGCCTCAACTTCTGGTGCGTCAGCGACAACCTGCGCAAGGGAGCAGCGCTCAACGCGGTGCAGATCGCCGAAGAGCTGCTGCGGCGCGGGATCCTGTAGGCCATGAGCGATCAGACAGCGAACGGCGCCGGCGGCGCCGTGGACGTAGCCATCATCGGCGCCGGACCGTCGGGCATGACGGCGGCCATCTACCTGGCGCGGGCACGCCGGTCGGTCGTGGTGTTGGAACGCGCCATGGCCGGCGGGCAGATGGCCCTCACGGACCTCATCGAGAACTTCCCCGGCTTCCCCGAGGGTATCGGCGGCTTCGAGCTCTCTGACCGTATCAAGCAGCAGGCCGTCAAGTTCGGCGCAGAGGTCCGCGAAATCACTTCCGTGCAGTCGGTCGCTACACAGGACGGCGCACATGTGGTGACCACCGATCAGGGCGAGGTCCGCGCCAGGGCGCTGCTGCTCGCCCCCGGCCGCATGCCGCGCAAGCTGGGTGTACCCGGAGAGGACGAGTTCTTCGGCCGCGGCGTGTCGTCCTGCGGCACCTGCGACGGCGCCCTCTACCGCGACCGTGTCGTGGCCGTGGTGGGCGGCGGAGACACGGCCGTGGAAGAGGGCATGTTCCTCACCAAGTTCGCCGACAGAGTGCATGTGCTGCACCGCCGCGACGAGCTGCGCTGCGCGCCGATCGCGCAGGAGCGCGCCTTCGGCAACGAGAAGATGACGTGGCTCTGGAACTCCGTGGTACGGCGCATCCAGGGCACAGACAAGGTGAGCGCCGTCGAGTACGAGAACGTGTGCACCGGAGAGGTGAAGACGCTGCCCGTAGACGGCGTCTTCATCTTCGTGGGCCAGGTGCCCAACACCGGGTTCCTGCAGGGGGTCGTGGAGCTCGATGCGGACGGATACATCGTCACCGACACCGAGCTCCGCACGTCGCAGGTGGGCGTGTACGCCTGCGGCGACGCCCGCACCTCACCGCTCAAGCAGATCGCCTGGGCCGTTGGCGAAGGGGCCCTGGCGGCTGTCCAGATCGACAAGTACCTCGATACACTCTGACTGACCTCGATACACTCTGACGATACCGGCCACCGGTGTTCTATCCAGGAGGGACGTGTGGACGCCATCAGCCATGACGGCTTTGCAGACCAGGTGCTCAACGTGCCCGGCAGGGTGCTGGTCGACTGCTGGGCCGAATGGTGCGGGCCGTGTCGCATGATCGATCCGGTCCTCGAGGATCTGGAGCGCGAGAACCCAGACGTCACGTTCCTCAAGCTCAACGTGGACGAGGATCCGGGCATCGCCCAGACCTACGAAGTCATGAGCGTGCCCACGCTGCTCGCGTTCGAGGGCGGCAAGGTGCAGAAGCGCATCGTAGGCGCGTTGCCCAAGGCCAAGCTCGTCGAGGAGCTTTCCGAGTTCCTGGCGTGAACGGGGCGGGGCGCCCCCCTACTTCCTAAGTGCGTCGCCGCTACGCTTGACGGCCTCCCTCACCACGGTGGCCGCCAGCCCGTTGCGCATGTGATAGCCGTCGAAGAAGGCCTTAGGGTCGCCGCCGAAGTAGCGGGGGCGCGAGAAGTCCAGCAACACGAAGTCCAGCCCCTGCTCTTGCTGCTCGCGCAGCCAAGCGACCACGTCCGCGCGACAGTCGTCCCACCCCTGCTTGCGGATGAACGACAGCAGCTTGCAGTAGTAGGGCGACAGCACCACGACGGGCGTGTGGCCCCACGCGTTGAACTGCTTCACACACTCGACGAAGTAGTAGCACGGGGAATAGGCCAGGCGCGGCGGGGTGCGCGGATACTTCTTGTCGAAGTACTTGAGGGTGCTGGGCATCCATTTGCCCAGCGTCATGCCTTCCCGCTCCTTCACCTCGTAGTGGCTCAACTTGAGCCAGCCCCAGCGCGTGTAGATCTGGTCGTCGTCTTTGGGGTCCTTGTAGTTCGGCGGCATCACCTGCAGGAAGTCCGGCAGATACCGTGACAGACGAGGCTCCCACAGCAGGTCGTCCGGCACCTTGGTGACGGCCGTGCGGTTGCCCTGGATCAGCTGCTCCACGTCCAGCATCCAGAGGGCGTTGTAGTCCGACCCCGGGAAGCGTTCCTTGAGCAGCTCCAGATAGCACCATTCATCGATGGGGCGGCCGCACGAGATGGCCGCGTTGAACGCGCGCCGCCCTGTGAGCTTCGTGAGTAGTCCCGGCGGGCACTTGAGGCCGCGCGACGAGCCGAAGACGAGCGTCTGCGGCGCCGAGGGCAAGCGCATGATGAGGTCGACCTTTCGTGTGCGGCCGGTCTCGACCTTGCCCGGCGTAGGTAGCTGGCCGGTTGCCGCGGCCACGGACGGCAGGGCGAGCAGCGCCGTGAGAAACAGAGCGGTCGGCAGAAGCGCCAGCAGCGCCGCCAGCGGACAGCGGGCGATCCCACGGCACGCGCCGCGTGCGACGCGCGCACGCCGACGCGCCACGAGGCGTGTGGGAGTGTGGTCAGGAACCGCCATCTCGCCGCCAAGGTAGCATCGGACTCAGGTCGCATCAAGCGCGGGCGGCCGGGCCGCCCGCTCGGGCGTCACTTCATTGGCGCCCCCTCAGCGGCGCTGATACCATGCCGGGAGGTCTTCTGATGAGACTACCCGCACAGATCCTCCCGCTTCCGCTCCGAAGCCGTCGGTGTGTGCCGCGGTGCCGCCGCATGCCGCTCACGGCTGCGGCGATCGCGTTCGCCGTTGCGGTGAGCCTCGCGGCGACGGTCATTCATGCGACCGCCGCGACGGCCATCGACGCGGCCGCCACAGACGGCAGGCGCAGCAACGAGCGCGTGGATGCGGCCACCCCAGCCATGACCCCGGCCGCTGCGCCCGCCGCCGCCGGGACTCCCGTTGCCGCCTTCCCCGCGACTGCCCTCGCCGACGGCATCCCCGTTGCCGCCGTGCCGGCCGCATTCCCACCCAACCAAGCGTGGCAGGTGGACTACAGTGCCTGGAACGGCGCCCTGCGGCGGGCCATCGTCCTGCTCCCAGCGGGCTACTCCGCCGAACAGGGGCCGCTGCCGTGCGTGATCGCAGCGCACGGACGGGACATGCCGGCGACCGTGGTGGCGCAACGCTGGGGAAGCCTGCCCACCGATATCGGCTTCGCCGTGGTCTGCGCCGACTCCGCCGGCGTCCGTGAGGCATACAACTCGTGGGCCGCGCCCGGCCAGCTCTACGACCTCATGCGGCTGCCGGACCTGGTACAGACGGCCGTGCCGTCGGCGGTCTTCGACGACAGCCGCCTGTACGCCGTGGGTGTGAGCATGGGCGCCCAGGAGGTACTCTGCCTGGCCGCCCGGTACCCGGACAGGCTCGCCGGCGTGGCCGCCTTCGACGGCGTCACCGATCTCAGCGCCCGGTACAGGGAGGTGCTGCTCTCTGCGCGCGGCGGTCGCGGCGTGCAGCGCCGCATGCGCCACGAGATGGGCGGCACGCCTAGGCAGGCGGCGTTCGCCTACCGGGTGCGCAGCCCGCAGACCTACGCCGTCACCCTGGCCACAGCCGGAGTCCCGCTGCAGCTGTGGTGGAGCCCGCTGGATACGCGCGTGATCAACCAGGCGACCACCCAGACCGGCGCCCTGTACCGGCGCATCTGCGCAGTCTGCGCCGCACCGCAGGTGGTCGAAGTGCGAACGGCAGCGGGGCACGGTGTGGCGTTCCGCGCCGGCAAGGGCCTGGAGGAGATGCTGCAGCGCTTTCGGCCGAACGGCGAGTGGGTGGCTAGGGCCTCTTCGCCGCCACAGCACCTGGTTTACGTGAGCGGCATGAGCCAGGCGCAGTTCTGGGGCTACTCCGTCCAGCGCGTGCGCAGCTCGCCGTCGTTCTGGTGGGCGGAGATCGTGAGCACGCGCGAAATCCGCGTCAGCAGCCGGGTGGGGCTCTGGCTCACGATCCCCTGCCCCGGCACAGGCAGCGAGGTCATGGCGACTGTGAACGGACACGCGCAGGTTCTCCCCGTTAGCGCGGACGCGTGCACCGTGAAGCTGCCGGCCGGCTCGTCGACGGTCATGATCGGGCCAGCCCAGGAGGGCTCCCGGTGAGGCGGCCGTGGGCCCCAGGAAGACGGCCGCGGGTCTTCTTCTCGCGCTCGGCCGGCCGGCCCGCCAGCCGCGCCGACCGTGTGCTCACGGCGATCGGCGCCGTGGCCGTCGCCGTCATCGCGGTCGGCGCCACCGCACTCGCCACCATCTCGCTCGCCCAGAGCGACGAACGCAGCCGGCCGACGGTGCGCCGCTCATGGCCGGGCGCTCTTGAGCGCCAAACCTTCCGCGTGGTGCCGGCCGAGGCCACCGTGGAGTCGCTCGGCCGCGAGGGCGTCCTCGCGCTGTTCGACGAGCTCATGCAGGAAGAGCCGGCCTGGGGTCAGGGCGCCTTCGTGTACTTCTTCGGGCGCCACGTGGAGCCGTACATGGCCCTCCACGAATCGCTCGTGGCACTCGGCGAGGGCGGGTCGCAGCGTGCCGTCGATTGCATCGAGCGCGCCCTCGCCAACTGCGAGAAGCTGACTGGGCTGAACGGCAACGACGCCTCCGCCTACTTCGCCGACTACGACCGCAAGCGAGACCGCTACAAGGAATGGGTCGTTCAGCCGGCCACCTTCTACACGGCGTGGAACAGCCGTAGGTTCCGCGCCGCCATCGCCAACACGGACGCCGCCTCGCGCGCCGCCTGGGTCGTGGCGCGCCTGTGTGCCCGCGTGTGGAACGACCCCGCGCTGCGCGCGGTGTACGGGCAGCGGGTGCGCGCGGTGGCGGCGACCGTGGTCCGCAACGTGGTGCGTAACCCGCACTACAGGATCGCCTTCGATCCCTCGCACGACGGCACCCACGTCTGGTCGGGCCAGATCGCGCCGCGCAACGCGCTCACACTGCTCGATCTGGGCCTGGTGCTGAACGACCGGCAGCTTCGGCGTCGTGGCCTGGTGCTGACGAAGCGCATCCGCCGGGCCATCAACCGCTTCTCCGCCCAGATGCCTCAAGGTGAGGTGCTGCTCACCTCGCTCGACTGCGTGCAGGCGAACACCACCGACGAGGCATGGGCCGGCCTGGAGACATGGGGACGTCGCATGACGGACGGCCACGGCCACACGTTCTGCGCGCCCTCGGACACCTCGCACCTCAATGCGTACGTGGCGCTCATCACCGAGTGTCATGAGCGCGGCACGGTCTTCTCGGACTGGTACATCCAGCAGGCGGTCAACACGCTGCGCGGGATGTGGGTGGACGCAGACCATCCCATGGAGGCCTACGATCGCTCCGGCACCGTCTACCTCATCAGCCAGCAGTTCACCGACTACCCCGGCAGGCGCCTGGTCACCATTCTCGCCAACCCCCACCGGGCGCGCACCAAGGCGAACATCCCGGGTGTGCTGGGCCGCAACATCTGTCCCGGGTGGGTGGGTCTCGTGACTGCCGCTCTCGATGACCCCTCACACGCGCAGGATGCCGTGGTCCAGGATCTCGCCGGCATCCTGCGCGCCATGCCCATGCGGAGCGTGAGCGGATACAGCGTGCCGGCGTTCCTGGGGTACTGTTACCGGTTCGCGACGGCGACTACGGCCTCTCCGACGACGTCTTCGCCGGCCTCGCCGTCGCCCACGGCGCACTGAACGCCCCACCCGCCGAGAGGCTCACACCTCCAGGCGCACCGCCAGCACGTCGTAGGAGAATGCGGCCGTGCGGTCGGCGTAGGCCACGTCCATGGCCACCTGCACAGCCACCGGATACGAGCGCAGGCGCTCCCTGATGATGCGCAGGTCGTCAGCGGATGAGAGCGCCGCCTCCGCCCAGGCGTCAAGGTCGACGCTGCGCCTCACCTGGACGCGGGCCACCTCGCGCAACCCGGCATCGCGGAACAGCTCCTCGTACTCCTCCGCCCGATAGTGACGCCAATGCTTCGGCTCGCGCAGGCGCGCCAGCTCGTTGAAGTAGCGATCCGTCACCTCGCCGACCAGCGCCTCGTAGACGACGATACGCCCGCCCGGCGTCAGGACCCGCTTCATCTCCCGCAAAGCCGCCACAGGCTCGCGCATGTAGTGCAGGACCATACGGCACATGACCAGGTCGAAGGTGGGCGCCACATACGGCAGAGCCAGGAGGTCGGCCTGGCGATACTCGATGTTGCCGAGGCCGAGCTCCCTTCCCAGACGCTCGGCCTCGCGAAGCATCTCGGCATCGGAGTCGACCGCCTCCACATGACGGACAGACGAGGCCACGGCGAACGCCGCGCGGCCTACCCCGGTCCCGTAGTCCAGACAGATATCGTCGGCTGCCGGGGCGGCCAGCTCGACGATCGGTCCTACTGTTGGATCGTCGTCTCGGCTCACGGTGCAGTGCCTCCTGCTCTCAACGAGACTGCCGGCGAAGTCGCCGCAACCTCCCCACCAGCAAGGATACTCGGTCCGGCGAGCGCAGGACAGAGGCACCGGTCGCATCGGCGCCGACGCCGACGTTGGGCGCGATCCCCCGGCCGCCGAGAGCGGGTACCGGTCGCGAGCCGCGTCAGTCGTGGCGGGCGGCCCCTGTGTCAGCGGTAGGAGACCGTGAAGATGGTGCCGCTGGGCGTGAGGGCGATGCCGACATCGTGCCCGTCGACGCGGACCCGCTCGCTGTGGAGACCCTCGCCGCCGTCTATCGAGAACGAGCTCGCCAGCGTCTCGGCCTTGATGACGGCGGCGTGACGCTCCGCCAGCTCGCGCAACTCGCCCGGCAGCTCGAGCGCGAGCTCGATGGTGTCTTCGATACGTAGGCCCGCGTTCTTGCGCGCGAGCTGCACGGCGTGTATGAGCTCGCGCGCCATGCCCTCTTCGCGCAGGGCTTCGTCGACGACCACCGACAGCGCGACCGTGCGACCGTTCTCCTGCTCCACTCTGTAGCCTTCGGGCGACGTCGTCTCGACGAGCACTTCGTCGGCGGCCAGGGTGAGCCCCTCGCCGTCGGCAAGAGTCAGGTCGAGCGACCCCACGTCGCGCAGAGAGACGACCGCGGCAGCGGGGTCGAGACCCTGCAGCGCGGCTTGCACCTCCGGCAGACGCTTGCCGAGCTTGGGCCCCAGCACCCGGAGGTTCGGCTTGATCTGGTGGCCGAGTAGCTCATCGGCCGTCTCGACGAGGCGCAGCCCCTTGACGTTGAGCTCGTCCACGATGATGTCCTGAAGGTCGAGCAACGCCTGACGCTCGGCCGCCGGCACGAACACGACGACCTCAGCCAGCGGCTGGCGCGTCTTGACGGCAGCGGCGTTGCGGGCGGCGCGGCCCATCTCAACGACCCGCCGCGCCGCGGCCATGGCCGTCGAGGTCTTCTCGTCGATGGCGCTCTCGTCGACCGCCGGCCAGTCGCACAGATGCACGCTTTCAGGCGGCGCGGTCGTCCTGCGGCCCGCGCCGCCGGTCGTGGCATCCGCCGCCCCACCCGAGATCCCCGCATCAGCCGCCTCAGCGACCAGGTTGCGGTACATGTCTTCAGCGATGAACGGCGTGTACGGCGCCAGCAGCTTGGCCAGTGTCACGAGACACTCGTGCAGCGTCTGATAGGCGGCCAGCTTGTCGCGGTCGTGCGCACTCTTCCAGAAGCGGCGCCGGCTGCGGCGCACGTACCAGTTCGAGAGATCGTCGACGAAGGTCTGGATGGCGCGGCCGCTGTTGGTGGCGTCGTAGTCCTCGAGACCCTCGGTCACCTTGCCGACGAGCCTGTTGAGCTCGCCGATGACCCAGCGGTCGAGCAACGGTCTCTCCTTCAGCGGCACCTTCTCCGCGGCCGGGTCGAAACGGTCGATATTGGCGTAGACCGTGAAGAAGCTGTACGTGTTCCACACGGTGAGCAGGAACTTGCGCACCACCTCGTCCACGGCGGCGGCGGAGAAGCGGCGCGGGAACCAGGGGCTGCTGACCGTAAGCAGGTACCAGCGGAAGGCGTCGGCGCCCTGCTTGTCGAGGATGGTGTCCGGCAGCACCACGTTACCGCGGCTCTTGCTCATCTTCTGGCCTTCGGCATCGAGGATGTGCCCCAGGCAGAGCACGCGCTTGTACGAGCTGCGCCCTTCTATGAGGGTGGCTATGGCCAGCAGGCTGTAGAACCAGCCGCGCGTCTGGTCGATGGCTTCGGCGATGAAATCGGCCGGGAAGCGACTGTGGAACGTCTCCTCGTTCTCGAACGGGTAGTGCCACTGCGCGAACGGCATGGAGCCACTGTCGAACCAGGCGTCTATGACCTCGGGCACGCGCGTCATGGCGCCGCCGCATTCTGGGCAACGGAGCTGCACCTCGTCGATGTATGGCCGGTGCAGCTCCAGATCCTCCGGCGGCGCCTCGAGCGCGAGCTCCCGCAACTCGGCGACGCTGCCCACGCAGTGCCAGTGACCGCACGTGCAGCGCCACACCGGCAGCGGCGTGCCCCAGTACCTGTCGCGTCCGAGTGCCCAGTCCACGTTGTTCTCCAGCCAGTCACCGAACCTGCCGTACTTGATCGTGTCGGGATGCCAGGTGACGGCGTCGTTGGCGGTCAGAAGCTGGTCCTTGACGGCCGACGTGCGGATGTACCAGGTGGCCTTCGAGTAGTACAGAAGGGGCGTGTCGCAGCGCCAGCAGAACGGATAGCTGTGCTCGTACGGGACTTCCGCCAGCAACAGCCCACGCTCGTCGAGGTCGGCGATGATGTGCGGGTCGGCGTCCTTCACGAACTGTCCAGCCCAGGGCGTGACGGCCGCGATGAACTCGCCCTGCAGGTCGACCGCGTTGATCACCGGCAGGTCGTTCTCCAGTCCGATCCGCATGTCGTCTTCGCCGAACGCCGGCGCGATGTGGACGATGCCGGTACCTTCAGTGGTGGTCACGAAGTCGCCGGCGATGATGTAGTGAGCGCGCTTCTCTGGGGTCACGAACCCGTACGGAGCCTGGTAGTCGAGCCCCAGCAGGATGTGGCCGGCGAACGTCTTCTCCACGCGCGCCTTCTTCCCGAGGACCGTCTCGACCAAGTCGGCGGCCAGCACGAACCACTCGCCACGACTCTCGGCCAGCGCGTAGTCGATCTCCGGTGATACGGCCGCGGCAACGTTGCTGATCAGTGTCCACGGGGTAGTCGTCCAGACCGCCAGGGACACGGGTGTGTCCGGCACGCCCACCACACGCTCCGCCGCCGCGGCGGTCAGCGGGAAGCGGACGTACACGCTCGGCTCTTCCACGTCCTTGTAGCCCTGACTCACCTCGTGGCTCGAGATGGCCGTGCCGCAGCGCGGACAGTAGGGGACGACCTTGAAGCCCTCGTAGAGCAGGTCCTTGTCGGCGATCTGCTTGAGCAACCACCAGACCGTCTCGATGTAGTCGTTGGTGAGCGTGCGGTAGGCATCGTCGAGGTCGATCCAGAAGCCGACGCGTTCGGTGAGCCGGTCCCAGTCCTCAAGGTACGTGAACACGCTCTCCCTGCAGCGCCGGTTGAACTCGGCGATGCCGTACTCCTCGATCTGCTCCTTGCCGTTGATGCCGAGCTGGCGCTCGATCTCGAGCTCGACCGGTAGCCCGTGTGTGTCCCAGCCGGCCTTGCGCGGCACGCGGTAGCCGCGCATGGTCTTGTAGCGTGGATAGATGGCCTTGAACACGCGGGACAGAGCATGGTGCACGCCGGGACGGCCGGTGGCCGTGGGCGGCCCCTCGTAGAAGACGAACAGGGGGCCGTCTTCTCGCAGGGCCAGGCTCTTGTGGAAGACGTCGTGTTCCTTCCAGAAGGCCAGGATACGGGCGTCCAGAGAAGGGAAGTCGGCCTGGGCCGGGATCTCGCAGAAGCGGGGGCGGCCCGCAGCGTTTGCTTCGTCAGCCAAGGGATCACCACTCGGTTTCGGGGGGGCGGTTCATTCTACCAGACAGGTTAGAATCGCCCGGGTCGGCAGACCGCGTGTCCGACCGCCACCAGAGAGGGACGGCCCGTGGGCGATCACTTCGAGCGACTGCTCGTCATCCTGGACTATGACGGCACCATCACCGTGGACGACTGCAACGAGGTGGTGCTGCAGCATGCCACGGGCGACGCCTGGCGAGAGAGCGAGCGAGCCATGCTGCGCGGCGAGATCAGCCCGAGCGAGGCGTTCCGCCGTCAGATCGGGCTGCTGCGGCTGCCGCGTCGCGAGCTGTTCGACCTGGCAGTGGCGTCGTCCCGTCTGCGGCCGGGCTTCCACGCGTTCCTCGACGGCCTGCTGGCCGCCGGCGCGCGCGTCGCGGTGGTCAGCGACGGTCTGCGCGAGACCATAGAGGCCGTCTGGTCGCGGGAGGGCCTGCCGCCGGTGGAACTGCACGCCAGCGAGCTGCTCGGCGACCCGGAGACCGGCTACGACGTGGGCTTCAACGCACTTGCGCTGGCGTGCGAGCGCTGTCGTCACTGCAAAGGCAGCGTGCTGAGGTCGCTGCGCAGGCCGCGCGAACGGGTCGCCGTCTTCGGCGACGGCGAGGGCGACTACTGCCTGGCGCGCGAAGCCGAGGTCGTGTTCGCGCGCCGCCGCCTCGCCGAGCTTTGCGCGCGCGACGGCATCTCCTACCGGCCGTTCGAGTCCTTCACCGGTACGCTGGCGGAGCTTGCGGGCGCTACATGAGCGACGAGCCGCGCCCACCCATCCCCGAGGACCCCGGGAAGACCTCCGCGGAGCCGCCGGCGCCCTCGCCCGCACCCGCCCCGTCCGCCGGCACTCCTGTCGCGCAGACCGACGCTTCCGCCCCACGCGCTAGCACTCCCGCTCCACCCAGCGCCGCGCCCGCTTCGTCCGCCGCGCCCGCCGACGCTCCCAGCGACAAGCCGGAACCAGACGACCCCGCCTTCGTCGCCGGGCTGCCACACTGGCTACGGCAGTTCGTCAAGTTCGCCATCGTGGGCGGCAGCGGCACGCTGGTGAACCTGGGGGTCTTCAGTCTCATCATCTATCTCTACGTCAAGGCGGCCGGCACTCGCCCCCTGATCGTGGAGCAGATCGCCAGCGGCGTGGCCTTCTGCGTCGCCGTGGTCAGCAACTACTACTTCAACCGGCGCTGGACGTTCCGCCATACGGGACCGGTGATGGTGCATTTCGGCCGCTTCTTCATCGTGAGCTGCGTGGGCCTGGGGCTCAACGTCTTCTTCTACACGGCTCTGCACAGCTGGGCAGGCATCGGCGAGCACCTGAGCCAGTTCCTGGCGATAGGGTGCGTGATGCCCTTCAACTTCCTCGGCAGCAAGTTCTGGGCGTTCCGGTGAGGACAGAGGCCATGGCTCTTCCGCGACGTCACGAGACCCCGCCAGACACCCTGTGACTTCGAACGGCACGCACTCGATCACCGAGACCGGTCGAACGCCGGCCGCTCAGGCACCCGGAGCCGACTCCCCGAACGCGCACGGCAAGATGCCGGACCGCGGCGTGGGAGCCTTCCTGTGGCGGGCGATGGTGCCGGTGGCGCTCGCGGTCGCGCTGATCACGTGCGTCTACTCGATGCTCTACCCCAACCTCTGGTACGGAGAGCACGATGTCTCAGATATCGGCATCTACCAGGAGCACGCCCAGGTGATGAAGCAGGGCCTGCTGCCCTACCGGGACTACGAGCTCGAGTACCCGCCGCTGGCGCCGGCCATCTTCGCCCTCCCCGGTCACTCCAGCGACTACGATGCGTACACGCACTGGTTCAGTGTGCTGATGTACGGCTTCTCGCTGGCCGTGGGCATCGTTGTAGCTCTCATCGGCGTGGTCCTGTGGCCCACGGGGCGTCGTGCCTGGGTCACCGCCGCCTGCGGCGCACTTGCCATGGCGGCAGTGGGTACCATCGTCGAGAACCGCTTCGACATCGCCGTGGCCCTCTGCATGATCACGGCGCTCCTGTTCGTCTGCCTGGACAGGCCGCTGCCCGCCGCGATGGCGCTCGGCATCGGCTTCGCGCTCAAGCTCACGCCGGTCGTGCTGCTGCCCCTCGTCCTTCTGCTCGCCCGCAGGCAGCGACGCGTGTGGGCGGCGTTGGCAGGGTTCGGGGTCACGGCGCTTCTGCCGTTCATCCCCTACCTGGCCATGTCGCCCCGCGGCGTGTGGCACATCTTCAGCTACCACATGGAGAGGCCGCTCCAGATCGAGAGCGTCCTCTCCACGCCCTTCCTCATCGGGCAGGCGCTGCACCGCACCAGCTTGAAGATCGTCACGGCCTTCGGCTCACAGGGGATAGAGGCGACCGGCTCCAGACTGGCGGCCTCCGCCGCCACGTTCCTCACGTTCGCCTCCCTCGCGCTCGTGACCTATCTGGTCCTGAGACGCCGGCACACCCTGCGCGAGCACCCGGACGACATACCCCTCGCGGCGCTGGCGTTCCTGCTCGCCTGGCTGGTCTTCGGCAAGGTGCTCTCGCCCCAGTACTTCGTCTGGCTCGTGCCCTTCGTGGCGGTGGTCGTGGTCAAGGACGTCTGGGTCGGCGGCCTGGGCTTCCTCACCCTTCTTCTCACGCAGATCAACTTCCCCGGCAAGTACTGGGGACTCGTCTATCTGGAGACGCCGGCCATCCTGTGGCTGACGGTGCGGAACATGGCGCTGCTGGCGCTGTTCGTGCTCGTGGTCGTGCGCCTGGCCCGCATCGGGCGCCCCCGCCGGAAGGCGAGGACTGCGGGCGTGGCCTGGTGGCGCCGGCGCGAAGGCTCTCCCACTGACGAGGGCGCTGCTGGTACGTAACGCGCAACGGGCCGCTCAGCACGGCCGCGCGGGAGGCGCGCGGCCTTACTCTCGCGGCTCGTTGACCGCGAAGCCCTTGCCAGTCAGCAGACCGGTGCGCTGGGCCAGCTCGATATCCCGCCAGACCATCTCGTGGACCAGCTGGTCGAAGGACACCTCGGGACGCCAGCCGAGGCGCTCGCGCGCCTTCGTAGCGTCGCCGAGCAGCGTGGCGACCTCGGTGGGCCGGAAGTACCGCTGGTCCACGCGCACAAGCACGCGACCCGGCCTAAGGTACTCCTCGCCGGCCGGGTCGTCCGGTGACAGGCCGTAGCCGTTGCGCGCCTTGGCGAGGAGACCCTCGTCAACCGCTTCCAGCACGCCGACCTCGTCTGGGCCGTCGTCACGAAAGGACAGATGCAGCCCCACTTCGGCGAAGGCTCGCAGGGTGAACTCGCGCACGGAGTGCTGCTCGCCGGTGGCGACCACGTAGTCGCCCGGCTCGTCCTGCTGCACCATCAGCCACATGGCGCGCACGTAGTCGCGCGCGTGGCCCCAGTCGCGATACGAGTCCAGGTTCCCCAGGTAGAGCTCGCGGCCCACACCGAGAGCGATGGCCGCCGCGGCTCGCGTGATCTTGCGGGTGACGAACGTCTCGCCACGCACGGGGCTCTCGTGATTGAACAGGATGCCGTTGGATGCGTGCAGGCCGTAGGCCTCGCGGTAGTTCACGGTGATCCAGTAGCCGTAGACCTTCGCCACGCCGTAGGGGCTGCGCGGGTGGAACGGAGTGGTCTCGCGCTGTGGCACCTCCTGCACGAGGCCGAACATCTCCGACGTGGACGCCTGGTAGAACCGGGTACGCTCGCCCATGTCGAGGATGCGCAAGGCCTCGAGGAGGCGCAGCGCGCCGAGGGCATCGGCGTTGGCCGTGTATTCCGGGGTCTCGAAGCTCACCTGGACGTGGCTCTGCGCAGCGAGGTTGTAGATCTCGTCCGGCTGCGTCTCCTGGATGACGCGGATGAGGTTGGTGGCATCGGTCATGTCGCCGTAGTGCATAGAGAACCGCACATGAGCCTCGTGCGGATCCTGATACAGATGATCGACCCGGTCCGTATTGAAGAGGCTCGCCCGCCGCTTGATGCCGTGGACCTGATAGCCCTTGTCCAGCAGCAGCTCGGCAAGATAGGCACCGTCCTGGCCGGTGATGCCGGTGATGAGCGCTACCTTCGCCATGACCCCCCGATCCTCGCTACGCGCCGGCCCGCGGATCGACGAAGGAGCCGTCGGCCGCGGTGCAGTGCTCCAGGTACCAGCGGTACGCGTCGCGGATGCCGTCCTCAAGGTCGATGGTGGGCCGCCAGCCGAGCTCCGTGAGGCGGCCCACGTCCAGCTGCTTCTTCATCGTTCCGTCCGGCTTGGTCGTATCCCACTCGATGCGGCCTGTGTGGCCTACGATCCGCTGTACCAGCATTGCCAGTTCGGCGATCGTCTGGTCACGGCCGACGCCCACGTTGAGCAGAGCGTCGGGGACCGTCGCGGCCGGCACGTTCTCGAGGGCGAAGACTATGGCCTCGGCCACATCGTCCACGTGCAGGAACTCCCTCAACGGCGTGCCCGTACCCCAGAGCACGACCGGCGCCTGGGGCGCACGGGGACGGCCGTCCTCGTCCGGCAGCCCCAGCTTGGCCTCGTGGAACCGGCGGATGAGAGCCGGCAGCACGTGGCTGGTGCGGAGATCGTAGTTGTCGCCCGGGCCGTACAGATTGGTGGGCATCAATGAAAGGTAGTCGGTGCCGTGCTCGCGGTTGAGGCTCCGGCAGAGCTCCACGCCGGCGATCTTGGCCAGCGCATAGGGCCGGTTGGTCTCCTCCAGCGGACCGCTGAGGAGGTACTCCTCGCGCAGCGGCTGGGGAGCCTCGCGAGGATAGATGCAGGAGCTGCCGAGGAAGATCAGCCGTTGGACCCCGCTACGGAAGGCGGCATCGATGACGTTCAGCTCAATCGCCAGGTTCACCGCGATGAACTCGTAGGGCTGCTCCCAGTTGGCGAGGATGCCGCCCACCTTGGCGGCGGCCACGATGACGGCGTCCGGCTGCTGCTTCGCGAAGAAACCCCTGGTCGCCGCCTGGTCTGTGAGGTCGAGTCGGGTCTCTTCGCGCACAAGGACGTCTTCATAGGCGTGCCGCCGCAGTGCGCGCAGCACAGCCGACCCGACGAGCCCGGTGTGCCCGGCGAGGTAGACCCGCGTCAATACGCCCCCCTGCGGCCGAGAACCGCGGGGACCGTCTCCAAAAGCAGTCTGATGTCCCAGCCCAGGCTCCAGCCGGTGACGTAGAAGTAGTCCAGCTTGACCATCTCGTCGAACGGGATGTCGCTCCGCCCCATGACCTGCCAGAGGCCGGTGAGGCCAGGCGTTATGTGCAGGCGCTTCTTGGTCCAGCCATGGCACTGCTGGGCCTCGTCGACCCATAGCGGACGCGGCCCCACCAGGCTCATGTCGCCCTTGAGGACGTTGAAGAGCTGCGGAAGCTCGTCGAGGCTGGTGCGCCTCAGCCATGTGCCGACGCGAGTGATCCGCGGGTCCTCCTTGATCTTGAACATGGGACCCGAGTACTCGTTGCGCTCGGCCAGCTCCTCGCGCAGCTTGTCGGCGCCGACTACCATGGAGCGGAACTTGACCATGCGGAAGACCTTGCCGTCGCGGCCCATGCGCTCCTGGCGATAGAACGCGGGGCCACGGGAGTCCAGCTTGACGGCGATGGCCAACGCGAGAAGGAGTGGAGAGCAGACAACGACTCCGATGCCGGCCACCACGAGGTCGAAGACGCGCTTGACCAGCATGTTCACCTGGCTGAGCTCCACCTGTGCCACGTCGAGAAGCGGGATGCCCTCGAGATCGTCGACGCCCGCCCGTGAGCTCAGCACCTCGAACAGGCGCGGCACGATGTTGACGCGCACGTTGTACTCGGTGCAGATGCGGGCGATGGTCAGGTACTCCTCATGGCCCGCCTGGGAGAACGCGAGGATGACGCGGTTCACGTTCGATTCTTGCAGGATGCATTCCAGGTCCGAGAGCCCGCCCAGCACCGGCACCTCGGGGCCGCTGCCGTTGGGCGTCGGCTCGCCGCTGTCGAGGAACCCCAGAAGCTTGATGTGATACTCGGGGTGCTTGGCGATCTTGGCCGCCACCGTGTGGCCCACGTACCCCGCGCCGACGATCAACACCCGCTCGCCGAAGGACCGCCGCCGCCAGACGATGGCGCGCGCACCCCAGCGCATCAGCGGCACCGCGAAGCACGCCAGTGCCCAGAAGACGGCCAGCGAGGCCAACGGAGCATGCAGCTGCTCGACGACGATGAGCACGATGGCCAGCAACCAGCTCCCGATGCTCAGCGCCACGACTCCCTTGGAGAAGTCGTCGATGCTGGAGCCGCGCAAGCTGCTCCCGGGGGCTTTGTAGAGGCCGAACACGTAGAGGATGAACAGCCAGTACGGGATCAGCGTGAGGAAGAAGAGGACGTCCGACAGGCCGTCAGGCGGGAAGGCCAGGAAGACACGACGGATGCCGGGGGCGCCGTCCAGGAGAGAGACCACGGCGCCGGTGGCCAGAGCGGCCAGGGCCAGGGCGATGGCGTCGGCGGCGACGGCGACGGCCGTTCGCGCCGCCGACGGCGATGTAGCGGTGGGCTGTTGACGACTGCTCATCCCCATCTTGGCGACGGGGCTGATGTCTGGCGCCCAGTTATCCAGCGTGCCGTTTGCCATACCCGCTCGTCTTCTTCTCCATGAAGTCTCAGGGCGCACTCCCGCGCGCCTGACCCGTCCACCGACTCTCACTGAGAACGTCGGCGGGCGGGGCGATTCCCTTTATGACCAGCGTACCCCTGAACAGGCTGTTTCTAGTGGTACATTCGTCTACCCCGGGGCTGCCCATGCCTCCCTAGTCTTCCAGTGTTTCCTCGCAGCGCTCTATGCGCACGGCCAGTCCGTTGGGCGCGCCGACGACGACGACGTAGTCCAGACGGACCGGCGCATCGGCCACCACGAACTGCTGCGGCATCTCCGTGAGGAAGCGCCGCAGGATCACATCCGTGCGGACGCCGATGACGGAGTCCCTCGGTCCCGTCATACCCACGTCTGTGATGTATGCAGTCCCGCCGGGCAGGACACGTTCGTCGGCGGTCTGGACATGAGTATGCGTCCCGATCACCGCCGTGACACGGCCATCGAGATGATGGCCCATGGCGACCTTCTCGCTGGTTGCCTCGGCGTGCAGATCGACCACCACGTAGTCGGCTCGCGCGCGCGCATCATCGACCAGCTGGTCGATGATGCGGAACGGGCCCACGCCCGTATCCATGAACAGACCACCCGACAGATTCACGACCGCCACCCGTTCCCCTGCGCGGGTCGTGGCCACCGTCAGCCCCCTTCCCGGCGCTCCTGCGGGGTAGTTGGCCGGACGGACGATACGTTCTTCGCGCGAGAGGAAGTCGTAGACCTCGCGCTGACGCCAGACATGGTTGCCGGTGGTGAGCACGTCGACGCCGCCGTCGAGGAGCTGGCGGGCTATCTTCGAGGTGATACCGGCGCCGCTGGCAGCGTTCTCGGCGTTGGCGATCACCAAGTCGATGCGCCGTTCCTCGAGAAGGCCCGGCAGGCGCTCCAGGAGCGCCTCGCGGCCGGGGCGGCCGAACACGTCGCCGACGAAGAGGATGTTCACGCTGGCCCTATCGATCGAGGGTCGCTATGCCGTGTGCCGCGCCGTGAGCTGCAGGCACGCAGAAGGACCCAGATGGCACACGGCCGGACGAGCATTATAGCGTGCGGGTGACGGCCGTTCCCCCGGCAGCTGCTGCGGTGTCTGGAGACGGCGCTCACCGCCGGAGACGCGCTGCGCGACCTCCCTCGCCTCCAGCTCCAGCACCTGCGGCCAACGATCGATGAGGAGCGCGCGAGCGCCGGCCGCGGACATCGCGGCGACGTCACCGACTCCGACGACTGCTAGAAGAGGCCCTTCAGCAGGGCCAGCAGATCGGTGACCCCAGGAAGCGATCGATGCGCCTCACCGGCGGCCTGTCCGGTCTGGGCCAGGATCTCCCTCACTGGTTGATGCAGCAGGTCCAGGAACGGCTCCGGGTAGACGCCGACCCACACGGCGAACACGAGCAGCGGGAACAGCGAGGCGATCTCGCGCCACCCGAGATCGAACAGGCCCTGCTTCGGTGTCACGTCCAGGTCGCCGCGGTCGTTGAACAGGACCCGCTGGTACATCCAGAGCAGGTAGCAGGCGGTCAGGACGCCGCCGACTGCGGCGACCACGCCCCATACGTGGCTGTAGTGGAACACGCCGAGGAGGCTGAGGGACTCACCGACGAAGCCGTTGAGGCCGGGCAGGCCGAGCGAGCCGAGCATGAAGACCATGAAGAACGCGGCCAGGATAGGCATGGGCCTGGCCAGGCCGCTCATGTCGGCGATCTCGCGAGTGTGCGTGCGCTCGCAGAGGAACCCGACCAGGAGGAGGAGGGCGCCGGCGAGGATGCCGTGGTTGAACATGATCAGGATGGCGCCCTCCATGCCCTGTGGGCTCCCGGCGATGGCGATGGCGGCGAAGATGCCCGCCGTGACGAAGCCCATCAGGCTGACGCTCGAGTAGGCGACCCGCCTCTCGAGGTCGTACTGCGCGCGCGAGACCAGGGCGCCCTAGACGATGGCGAGCACGGACAGAGCGACCATGTACGGCACGGCGTCCTGCGAGACGTCCGGGAACATCGGCAGACAGAAGCGCACCATGCCGTACCCGCCCATCTTCAGCAGGACGCCGGCGAGGATGACCGACCCGGCCGTGGGTGCCTCCGCCTGGGCATCCGGCAGCCACGTGTGCAGCGGGAAGACGGGCACCCTGATGGCGAAGGCCAGGAAGAAGGCGAGGAAGGCCCACATCTGCAGGTCGTAGGGGAAGACGATCCGGCTGAGCTCCTGGACGTTGAACGTGAGGCCCGTGCCTGTACCGCGAGCGTAGAGCGCCACGGCGATGATCGCCGCCAGCATCAGCAGGCTGCCGATGACGCCGAACAGAAGAAGCTTGACGGCTGCGTAGGTCTTCCGCGAACCACCCCAGGTGCCGATGACGAAGTACATCGGCACCAATGCGACCTCCCAGAACACGGAGACGAGGATGAGGTCGGTCGAGCAGAAGACCCCGGTCACGCCGGTCTCGAGCAGCAGCAGCCAGACGAAGAAGCCACGCCCCCTCTCTTCGGTACGGTTCCAGCCCGCGATGACGACGACGACGCTCAGTAGTGTTGTCAGAAGAAGCAGGAGGACGGCGATGCCGTCGACGCCCAGGCCGTAGCGCACGTTGAGGCCTTCTACCAACACGGTGTCCTCCACGTACTGCATGCCCGGCAGCTCCGACTCGAATCCGAACAGCATCACGACGCTGAGCACGAACGTGGCGAGCGTCGTGGCGAGGGCGGTCACTCTGCACACCAGCGGACGGCCCTTGCCGACGGCCAGGATGAGCAGACCGCCGACCAGCGGCAGGCAGATCATCACCGACAGAAGCGGGAAGCCGATCTGAACACTCCAGCCCACGCGCCCGCTCCTAGAAGACCCCGATGACGGCGAGCAGCACGAGTACGCCTGCGAGGATGCCGAGGATGCACATCTGGACGCCCCCGCTCGGCAGGCGCCGCAGGGCACGGCCGAGCGCGGCCGGCAGCCGGGCCGCGCCGTTGACGGCGCCGTCGATGACCTTGACATCCACGAACGTCAAGAGCCAGCCGGCGAAGCGGAGAAGCGGGCGGACGATCGCCCTCTCGAGAGCCTCGTCCTGATAGAACCCGCGGGACGAGGCGCGGTAGGCCCACGGCACGCGGGCGGCGATGCGGCCGGGCAGCTGCGGTCTGGCCACGTACAGGTACCAGGCCGTCACGGCGCCGGCCGCCCCCACCGCCAGCGAGACCAGCAGGAGAGCGAGCCCCAGAGTACCGAACGGCTCGCTCCCGACGTCGAAGAAGACCGGCCGCAGGAACTCGTATGTCCATCCATTGTCAGGCGGCCACACGGCCAGGACGCCGACCAGCGCGGCGGAAACGGCCAGGACGACAAGGGGCACCGTCACGATCGCCGGGCTCTCGTGGATGCCGTCCTGCACTTCCGCCGCCGCGCGGCTCTCACCGTGGAACGTGAGGAACATCAGCCGGAACATGGAGATGCCTGTGACGAAGGCCGTGATGCCGCCCATGATCCAGATCACGTGGTAGTGGTGCGTGAACCCCGACCCCACGGTCTCGTCCCGGGCCCAGAAGCCGGCAGACGCGAAGAGACCGACCATGCCCACGGAGCCGACCATCATGGTCCAGTACGTGAGAGGCAGCTTCCTGCGTAGCGCTCCCATGAGGTGCATGTCCCGCACACCGGACATGGCCCGGATCACCGAGCCCGAGCCCAGCACGAGCACGCTCTTGAGAAAGCCGTGGGCGAGCAGGCAGAAGACGCCGGCGACCCAGCCGCCCGACCCAAGCAGCACGAACATGAAGCCGAGCGACGAGACGGTGGAGCAGGCGAGCACGCGCCTGACGTCGTTCTGCGTGATCGCGACCAGGGCGGCGTACAAGGCCGTGAACATGCCGACGCCCATGACCACGTACAGGGCCGCCTCCGACTCGTTGAACAGCGGGTATGAGCGCGCGACCATGTAGACACCAGCGCCGGTCACGGTCACGGTGTGGATCAGGGCGCCGGCTGGCGCCGGGGCCCCCACGGCGTCCGGCAGCCACACATGCAGCGGGAACTGCGCGCTCCTGGCCACGGCGCCGGCGAACAGCAGAAGGCAGATCCCGAGCAGGGTGGTGCTGCCGACGTCGCCGGCCGCCGGGAACACCTCGACGAACCGCGATGACCCGAACGTGAGGAAGACGAGCAGCACGGCCAGAAGGAAGCCGGCGCCCCCGACGCGATCGACGAGGAAGGCCTTCTTGCCGGCCTGTGCGGCGTTCTTCTTGCTGAACCAGAACGAGATCACCAGGTAAGCGCATGCACCGACGCCTTCCCAGCCCAGGAACATCAGCAGGTAGCTGTCGGCCAGGATGAGCACGTACATGGCAGACATGAGGAGGTCGAGGTACGCGAAGAAGCGGTAGCAGCCCTCGTCGTCCTTCATGAAGCCGATCGAATAGACGTGCACCACGATGCCGATGGTGCCGACGACCAGGAGCATCACCGCGGTGAGAGCGTCGATCTGGAAGCCCCAGACGACGCTGAACGATCCGGAGGTCATCCACGAGAAGAAGGTGAAGCGCAGCATCTCCTCCCTGTCGGCGAAGACCCGGGCGAAGACGTACACGCCGAGCGCCCACGAGGCCACCGATACGAGTGCCGGGACGACCTCTGGGCGACGACGCAGCCACCACTTACCGCCCACCAACGTGATGAGGAAGCCGGCGAACGGGAGCAGCGGGATGAGCCCAGCGACGACCTTCATCGCATCAGGCCCGCCCCAGAGCATCCTTCTGCCAGACGAGGAGGAGAGCCACACCTGCCGCCCGGAATGTCGCCACGTACGGCCAGTCGGCGAGATGGGCGATGCTCACCACTTCCCCCCTGGGGCGCCTGGGCTCAGGTCCGGAACGGGATGGCGGACACAGTGATCCGGCCCTGCTCGAGCGCCTCCGCCGTGGGACGTACGACGGACGATGCGCCGAGCCCTGCTGGGCGGACTATAGCAGGGGCCCTCGGGAGCGACAATCGACCTCTGGCGCTCAACGCTCACCATAGTAGAACCCGGCTTTGCAGGTACTTCGTCTGCACGTTTGATGCCTATTCCGCACTGTGGACGAGGCCGTGACGGCACGTCGACGCTACGAAATTGACGTAGTAGCCCCACATCCCTACCATCTGCTTGTACCTGTCGACTTCTCGGGCGGTGCCGTGCCCAACATCGGTCTTACGGAGATCCTGATACTCCTGGCCATCGCGCTGATGGTCGTGGGGCCGTCCAAGCTGCCTGATCTGGGCCGCTCGCTGGGCCGTGCCATCCGCGAGTTCAGGAACGCCAGCGCCACGGCGCAGAAGGAACTCGGGCTGGACGAGGTGGCGGAAGACGTGCGCAGCCTGCGCACAGAAGTGCAGAAGGCCAAGGACACGGTCAACGTACGCAAACAGCTCGGGCTCGACGACATAGGCCCGCTCGACCTCGAGGGAGACCTGGAGAAGGGCACATCTGAGAAGACCGTGGCGTCAAACGAGACCGAGGGCGCTTCCGGGAAGACGACTGTGGCGGCGGAACCTGCCGGATCCGCGGAGCCCGCCAAGACCGAGACCGGCGATTCGGCGGCCAAGGCGGGAGCTGTTGCCGTGGCCGCAGAGGCTGCTACCGCGGCAACGCAGGTCGAACCCGGCGCCAAGGCGGAAGAGCCCAAGGCGGCGGCCAAGGCGCGCAAGCCCAAGACGGCTGCCAAGACGCGTAAGCCCGGAACCGCTGCCAAGGCGGATGAGCCCAGGGCCACTGCCAAGGCGCGCGAGCCCAAGGCCGGCGCCAAGGCGAAGAAGGCCGAGAGCAGCGAGGAGGCGACGGGCACCGACGCTGCCTCCGAGGCCGCGAACGTACCTGATGCCCAGACGGCCAAGACGGAGGCGTCGTGACCAAGTCCACCGACCGCCTCACGCTCATCGAGCACCTCGATGAGCTCCGCCGCCGGTTGTTCATCGTCGCCGTCGGCCTCGTCGCCGGCATGATCCTGGCCGGCGTGTTCAACGACCAGGTCTTCCAGCTGCTGCTGCACCCACTGCCGGACGATCTCAAGCAGATCAGCACGTTCAGCCCCACCGAGCCGTTCCTCGTCAGCCTGCAGATCTGGCTCTACTCGGCCGTCGTGGTGACCTCCCCACTCATCTTCTACGAGTTCTGGGCATACGTGGGCCCCGCCTTCACCCCCGGCGAGAAGAAGCACATCCTGCCGGTAGCCTTCATCTGCTGCGCGCTCTTCCTCGGGGGCGTCGCCTTCGGATACATCTTCGTCCTGCCGCGGGGCTTGAGCGTGCTGCTCGGCTGGAACGACCAGTTCTTCGTCGTCCAGAACCGCGCCAAGGACTACCTGAGCTTCGTCGCGTGGTTCCTAGTGGCCTTCGGCGCCGTCTTCGAGATGCCGGTCATCATCATCGCGGCGGTGCGCATGGGAATCGTCGATCGCCGCTTCCTGCGCAAGAACCGCAAGTACGCCATCCTCATCAACGCCGCAGTGGCGGCCATCGCCACGCCGAGCCAGGACGCCTTCTCGATGCTGGCCATGTTCATACCGCTGGTGTTCCTCTACGAGATCGCCATCGTCATCTCGCGCTTCTTCGAGCCTGAGCGGCGGGCCGCCCGCCGCGCCGCCCAGGCCCAGAGCGGGGCGCCATGACCGGCTTCGGATTGACAATCGCGGCTGTACGGCTCAGCGTTATCACTACGACGATCACGCACTCACCTACATCGGTAGACTGACGGGAGGTCCATCGTGAGTGGATTCGGTTGGCAGGAGCTCCTCATCATCCTCGGGATCCTGCTTCTGCTCTTCGGCGCCACGCGGCTGCCGAGCCTGGCTCGTTCCATGGGTTCTAGCGTGCGCGGCTTCAAGAAGGGCCTGCAGGAAGGCGAGGAAGGCGAGG
>CAZIGT010000009.1:14276-25018 GCA_964538465.1 uncultured Thermoleophilia bacterium | reverse complement strand
CCGGATCACATGAAGGTGTGGGAGGCCCTCGATCTCTTCAGCGCACTCATGCACACGGGCAAGGACTGGCGGATCCTCATGGACGAGTGGGGGCTGGCCGACCTGCGCAAGACTCGCTTCCACAACCTGTCCGGGGGCCAGCGCCAAAGGCTCTTCGTGGCGCTGGCCCTGGTCAACGGCCCGGAGCTCGTGTTCCTCGACGAGATGACGACCGGCCTGGACCCGGCGGCGCGGCGCATCGCCTGGGGCCTCATCCGCGAGATGCGCGACCACGGGGCCACCGTGGTGCTGGTGACGCACTTCATGGACGAGGCCGAGCGGCTGTGCGACCGGCTGGCCGTGGTGGAGAGCGGTCGCGTGATGATGACGGCCTCGCCGCAGGAGATGATCGCCGCGCAGGGCGGCGGCGTGCGCGTCGTCTTCACCTGCGCCGAAGGCGAGCTGGACTGGCTGAGGTCCGTGCCGCACGTGAGCCATATAGCTCGGCACGGCGCCCGCGTGGAGGTCGAGGGAGACGGTCCGGTACTGGCCCACGTCGCCCACGCCCTGATCGAGCACGACATGGCTCCGGTCGACCTCCACCTCGAGGAGCCCACGCTCGAGGACGCGTATCTGCAGCTCTGCGGCCACACGATGCGGGAGTAGGGGAGCGATGGAGGCGACGCAGGCGCGGGTGAGCGGGGGGCTTCCACTGACGTCCCGGTGCGGTCGCGTGGCCGGGGACGGGGGCGAGTCCTCGGATGCCCGAGCGCGAGCGCGTGCGGCGAGGGTCCCGTGAGGTGAGTGGCCATGAAGATGCTGGCCAAGCTCACCTGGGTGGAGATCAAGCTTCTCTCGCGCGAGCCGCTTACCCTCATCTTCACGTTCCTTCTGCCCATGCTGGTGCTGCTCGTGCTGGGCGGCATATTCCGCACGGCCGGCGTGATGGAGGATTTCGTCAAGGGCCGCGACCCCATCGACTGGTACGTGCCGGCCTACATGGCTCTGGTGACGGCCAGCATCGGCCTCATCTCGCTGCCGGTGCACCTGGCCACCTACCGGGAGAGGGGCGTCCTGCGTCGCTACCGCGCTTCCGGGGTGTCCGAGTGGAGCGTGTTCGGCTCGCAGCTTCTGGTGAGTCTGGGCATCGGGGTGCTCGGATCCGGGCTGCTGGAGATCCTGGGGACGGTCGTTTACGGGGCCAAGCCTCCGGTGGACGGCATCGCCTTTGCCGGGGCCTTCATCCTGAGCGTGGCGATGTTCTCGGCCATCGGCGTGCTGCTGGCGGCCGTGATCCCATCCGCGCGCGCGGTGCAGGGCCTGGGGCTGATCCTGTGGTTCGTGATGATGTTCCTCTCGGGCACCTCGTCGCCGCTCGAGATGCTCCCGAAATGGCTGTTGCGGCTGGGCCAGGCGCTGCCGCTCTACCACGTGGTGATGGCGTTCGAGCAACCGTGGAACGAGGGTGGCGCCGACACAGTGCAGATGATCACCGTGGGCGGGATCTTCGTGGTCGCCACGTTCCTGGCGGCGCGCCTCTTCCGGTGGGACTGACGGGCCGCCCGTGCCGCCGGCCGCGCGGCGGCGACCGGCCGCATACGCAGCAACGACGGCAGCGGCCGCAGCGGCGAACGGGCGCGCTCTGCGGCCGGTTGCGGCTTCGGACGGTCTCTGCCTGGCCGTCAGAGGGCCTGGATGATCTTGCGGATCCGCGGTCGGACCCGGCGGGCTGTCTGGACGGTGTCGGGCGCCCCCGCGAGCCAGGCGCCGGCCACCGGGTCTTCGATGCTCACGGCGCTGCCTCCGCGGAACGGCCATATGCCTATGTGTAGGGTGACGGCGCCCACCGTGGCCGGATCGCTCGCCACCACCTGCTTCCACACGGCCGTTGAGGCGGCCTGCAGAAGGATGTAGTCACCCTCTCGCCCCAGCCGCAGCCGTGTCTCGGAGACGATCCACAGGCGGTGCGCGGCGAGCAGCTCGCGAATGCGCTCGAGCACCTCGATGGTGGACCCCTCGCACAGCTTCAGATAGCGGAACTCACCGATCTCATGGTGCTCCGGTGTGCATTCCCTGGCCGGATAGTGTTCGCGTAAGTGCTTCAGGATGGCGTCGGTACCCGTGAGCACCGAGCCTCCGTCCACGAGCACCGGTATCTCGCTCTGCCCGCTGATCTCCTCCAGCTCGGCCCGCGGCGTGCCCGGGGCGGGCACGTTGACACAGGTGTAGGTGAGGCAGAGCTCCGTGAGCAGCTGTCGCACGCGGTGGCAGTTCACGCACCATTCGGCCTGATAGAGGGTCAGCATGCGCGCTGCCCGGCGGCGTTCGGCCGTACCGCGAGACGCCGTCCCGCAGCCGCGGCGCTCTGTGGCATCACTCGGCCGGACACGCTTACTCCGTCCCGGAGCGTCCGGCGGCCAGGTGCGCGAGCGCCGCCGGGTCGTTCGTCGGGGGCAGGCAGGCGACGCCCCGGCAGACGTAGGCCTGAGCCGGGGCGTCGATCGCGAACCCATCGCGGACGAGCCGCTCCATGTCAGCGTCCGGGTCGAGGACCTGCACCGTGCGCTGCGGCTCGCTCACCCGCAGCGCCGATTTGAGCAGCGCCCGCGTCTCCGGTGCGTCCGGCCGGCCCACGATCGCCACGTGCACCTGCGGTGTGAGGAAGCGCAGCAGCGCGGACCCCAGCGGCGCCGCGGCCAGGCCGTAGTCGCCGACCATTTGGCTGAGTGCCTGGAGCAGGCGCTCCGCGCGCTGCCGGTACCGCAGCTCGCCGGAGTAGGCGCCGAGACGTAGCCACGCGTCGGCCATGGCCGCACTCTCATCGAAGGCCACGCGCGGTAGCGCGAGAAGGCCTGCGGAGTCTACGGACCGCACGCGGTCGAACAGGCCCACGCCCGGGGCGGTGAGATGCTCGTCGACCCAGTCCGCCAGTACCTCGGCGCGGGCCAGGTACGTGCGCCGCCCGGTCCACTCGTAGGCATCGAGCAGCGCCTGCGTCATCAACGACTGGTCGCCGAGCATGCCGTCGACCGGACCCGCTTCGAGCCGCTTTCCTTCACGCGACAGGAAATGCGCCATCCCGTGCCGGCCGTGGGCCGACTCCCAGAGACTATCGAGCAGCTCGACCGCCTGATCGGCGAGCTCGACCCTGTCCAGCACCAGCGCCGCCTTGAACAGCGCCTGTGCCGCCCGCGCGTTCCAGTCGACGTATACGGTGGGATCGACGAACGGCTTCGAGCCCATCTCGCGTCGCGAGTCTAGGTCGAGGCTGTAGTAGTGCTCGTCGGCATCCTGGCTGCCGGCGAAGCCCTTGACGCCCGGCAGCCAGAGGACGGCCGTCAGGTAGCGGACGATACCGGCGGCGACGTCGGCGTACCTGTGGTCCGTCAGTCCGGCGGCAGGGCCCTCCACCGCGCCGTACCGTTCGGCGGCATCCAGGTACAGCCGCGCCAGCTTGGCGTTGTCCTCGAGCATCTTCTCGTAGTGTGGGACAGACCAATCGCACTGCGTGGCGTAGCGGAAGAAGCCGTCTTCCGCGCGGTCGTACAGGGCGCTGTCCGCCATGGCGTCGAGCGTCCTGGGAACGATCTCGTCGAGACGCTCGTCATCGCAGACGGCGGCCCGCAGGAGCAGGAACGCGAGGACCTCGGCCTGCGGGAACTTGGGCTCGCCGCCGAAGCCACCATTGACCGGGTCGAAGGTCGCCTTGGCTTGCCGCTCTACCTCTTCGATCGCAGCCGCGCCCCATCGCTGCTGCTCCTCGACGGCCGGCGTGTCGACGAGAGGGCTACGCGGCGTCGCTGCCGTCTCCCGCGGGCCGCCGGCGGGTTCGGCCGCGGCCGCCGCCCGCGCGCGAGCCTCCCGTTCGGCGTCCGCTTCGACAGCGGCCGCGGCCGAAGCCTCCGCGTCCAGGCCGGGCCCGGCGACTTCGGTGCGCTCGCGCTCCTCTGCCTGCGCGGCGTTGCGCAGCGAGCGCAGTATCCGCGAGCGCTGGTTGACGCCGCGCTGCACCAGCTCCGCCCGCTGCGCCGTGTACACCTTGTCCACGTGACGCAGCGCCTCCAGCATGTTCTCCGTGGGCAGGTATGTGGCTCCCGTGAGCACGTCTCCGGTCTCGGTGAGGAACGCCGTGGTGGGCCAGCCGCCCATGTTGTAGCGGCGGTTCACGTCTGGCCGGCGGTCGTTGTCCACGCGCGTGGGGACGAAGTGCTCGTTGATGAAGTCGATGACGCGCCGGTCTGAGTAGGCGGTCTCGTCCATGACATGGCACCAGTGGCACCAGATGGCCGAGAGCGAGAGGAGGACCGGCTTCCCGGACGTCTGGGCTTCCTTGAAGACCTCATCCCCCCAGGGGCGCCAGTGGATCTCGTGGGCATGGTTGGGGCGCGGCGAGAAACGGAACTCCGGCGTGCTCACTGACCCTCCCTTGCGACGCGCACGATGAGGCTTCTACCTGCCTTGGCACCGTGACGTCAACCTGGCGCTCGTGTGCTCGGGTCTCAGGCTTCTACCCGTGTGCGCGCCGGCGGGAAACCGAGTGGTCTGTGGGAGCGGGCTGTGGGGAAACGCGAGGCGGCCGGCACGGCCCCACCCTGCCGCGCTTGGCAGCTCCCCGGGTGGGGGCCGTCCCGGCCGCCTCGCGACGGGCCAAGAGGGCCCTTCCATCTGGTCCACAGAATCGACCCCGCATGTTCGGTTCTTGAGTCTGAGCCGTTACACCACAGCCACCGTGCGGGAGCCCGTCGCCGGCCGCTCACGCGGGTCCGGGTGGATCTCCGCGAGCGCTGCCGAACGGGTCTTTACGGTCCCCGAGAGGCCGAGGGACATCAGTGCGGGCAGCTGTTGTCTGGTCCCACTGGCCGCAACTCGCCGGCGGCGAAGGCCGCAAGAGTGCCGTCCACGTCGCCGCCGGGTCCTGCGTACACCGGCACGCCGATCTGGTTGAAGCCCGTGAGTGGGCGGCCGCCGATGCCGTTGACTACGATGGCGTCGATCCCGCGGTCCGCCAGCATGAGCACCGGTCGCATGCAGCCGCCGTCGTGATGCGGCGTGTTCTCCACGATCTCGACCTCGGTCGGCCGGCCGTCGACGAGGTCGGCGATCGTGAAGTGCGAGCAGCGACCGAAATGCGTGGATGTCTGTGCCCCGAGTCCCCCGGGAGCCTCTGACGGCACAGCGACGCGCAGGGTGTTCGTTCTGGAGCGATCATTCTCAGTCATCAGTATCAGTCTCCCGTCCGGTTCGTTGGCAACAGCGTCCTTGCCCCGTCCGTCTCGCCCTCTTGGACAGCCGTCGTCGGCGGGTCCCAGGCAGAACGAGCCACCGCCGATCTCCAGCGCCAGCCCTTCCGCCAGAGCACGCACGGGTGGTGCTTCGGCCGGACTCGAGCAGGCGACCGACGGTCTGGCGCGAGACGGCCATGATCCGCCCCGCCCCTTCACGACTGAGGCCCTGGGCATCGACCAGGCGCATGGCCTCGAGCTCGTCGACGCCCAGCGACGCACTCCTCAGCTCGCGTGCCGGGATGCGTGCAGGCTTGAAGACGCCCACCGAGGGCAGGGCGGCGACGCAACGCGGGCGCGGCGGCCGTCCGCGGCGCTGCGGGGCGGTCGGGATCGGGGCGGCGGCGTGTCGAGTAGCAAGCATATGCTCATAATACCACAGCCGGCGAGGAGTGCTGTCCGGGGCACGCCCGCCGTCTCCTGTCACGCCTCACCGCGGCATCGAGACGTCGGCGACCTCAGAGGCAGGTGCAACGGCGGCGATGATTCGCGCCCCCGGTGCCTGCCTATACTGGGTGTACATGCGGACATGCGGACATGCGGATAAGCGGAGGGAAGCGACGTGGACGAGTCCATCAAGGTCGAAGCCGACCTCCTGCACGACAATGTCTGCCAGGCACTCGCCGATCCCAAGCGCATCGTCATCCTGTACCTGCTGTCGGACGGCTCGCGCAATGTGACTCAGATCGCAGAGGCGCTCGACTCCCCGCAGCCGACCGTGTCGCGCCATCTGAAGGTGCTGCGCGAGCGCGCGCTGGTGAGCACCCACCGCGACGGCCAGCAGATCGTCTACTCGCTCGCAGACGCGCGCATCATCCAGGCCCTGGACCGGCTGCGCACCATGGCCATGGACGCACTGCGCGCGCAGGGCCGCCTGGCGCAGAGCCTCGACATGGCGCCGGGACACCGCACCGAACAACGCAGCTTTCGATGAAAGGACGTGGCTGACGATGGCAGGCCTCAGCAAGACCCAGCAGAAGGCGCTCGCCGCCATGTTCGGCGAGCGCGTGACCTTCGACAAGACTGAGCGGAAGCTCTACGGACACGACATCGCCGCCATGCCCAGCATGGTGAAGCCGATCATCGGCGACACCACTCCGGACGCCGTGGTGCAGCCTGCGAGCGAGGCGCAGGTGGCGGACCTGCTCAAGTGGGCGAACGCCAACGAGATCCCGCTCACGCCGCGCGGCAAGGCGACGTCCGGCTACGGCGGCGTGGTCCCGGTGAAGAACGGTGTGGTCGTCGACTTCTACTTCATGAAGGACGTGGTTTCGGTCGACGTCGACGGCCGCACCGCGACGGTGCAGCCCGGTATCACATGGGAGCAGCTCGACCGCGCCGTTAAGCCGTACGGCCTCACGCTGCCGCTCTATCCCACGAGCTATCCGAGCTCAACGGTGGGCGGCTGGCTGGGTCAGGGTGGCGCCGGCATAGGCTCGTACAGCGCCGGCTATGTCGCCGACAACGTGGTGCGGGCCAAAGCGGTGCTGCCGAGCGGCGAGGTGCGCGAGTTCGCCGGTGACGACCTCGCGCTGATCGCCGGCGCCGAGGGCATCACCGGCTTCCTCAGCGAGGTAACGGTCAAGCTCATCCCGGTCTTCGAGCCACACATGATGTCCGTAGGCTGCTCCAAGGCCAAGTGCCTGCAGCGGATCATTGAGGAGATCGAGGCGGCCGATCTGCCCATCTGGTCGATGTGCTTCATCAACCCACGCATGGCGGAGCTCAAGAACGAGGCGCCGGTGCGCATGCACAACGGCCACCCGGCAGAGACGCATGTCGAGCTGCCGAAGAGCTACGTCCTCACCATGTGCGCCGATGCCAAGGACAAGGATCGGGTCGAAGCGGGACTGGCGAGGATCCTGGCGGAGCACGACGCCACCCGGCTGAGCGACGAGATCGCCTGGCAGGAGTACGAGAACCGCTTCAAGTTCATGGTGGTCAAGCGGCTCGGCCCGTCCCTGGTGCCCAGCGAGGTCGTTGTGCCGCTGAGAGAGATGGGCGACGCGATGGCCGAGATCGAGACGGTCATCGAGCAGCCGATCGTCAAGGAAGGCGTCATCGTCCGGCGCGGGCCGAGCGGTGAGTCCGAGGCCGTGATCCTGGGCTTCATCCCGGCCGACGAGCGCAAGCTCAACTACAACCTGGTCTTCGCGCTCTCGCTGAGCGTGATCAAGGCGGCCGAGAGGCACGGCGGTCGTGCCTACTCCACCGGCATGTACTTCGGCGGCAAGGTCGACGACGTGATGGGCGCGGAGACTGTGCGTCGCATCCGCGCCTTCAAGGAACAAGTCGATCCCAAGGGCATCCTCAACCCCAGGAAGGTGCTGGACACCGGCATCACCGGGGCGATGATCGAGTTCGCCGGTAAGTTCGAGAGCCAGGCCCGGGCGCTGGCCAACCGCGTGACGGTGGATGTGGGTGAGCGGCCCGGGGATCCGGTGAAGGGCATCCCCGGGGACGTGGCCTGGTACGCCTACTCGTGCTCGCAGTGCGGCTACTGCGTGGATCAGTGCGACCAGTACTACGGGCGCGGCTGGGAGAGTCAGAGCCCGCGCGGCAAGTGGTACTGGCTGCGCGAGTACATGGCCGGCCGCGAGGACTGGGACCAGAAGATGGTCGACACGTTCATGGTCTGCACCACCTGTGAGCTGTGCAACCTGCGCTGCTCGGCGGCGCTGCCGATCGAGCCGAGCTGGATGAAGCTGCGCGGGAAGCTCATCCACGAAGACGGGCAAATGACCTTCCCGCCGTTCGAGATGATGAGCGCGGCCCTGGGCGCCGAAGGCGACATCTGGGCCGGCTACCGGAAGAACCGGGCCGACTGGTTCCCCGAGGACCTCAAGGAGAAGCACGGTCCCGGGGTGCAAGCCAGGAACGTCTACTTCGCCGGCTGCACCGCCAGCTACGTGGAGAACGACATCGGCATGGCCTCGGTGCGCATCCTCGACGAGGCCGCCGTCGACTTCACCTACCTGGGCGACAAGGAGCTCTGCTGCGCCACGCCCATGCTGGTGGCCGGCAAGTGGGACCAGTTCGCGGACGTCATGCGCACGAACATCGCCAACGTGAAGGCCATCGGGGCAGACACGGTGATCTCGAGCTGCCCCGCCTGCGACATGATGTGGCGCCAGGTCTACCCGCAGTGGTGCCAGAAGCTGGGCATCGAGTATGGGATCACGGCCAGGCACTACAGCGAGGTGCTCAGCGAGAAGCTCGCGAGTGGTGAGTTCGTGATCCCTGAGACTGTGGAGTGCGACCCGGCGAAGGGCAGGAAGGCCCGCGTCAACGGCAAGGGCAAGGTCAAGGTGACGTGGCACGACAGCTGCCACATCGGTCGCGTGAGCGGTGTGTACGAACCCCCACGCGACCTCATCAAGGCCAACCCGAACGCCGACTTCCGCGAGCTCCCGTTCAACCGTGAGGAGGGTCACTGCTGCGCCAGCGTGCTGACCCTCATCAAGGAGCCCGAGGTGGCCTACATGATCGGGGGCGAGAAGCACAGCGAGGCGCGCAGCGTGGACGCGGACGCCATCCTGGCCCTCTGTCCCTGCTGTGAGTTCCAGATGCGCGTGGCCGGCGAGAAGACCGGCAGCGAGGTCGAGGTCATCGACCTGGCGCACTTCACCGCCGAGGCCCTGGGCTACGACTTCCCCGACCCGAACCCGCAGGTGCAGGCGCAGTGGGCGGTCTTCGATGCCATGATCGAGCTGATGACACCGGAGGGCTTCGCCGACGTCATGCGCGGCATGTTCCCGGAGCTCGTCGAGGCCATGCCCATGGGCATGGGCGGCGTGATGAAGGGCATGGCCAAGGTGCCCGGCTCACTCGAGGCCATGAAGCCGATGTTCCCGGTGCTGGTCCCCCGGCTGCTGCCCGGCATGATGCCCAAGGTCATGCCGAAGATGCTGGAGCTGGTCCGCGCAAGGGTGCCGATGCCCGACTCCATGGCCGAGCAGATGCCGGACCTCATGCCCCGGGTCATGGACAACCTCATGCCGCACATGATCGGCGACGTGGTGCCGCTGATCGCCGACGACCTGATCGCGTACCTCAAGGCCGAGGCCGGCAGCGGCGGCGCGGACGGGGGCGGCGCCTCTGGGAAGTGAGCCGCGCCCGCGTGCTGCGCGGTCCGCGCTTGTGCGATGCCCGCGCCGGCGGCGCGTGAATCGCGCGGCATGCGCTCGAGCGGCAAGAACGGCGGCCAACGAGCCGTCCGGCGGCGACCATCATGCTCCCCCTCTCGGCCGTGGTCGCCCGTCAATGGCGGGGGTGGGGCGTCCTGGCCCCACCCCCGCTTCACAAGACGCCGAGCGACACTGTGCTACCAATGCCGCGGCACACCGACTGGAAGGAGGCGACGCAGATGCTTGCCATAGCGCCCTGGGCGCTTGTAGCCCCCCTGCCTTCGTACGTCTCCATCACGGTGCGCCGCGTCTGACACGTCCGCGGGCACCTCGTCGGAAGGACCCGCGTTGTCTGACATCTCGAATCGCAGATCCCCCTCGGTCTCTGAGCCCTGCGCTCACGACTGCCCTGAACTCGAGCTTCTCGGCTACTCCGCTCGCTGGGAAGCGCTCTTCGCTGCCTGGCTGACGGAGCGAGCGGGGGCCAACGGCTGCCCCGACGCCCGCCGAGAAGGCGGCGCCGTCGCGAGCTTCGATTCGGTCGCGGACGGCGACCCGGCCGAAGGCGCCACCCTCGGTGAAAGAGTCGGCAGTGGAGAGACAGCCGGCTCCTGCGAGGGCGTCGCGCCGGCCCGAGTGATACGCACGGATCGCGGCAGCTCGCTGGTGGCCGCGGCGACCGGTGTGTTCCGCGCGCAGCCGTCGGCGGCGCTGCTGAAGGCCGCCGCCGGGCCCGCCGACCTGCCGGTCGCGGGCGACTGGGTGGCCGTGCGGGCGCCACGCGGAACCGATGTGCCGTTCATCGAGACGGTCCTGCCGCGGGCCGGAGCGATCACTCGCGGCGACCCCGGCGACCAGGCACAGATCCAGGTGCTGGCCGCCAACATCGACACCGTCTTCATCGTGCACCCGATCGACGGGGCGCCGAACGTGCGCCGCGTGGAGCGTGAGCTCACGCTCGCCTGGGATTCGGGTGCCGTGCCCGTGGTCGTGCTCACGAAGGCCGACGCTTCGGCGGCGCCAGACGCCGCCCGCGACGCTGTGGCAGCGGCCGCGTTCGGTGTGGATGTGCTTGTGACCAGCGCGCTGAGCCAGACCGGCGTCGATGCGCTGCTCGACTACGTGGCCGATCGGAAGACCGCCGTGCTGATCGGTCCCTCCGGCGCGGGCAAGTCCACACTCATCAACGCACTGCTCGGCGAAGAGCGGCAGGCGACCAGAGAGGTGCGGGCGGGCGACCGTCGAGGACGGCATACGACGGTCGCCCGCGAGCTCATCCAGCTGCCCGGCGGGGGTCTTCTCATCGACACGCCCGGGCTGCGTGCGCTGGCGCTGACCGGTTCCGATGAAGGCC